>DROT01000238.1 GCA_011321775.1 Gammaproteobacteria bacterium | reverse complement strand
GTCGCCGCTAATGGATAATTCGCGGCTTCTGCAAACCACGCGCCCGTAGCTCAGCTGGATAGAGTACCTGGCTACGAACCAGGCGGTCGGAGGTTCGAATCCTTCCGGGCGCGCCATTTCCCCTATAAAACAGCGATATAAACGAATCCTGGCATCGTTCCCAGTCGCTGTTTTCGTGCTCTGAATTTCCCGTCATCGTCAATGACGGTTTGGCGGACACGGAAGTCAGCTGTCTGTCGTTTTCAAATTCAAATCTCTCCGCCAAGGTTCGCGTTCGCTTTCGGCGAATGCGAAATGGTCCGCCTTTACCCGTATCAACGCCTGTCACGGAAGCGCGCTCCACCTTGTCAGATCGATTCCACCAGGGGCTTGGACAAGTGTCACCAGTACCTGCTTGGTGAGGGATTACAATCCGCCGGAACGGACGGCGAACCAGGCGGCGGAGCAGGGCGCCGAGTGTTGACCGAGCGTTCCAAACAAGCTAGCCTACAGGTGAGACGGACGACAGCCGGTGCGTGATGCCCTGGGAGAAGCAATTCGATGTGGACGAGGCCCTGGGGAAGGCCATGCGGGCCTTCTGGTCGAAGGGCTATGAAGCCACCTCCATGCGCGATCTGGTCGACGCCATGGGTGTCAACCGGGGGAGCCTCTATGCGACCTTTGGTGACAAGCGCGCCTTGTTCATCGAAGCGCTCAGGCGGTACAGCGATCGTGAGGTCAGCGCCGTGCTCTCAAGGGCCCGGTCCGGACGCAGTCCGCGGGAGGCCGTTCAGGCCCTGTTCGATGAAGTGACCGCCGATGCTGGTGGCGGCAGGAACCGGGACGGCTGCTTCCTGGTGAATACGGCACTGGAGCTCGCGCCTCATGATGCGGATATCGCAAAACTCGTTTCAAGTGGTTTCGAGGTCATTCAGGGATTTTTCCGTGAGCGGATCAAGGAGGGTCAGGCGCTGGGTGAAATCAATGCGGCTGTCGACGCGCGTGATGTTGCGCGCATGTTGCTGGCCGCATTGATCGGCATTCGGGTGATTTCACGCAGCTGGCCGGACCAGTCGCTGTTGAACTCGATCGCTGCGCAGGCCATGGCCTTGCTGGACTGATGCGCCTGCCCGCTCCGGAACGACCGTTCAGCACAAGGAGATCGACATGATCGACTATACGATACACACCGTGGATACAGCCCCTGAAGCCGCACGCGCAACGCTGGCGGAAGCCAGAAAGGCGTATGGCTTTGTTCCCAACATGCTCGGCATCATGGCAGAAGCGCCTGGCCTGCTGAACGCCTACCTGACCCTGAACAGCCTGTTTGAAAACGGAACACTCACGCCCGTTGAACAGCAGGTCGTGCTTCTGGCCGTCAGTTTTGAAAACCGATGTGAATACTGCATGGGTGCGCATACTGTCATTGCCGCGATGAAGCAGGTGCCCGAAGCGGTGATCGCCGCGCTTCGTGAAGGTGCCCCGATCGACGACCGGAGGCTCGAGGCCCTGCGGAGGCTTGCCGCATCGATGGTCGCACGACGCGGTTTTCCCGAGCAGGCGGCGGTGCGGGAATTTCTCGACGCGGGTTATACCCGGGGACAGCTGCTGGAAGTGATTCTGGGTGTCGGCATCAAGACGTTGTCCAATTACACCAATCACAATGCGAATACGCCGCTCGATGAGGCCTTTTCGAACGCGTCCTGGAATTGCCCGGGTAACGGTACCGCGACCTGAATCCCTGCTGCGGCTTCTTCCGGATTCCGGCCTTCAGAGGTCCAGTTCGGATTCCGGGGACTGGGCTTCTTCCCGGTAGCGCTTCTTTTCCTGGCTTGGTACTACCCCCGCGCGCAATTCACGCCCTGCCATTCCTTCCCGAAGGCCTTGCGTGCCCCGTCCGGCGTGGTATAACGCTGATGCTCGTCGGAAACGGGTATACTCTGCCGTGATAGCGGTCCCTCATCCGGAAGGTCATTATGCGAACTGCCGTTGTGTCCGTATTGTTGTGCCTGTGGTCGATTTCGTTCCCTGCCCAGGGAGCCGATTCAGACACGGGGGAACGTATCAATCGCAAATGCGCCCTGTGTCATGCGATGTACGGGCAGGGCGTTCCGGGCGACAGTTCTCCCCGGCTGGCCGGGCTTCCCGCGTGGTATCTGGCCAAGGCGACCAGGGACTACCAGACCGGAGCACGGAAGAACGATCTCATGGTGGCCGTCTCCGACCTCGACAACATGTCCAGGGAGGAAATCGAGGCGGTCTCCGATTATCTTGCCGCACAGGACATCGGCACGGATCCCGCCTACAACATCCGTTTCGAGAACGGCGATGCCGAGGTGGGCAAGAGAAAATACGAGGAAGACTGCAAGACCTGTCACAAGAAAAACGGCTATGGCAAGAAGAACAAGGATGCGCCGCCGCTGGCAGGGCAGTATCCCGGCTACCTGTTGTCCAGCATACATACCTTCTTCCGGGGTGATCGTAACCATGACAACGATCCCATCGATGACACCTTCGACGACATCTCTGACGCGGAGGCCCGCGACATCCTGGCGTACCTGGCGACCCTGGACGACCGCAGAATCAAGGCGGACTATCATTTCCAGCCGGCACCGATGACTCCACCGGCGGCGACCGCGGAGGCATCCTCCCGGGCCGCAGGGGGCGCCTTCCGTGTCGTGAGCGATAGCCAGACGGTGGTCATGACAGACGTGGATCCGGCGGTCGACGCGGAGGACGCGATCAAGGCGATGGTGGCGAAGGCGAAGTCCCTGAACCTGTCGCTTCAGCCGGTGTCCTCCGCTGCGCTCGACGAGCAGGAAGAGTCCTCGAAGTCGCCCATGATGAAGGTATTGCAGTTCTGTTCACCGTCACAGGCCGTGACCCTTCTCAAGGCCAGCCCGGTGCTGGCCAACTACGGACCCTGCAGCATCACTCTTTACCGTGATGAAGACGAGAACATCAGGCTGATGATGGTCAATCTCGATATGCTGGTCGACGGCCACCAGCTGCCGCCAGCGGCCCAGCGTATCGCCATCCTCATCAACCAGGACATGCTGGCGATCATGGCGGCCGGTGCCAGGGGCGGGCACTGACACGGCGGAATCCGGCGTGAGCACCAGGTTCCGGCAGCTGCCGCAGGCAGACCGGGATACAGACCCAGAGGAGACACATCATGAAAGTCAGTGAAGCCGTACGCAGCCGACGCGCAATCAAGTGGTACGATCCCGATCACGTCATGCCGGAAGAGACCTTCCGCACCCTGATGGAACACGTCATCCTGTCGCCGACCGCCTTCAACATCCAGAACTGGCGTTTTGTGCGCATCACCGATGCGGAACAGCGCAAGGCGATCCGCGCGGCGGCCTGGGACCAGGCCCAGGTGACCGATGCCTCGGAACTGCTGGTGCTGTGTTTCGATACCAGGGCCTGGGAGCGGCAACCGGAACGTTACTGGCGCAACGCTCCGCAGGAGGTCCGGGATTTCCTGTTGCCGGCACTGGCCGAATACTACCGCGACAAGCCGCAGGTCGAACGTGACGAAGGCATGCGTTCCTGCGGCCTGGCGGGACAGACCCTCATGCTGATGGCCAGGGAACTCGGCTACGACAGCTGTCCCATGGACGGTTTCGACTACGCGGCAGTGGCAAAACTCATCGATCTGCCGGAGGATCATGAAATCGCCTACATGATCGCCATCGGCAAGGCTACGCGCGAACCCTGGCCGCGCCCCGGGCAGCTGGCACTGGAAGAGGTGCTGCTCGAGAATCGTTTCTGACCGACCTTCGCGGACTTCGGCCAAAAGCCGCCGGCGTGGCTATTCCGTTCCCCAGTAGGGTGTCTCTATGGCGTCACCCAGATCCGCGCGCACCAGCCGCCGCCGGACTTCCAGCAGTTTTTCGATGAGTGCCGGCTCGGCCTTTTCATAGGCGGCCGCGTCGGGTGCGCGTTTCACCACCACCCCCAGCAGTTCGGTGATGGCGTTGCCTATGGAGTTCTGGCTGATGGTGACGATCAGCCTGCCTTCGTCGTTGCGGTAGATGAGCTGCTTGAAGGCCGGCTGCCAGCGGATGGCGTTGGCATACTTGGCATCGGTGATGCAGCGGTCGCGCACCATCTTTGCGGTGGCGAGGAATTCGTTGTTGAACAGCAGCTTTCTTTCGATCTGTTCGGGGAACCAGGCATCCTTGGGCATGGGTGCGTTACGGGTCGAGACCTGGGTGAAGAAGGTGCGGTAGAAATCGATGAAGCCCTTGAGGATCTCGTCGTACTCGCGCCAGAAGCAGATGTCCTTGAGCCGTTCCGCGCCGCCCTCAATCTCCCAGCTCGGCAGCCCCTGGGGGTAGCCGGTCAGGCGAATGGTCGAGCTGCCCTCGTCGGCCAGGCGGAGAATGTTCAGGTCCAGCCCGTCGAAGAAATCCCGGTAGACGTCGCGCATGTGCTTCTGGAACAGGCTGTGCTGGCCGCCGTCGGTGAGGTTGGGGTTGTCGCGATCGGCCGCTTTGGCCGTGCGCAGCTGCTGCATGTCGAAGGCGATGAAATGGTTGTGCAGCATGCGGATGCTGGGCACCCCCGGGGAAGTGAGCGGCCAGGTGGCGTCCAGGCTGGCCTCGCCGGCGAGGATCAGCGCATCCTCCGGGTCGGGGAACAGTTCCAGCATGTAGTCGATGAGAATCTGGTTCATGCGGTTCCACACGTGCTTCACGTCGTCCGGCACCTGGGTACGGCGTACCGGTCGCCCGAGCGGGTTGAGGATGCACTTGGAGGTGTTGTAGATGATGGAGGTGTCGAACAGGTTGCTGTGGCCCAGGGCCTTGCGGTAGAGCAGCAGGTTCTCCGGGTTGCGCAGCAGGCCGTTGTTGTGCTCGAGGTCGGCGAGGTTTTCCGTGCTGTTGAAGAACTCGTTGGGCGCCATGCCTTCGGGTACGTCCAGGGGGATGGGGCGAAAAGGCGTGGTGATCTCTCTTGGTCCGCTCTGCATCGGGTCTGTCCTGCGATTGGCAAAGGTGCAATTGTAGCCAGTCGCACTCCTCCAGGGTAATGCGTCCTCTGTATTTCGGCATAGGGGAATTCGATCGTGCTAGGAGCCTGTCCGAGTAATGGGGGCCGTAGCGAGAGCGTGGCACAGCGAGGCACTTTTTGCGATCGTTTGAGGAGCATAGTGGGGACTATGCGACGAAAAGGATCGCGAAAAGGGGCCGCTGTGGTGCGCTCGCAGTAGGTCCATCATTACTCGGACAGGCTCCTAGGCCCGATCGCAGACCGTTCAGGTCGGTGCGCCGTCCAGGCCGCGTACCGGGATGTCGCGGTGGTAGCGGCGCATGACCAGGTTGGCCAGCAGGCCGGTCCAGCCCGTCTGGTGGGCGGCGCCGAGACCCTGGCCGGTCTCGGCGTGGAAGTATTCGTAGAAGTTGTACAGCGGCTCCCCCTTGCCATCGAAGACCGGGTGATCCGGCATTGCCGGGATCCTGCCGTCGTCGTCGCGCCGGTACAGCGCGCTCAGGCGCTCGGAAATGAGGGTGGCCACCTCGCGCAGGTGCAGAGGCTGGCCGTCCAGCTGCGGGACGGGGACGGTGAAGCCGTCGCCCAGGAAGCGATGGTATTTCTCCAGCGCCTGGATCAGGGCGTAGTTGGTGGGCAGCCAGATCGGTCCGCGCCAGTTGGAGTTGCCGCCGAACAGTCCCGAATTGGATTCACCGGGCAGGTATTCGATGCGAGCCTCCCCGAGGCCGGGGAGCATGCCGAGCTCGTGCCGGTACTGGTGGATCTTGCTGACGCTGCGGATGCCGAAGGGTGAGAAGAATTCGTCCTCGTCGAGCAGGCGCTCCAGGATGCGCGGCAGTTGCGAGTGGTCCACCAGCGCGAGCAGGTGTTCGCCGCGCTCGTTTTCCCATTCCGGGCAGGCACAGATGTAATTTCCCTGGAACAGGCCGCCCTTGTGTTCGCGCAGCAGCCGGCGAAAACGCGGCGCGGCCTGCAGCAGGCGCCGGTCGACGACCTCGCAGGCGAACATGGGGATGAGCCCGACCCAGGAGTAGACGTCGATCCGGTACGCTCCGTCGTGCGGCGTGAGCAGCAGGTCCTTGAAGAAACCGGCTTCGTAGTCCCACAGCGACACGCCGCCGTCGTCGCCGCCGGCAATGGTGTTGGCGATGGCGAGAAACTGCCGGTAGCACTGGATGGCGATGTCCTCGTACTGCGGGTTGTCGCGGTTGATCTCCAGGGCCATGACCGCCATGTTGAGCGAAAACATCGCCATCCAGCCGGTGGCATCCGCCTGTTTGAGGGTATAGCCCGGTGGCAGCTCCTGGGAACGGTTGTATACCGAGATGTTGTCCAGCCCCAGGAAGCCACCCTCGAACAGGTTGTGGCCGCTGCGGTCCTTGCGGTTGATCCACCAGGAGAAGTTGAGCAGCAGCTTGTGAAACACGCGCTGCAGGTAGGCGGTATCCCCCTTGCCCCGCTGCGCCTGTTCGGCACGGAAGACCTTCAGCGCACCCCAGGCGTGCACCGGCGGGTTGGTGTCACCGAAGGCCCATTCGCAGCCTGGTATCTGGCCGTTCGGATGCAGGTAGCGTTCGTTGACCAGCAGTTCGATCTGCGCCTTGGCGAAATCGAGATCGATGTGCGCCAGGGTGGCGGCCTGGAAGGCGAGGTCCCAGGCGGCGAACCAGGGATACTCCCAGCAGTCCGGCATGGAAATGATGTCGGCCGCCTGCAGGTGCCGCCAGTGACGGTTGCGCCCCTGGCGGCGTATGGCGGGCGGTGGCAGCTGGTCGCCCTGCAGCCAGCGCTCCACGTCGTAGTGATAGAACTGTTTGCTCCAGATCATGCCGGCGAAGGCCTGGCGCAGGATGGCGTGGTCCTCGGCCGAGGCGTTCGGCAGCAGCCCGGTGTAGAAGCGCGCGGCTTCCTCGCGGCCGTGGTCGAAGGTTGCCGCGTGGTCCGCGAACGGTTCGTCCAGCGGGTGCTCGCTCAGTACCAGTTCGAGGCGCAGCGTCTCTCCGGGCGCCGCGCCCAGTTGCCAGGCGGCGGCGAACTTGCTGCCACGCCGCTCCGGGTTGACGGCCTGCCGTTCGCCGTCGACGAGATAGCGATGAAAGGCATCCTTGACCCAGGGTGAGCGGTTGGGTGTCCCCCACAGGCGTTCGAAGTTGCTTTCGTTCTCGGTGAACAGCAATTCGGGATCGCCCTCGCCATAGAGGTACAGGGTACCCAGGCTGCGGTGGCGGGCGATGACGCCCCAGTGCCTGTCGCTCGTGTCGGGATTCGGCCTGATCTCCGGGCGTTCCAGTTCCTCGCCCCAGGACCAGTCATTGCGGAACCACAGCTGCGGCAGCAGCCACAGTTCGGCGGTCTCGTCACCGCGGTTGCTGGCCTGGACGCGCATCCGGATCCTTCCCGCTGACCGGCGGGCATATTCCACGCGCACGTCCCAGTAGCGGCCGTCGTCGAAGACACCGGTATCGACCAGGTTGAACGGCGGGTCACTGCGGGATCTTCGGCGGTTCTCCTCGATCAGCGCGGCATAGGGGAAAGCCGCCTGCGGATAGCAGTAACGGTAGTCCAGGTAGCTGTGCGTGGGCGTCGCGTCGGCGTAGAAATAGACTTCCTTGACGTCTTCACCGTGGTTGCCCTGGTCGCCCGACAGCCCGAATGCGCGTTCCTTCAGGATCGGATCGCGACCGTTCCACAGGGCCAGCGCGAGGCACAGGCGCTGCTGGCGGTCACAGAGGCCGCCGAGGCCGTCCTCGCTCCAGCGATAGGCGCGCGAAGCCGCGTGCTCGTGCGGAAAATACTCCCAGGGATTGCCGTTTTCGCTGTAGTCCTCGCGCACCGTGCCCCAGGCGCGCTCGGAGAGATAGGGGCCCCAGTCCAGCCCGTCCCGCTCGTCGTCTACGGGCATGGTGGATTCAGGGGGCATCCGGCGCGGGCGCGCCTAGACGCCCTCGATCTCCGTGGCTGGCGAGTCATGGGGGAGGGAGATGTCCGCTTCGAAATAATAGCCGCAGCGCTCGGGTGTGATGAGTTCGTCGGCGGTACGCGGGTACTTGCGGCAGTTCAGCGGCCTGATCCGGTAGATGGCGCAGTGGCTGCCGCCGCCGTCGGACCGGGTGCGCAGGAAGGGGCAGCGGTTCGGGAGCCTGCAGCACTCGCCGCAGTCGTTGCAGTTGCCGCGGCGGTCCGGAGAGACGGGGAGCAAAGAGGTCAAGGAACGCTTCAACTTCTGTTTCATGTGCCTGCTCCCCCTACCCGTTTCCATGGCGAAAATCCGCAAGCCGGCAGTGTACCAGTTGCGAACGGGAACGCCATCCGGCTGTGGTCCCCGAAGGCGCCGTTCGCGGCTCTCATCAGATTCCCCCGTTGGTGGATAGTTCCCGCCTGTAGTGAGGGGGTGCCGGTCGGTTATACTCTTGTGCTTTCCACGAGTTGTGCAAAGGGGGATCGCCGTTCATGGTCTATGTAGACGACAGTCCAATCCACGGGAAAGGGCTTTTTGCAAGACGATTCATACCCGCCGGCAGCCTGATCGGCAGGATCAGGGGAGAACCGACCACGGACGACGGCGCGTATGTGCTGTGGCTGGACGAAAAGCGCGGTATCCGGGTGCAGTGCGACCTTCGCTTTATCAATCACAGCGACCGTCCCAACGCTGTCTACTACGACACCCTCGAAGTCTGTGCCGTGCGCGACATCCAGCCGGGCGAGGAGATCACCCACGACTACAACCAGGGTTAGCCGCTGTACTGCACGGAGGCGGTAAACCATACCAGTCCGGCGACAGCCGTTTGCGCTCAACGGCGTCTGCGCCCGGTTTCCGCGGGCTCCCGGACGGCTGCGCCCTCGCGCGCCAGCTGTACGCAGGTGTCCAGCATCTGTTTCAGCGGTGCCGGTACGCCGGGGGAGTCCTTTGCCGCCGCGGCGACGATCAGTTCGAAGGCCATGTGCGGCTTGGAATGGCGCTTGATGGCGCGGTTGATCACGCTCCGTGGCTGCACGCGACCGTCGGCGGGCCAGGCGATGCGGGCGGCGCGGGCAAAGACCCCGGCATAGCCGTACTTCCAGAAACAGTGTTCGATGTCGCGCTGGCGCAGGTTCGTCAGGCGCTGCTGCTCGGGCTCGTCGCCGACGAAGGCGCGTGCGGTGTCGGCATAGACCCGCCCCGCCTTGTCGCCGTCGCTGAGCAGGTGCCACTCGATGCCCAGTTCGCGGGCCATCTTGATCAGCGGCACCAGCCCTGACTGGGCGAACTCCACGCAGGCGACGCCCTCCAGTGCCAGATCGTAGCCGCACAGTCGTGCCAGTTCCGGCAGGATCCAGAATTCGGTCTCGCCCTCGACCAGCAGCCAGCAGCGTGCGAAGTTCGCGTCCGCGCGCCGTACGCGGATGTGATAGCTGAGCTTGCGCAGTTCGTCGGCCTTGAGGCTGTTGCGACGCACCCGCCACTGTCGCAGGTAGCCTTCCTGGCGCGTCAGCCGCCGCAGGCTGTGCAGCGGCGTGGCCGCCAGCAGGACGCCCGACTGGGTGCTGATGATCTTCTGGGCCGGCAGCTGGTCGAGCAGCCCCCACACCGAGGCCAGGGTCATGAGGTGCAGGTGTGCCTCCGGGTCCTCCAGCAGCAGCAGGAATTCGCTGCCGCCGGTGGCGCGTCCCGGGAAGTGGCGCAGGATGGCGGCCGTGAGGATCAGTATGCCGAGCTGCTGTGCCGCCGAGCCGTGAAAGGCCTGCAGGTGCTGGCCGCTGTCGAGCCCGCGCCGGTCGAGAATCTCCTCCACCAGGGAACCGGCGAGGGCGCCCGCGGAATGCCCGTTTACCGCCCGTTGTGCGAGCACCTCCAGCGCGGCCTCGTAGCCGGCCTTGAGTTCGCTGCGTTCGTGACGCGAGGTGCCGGAGACCAGCGCCCGGTAGTGCCCCTCGATTTCCCTGGCCAGCGGCGCCAGCTCTGCAGGCAGCGGTGGCAATGCTTCATCAGCCTGGCAGCCCGGCGGCGGATCGAGCAGGCTGCCGGCGCGCAGCCGCAGCAGTCGGTTCAGCGAACGCAGCCGTGCGAGGGCGGCGCGGTCCGAGCTGCGGTGCGCGCTCCCGGGCGAGTGGATGTTCCAGCGCGCGGCCACCGTCTCCGAAGCCGATGCAGGTTGGCCCTCGATCTCGAGTATCAGCCGCCGGCGGCGCCTTGCGCGGGGTTCCAGCAGGGGGTTCAGTTCGCCGCGGTCGATCCCGTCCCACTCACCGGCTTGGCGCTCCTCGAAAACGAGGCGGATCTGTATCGGGCCTACCGGCGGCGCCGAGGGTTCGCCGCCGTTGCGGTGGAAGTGATGGGCCTCGAAACGGGGTGGGTCCTCTGCCGGTCCCAGTGCCAGTCCGAGGGCATCGAACAGGCTGGACTTGCCGCTGTCGTTTTCCCCGATGAGTACCGTGGTGTCGTCGAAATCCAGCCGCCCGCGGCGGATGCTGCGGAAATTCCTGATCTCCAGGGAGCGCAGAAACACCCGTGTACCTGCTTCAGTGGTCCTGGATGATCTGCAGCGCCTCTTCGGGCGTTGCCGCCCGGTGGATGAACTCGAGATCCTCGGGGCTGATGACGCCCTCCCTGAGCATGGTCTCGCGGGCGAAGACGCCGAGCTGGCTCCAGAAGTCGCCCCCCATGCCTACCACGGGGAAGCGTTCCAGCTTGCCGGTCTGCACCAGGGTCATGACCTCGAAGGCCTCGTCGAGGGTGCCGAATCCGCCCGGCATGACGATGAAGGCGCTGGAATACTTGACCAGCATTACCTTGCGAATGAAGAAATGTTCGAACTCGATGAACTTGTCGAGGTAGGGATTGGGTTTCTGCTCGAAAGGCAGCTTGATGTTGCAGCCGATGCTGAGGCCGCCGCCTTCGCGGGCGCCACGGTTGGCGGCTTCCATGATGCCGGGCCCGCCGCCGGTCATCACCGCGTAGCCGGCGCGAGCCAGGACAGCGCCGGTCTCGCGGGCCAGCTGGTAGTAGGGATGGTCTTCCGCGAATCGCGCCGAGCCGAACACCGTGACGCAGGGGGTATCGAAGTCGAAACTCTCGAAGCCGCGCAGAAACTCGAGGAAGAAGGCCACCGCACTCTCCAGGTCGTCACCCTTGCGCCGCCGTCCCTTGAGAAAGGCCTTCTCGGCACCCTCGACCTTGCCGAGCAGGGAGTAGGGAGCGCTGGAATCGCTGCGATCGGACATGTCGGTCTCCTGTCTGCGCGCCGAATGGCACGTCGATCCGACTGCGAGCGTAGCCCCTCACCGGACAAAAATCAAAAGCGCCGGGCGTGCTCAGGGGCCGCTATAATGGGACTTTCAGGACCGGGCGGGAACTGCGGAAATGGAGTCGTTGAGCATCGAGGAATGTGTGCAGGCGATCCGTGCCGGAGAACCCTTGCACGCCTCGGTCAACGAGGATGCCTTCTTCGTCAGGATCGAGGACTATGTGCATTTCGTCGCCACGGCGATCCACAATGGTCACCGCATGCACCCGCAGCTGGCCGCCAAGTGTGCACTGTCCGCCGAACAGCGCCGCTACGAGGAGGATCCCTGGACAGCCGACCTCATTGCCGGCCTGCCGATCACGATCGTCGGCAACGACTCGCGTTTCGAGTATGACCTCAATCGCTCCCCGCAGGCCTGTATACACGAACAGGCCTGGGGACAGGTCGTGTGGCGCCAGCCACCGGATGCCGACGAGCGGGAACGCAGCCGCGAGAAGCACCGCGCCTTCTACCAGGTGCTGGGCGCCCTCTACGAACGGCTCGAGTCCCTTCATCGGCGCGTGCTGGTGTGGGACGTGCACGCCTACAACTACCGGCGTCCGGGCATGGGCGAGGTGCCGCTGTTCAACATCGGCACCGAACAGCTGGATCACGAGCGCTGGCAGGAAGCGATTGAAGCCTGGGCCGAGCGCCTGGCACGCGTCGACTTGCCCGGTATCGAGGTGCGCGTGGGTATCGACGAGGTGTTCTACGGTCGCGGTTACCACGCCACCTTCGTATGCCGGAATTTTCACGACACCCTGGTGCTGCCGACCGAGGTCAAGAAGGTGTTCATGGATGAGCTGTCGGGACAGCCGCGTCCCGAAGTGCTGAAGCCGCTCGCCGGGGAGTTCGGCCGGGCCGCGCAGGAATACGCGACGCATTTTGCCAGCGCTCTGAAGGCGGGTATCGAAGATGCCGGGTCTGGCAGGCAACCGGAGTAAGAGATGAAAAAGATCAGTATCGAGATTTTTTCCGACGTGCTCTGTATCTGGGCCTACGGTGCCCAGGTACGCTTCGACCAGATCCGGGCCGACTATGGGGAGCGGGTGGAGCTGATCCACCGATTCATTCCGGTGTTCGCGGCGGCGCACCGGCGCATCGAGGCAGGCTGGAAGGATCAGGGCGGTTATGCCGCGTTCAACCGTCACCTGCAGGAGGTGGCCGCCGGCTGGGATCACGTCACGCTGCATCCCGAGGTGTGGCTGCACGAGCCACCGGAGTCCTCGCTGCCGGCCCACCTGTATCTGAAGGCGCTGCAGCTGCTGGAGGGGAAGGGGGCACTGGCAGTGCCGCCGCTGGTGGATGGCCAGGGGCGCTGTCCTTCCGAAGAGTATGCCTGGCGCCTGCGTTATGCCTTTTTCGCCGAGGCGCGCAACATCGCCGCCCGTGCAACACTCGATGCGCTGGCGCAGGACATGCGCCTGCCGCTGGAAGATATCCATGAAATGATCGATTGTGGCGCCGCCCACGCGGCCCTGCACCAGGACCTGGAGGCGCGCGACGAGTACATGGTGCCCGGGAGCCCGACGCTGGTGTTCAACGAGGGGCGCCAGCGCCTCTACGGCAACATCGGCTACCGGATCATCGACGCCAACATCCGCGAACTGCTCCACGACCGCCAGTATGGCGAGGCCAGCTGGTGCTGAGCGCCGGGCGCGCTCACTGCGCCATGAACTTCTTCATCTCCTCGACGCGTTTCCGGGTCATGGAACCGGGCTGGCCGGCTTTCTCCGCCAGCCGGTTGACCCACTCGCTCTCCTGCCTGAAGAGCCGGTTCAGGCGGTCGTCGTAGACGGACACCTGGAAGTGATTGCGGCGCAGGTCCACGACATAGCGGTCGAGGGCCTCGCGCAGCAGCAGGCGTCGCACGGTCT
Organism: Gammaproteobacteria bacterium; assembly: GCA_011321775.1. Classification (GTDB taxonomy): domain Bacteria; phylum Pseudomonadota; class Gammaproteobacteria; order DSM-19610; family DSM-19610; genus Thiogranum. Next base: position 11,282 of record DROT01000238.1, on the reverse strand, counting down.
TGCGCGTGGCCGCGTCCGCGATATCGGTATTGCGGGCATCGCGAACGTCCAGCACCGTGACCAGGTGCCAGCCGGCGGGTGATTCGACCGGCCCGCCGAGTTCGTCCGGGCGCAAGCGGAAGGTGAGTTCGTCCAGCGCCGGGAAGCCGCTGCCCTTTGCCACCCAGCCCATTTCACCCAGGGTCTTCTTCGCGTTTGGATCGATGGAGTGGTCGCGCGCGGCCTGGTAGATGGTGAGTTCCCCGGCCTCGATGCGCTGCTTCATGCGTTCCGCCTGCTCGCGGGTCTTGAGCACCACCATCTGGATCTTGCGAGTCTCCGGTGTACGGATGCGCTCGCCATTGGCGGCATACCACTCCTCGATCTGCCTGTCGTCGGGCTGGAAACGGGTGAGCAGTCGCTTGCGGTGCAGGTTGATCAGCCGGGTCTTGCGGAACTCGGACAGGCGTCCCAGATACAGGGGATCCCGGTCCAGTCCCCTGGTGCGCGCCTTGCGCGCCAGGATGCGGTTGTCCACGACGCGGTTGATGGCCTCGAAGCGGTCTTTGGTGGTATCGATACCGAGACCGTCTTCCATCAGCGCCTGTTTGCGGTCGACGGCTTCGATGACCGGCCGGATCTCTTTCCACAGGAGCGGTTCACCGTCGATGGTGGCGACCACGTCCCCGTCCTTGCGCTGCGGGTCCAGCGAGGCATCCATGATGCCGTCGCGGATCTCCAGGCTGACGTCCTCGCGCAGGCGCTGGCGCAGGGTGGCCTGGCGTTGGGCGAGTTTCTGCTTGCGCAGTTTCGCCTCGATGGCCATGTGCACCGCGTCGGTGAGTTCGGTCCCCGGCGCGATCGAATCGTGATAGAAGTCCTGGATCTCCTGTTCGCTGACGTCCAGTTCACCGATGAGGTAGCGGCTGCGGTAGAGCGAGGCCAGCAGGGCCTCGGAGAAGCGCGCCACCTCGTCCTGGTATTGCGGGTCGCGGTCGAGTCCCTGCTGCAGCGCATCCAGGTACAGCAGGTTGGCGCTGATCATCTTGTCGAGCAGGGTGATGCGCACGCGGTTGCGTTCCGTGGTGCCCAGCGCCGGCACCGACAGGCCGACGATGGCCGAGCTGTTGAGCATGGTGTTGAGCTGGGCGAAGTGGATGTCCTGGTCGCCGACGCGGGCGATGACGTCGTCCTCTACCGGTGGGGGACCGGCGATGCTGCTTTCGGCCGCGACGGCGGCGGCCGTGCCGGTATGGATCGCGAGCGTCAGCAGCAACAGGATGGCAGCCGGAAGCGTGCGCAGGAAGGTGGCGGACAGCGGTCTGTTCATGAATGAGTACCTGTAGGGGTTGATGCTGGGGGTTCCCGGGCGGCACCCGTCCGATGCTCCGGACGGGTGCCGTCTTCACTTACCAGCCGCAGGTGGAACCGGTCAGCTGCAGGGACACGTCCTCCCATACGCCGTCGTTGACCCGCCCTTCGAGGAGGTGTTCCTTCCACTCCTTCTCGTTGCAGGCCACCTTCTGGCGCTTGTCGTCGTGGCAACCCCGGCACACGGTGTTGAGCGGGTCGGTGCTGCCGAACACCGAGCCGAACAGGCTGGTCTCGACCTGGTCCATGATCCTGCGCGTGACGCGCTTCTTCAGGGCATGCTCCAGCCAGTCGTCCTCGCTGACCGACACCTTGTTGCGTTCGTCCTCGTGGCAGTTGAGGCACAGGCTGTCCAGCGGATCGGCCTCGTCGGTGAAGCTGTGTGCCCAGGACACCGCGGCGTCGAAGTCGTTCTTGATCGGCGTGCCCTTGAAGTGCAGGCCGGGACCACCGTCGCACTGGCCGGACTCCGAGCCGGGCGCACAGACGATGCTGGGCACGCCGGTGGTCGGGTCGATGTCGTGGCAGGTACCGCACTTGAGCGGGCCGTGCGAACCGTCGTGGTTCAGCGACGCCGCCTGTGCGTAGGTGGTGGTGTCGATACCGGGCGTCACCGGGTACAGGCCGTGGATGGACTCGTGACAGCCCTGGCAGGTGATGTCCCGGTGACCGCGCGAGTAGCGCATCAGCGAGGCCTTGCGCGGGTAGTTGAACGGCGGGTAGGGGTTGTGGTTGCCGCTCTGCTCCGTGTACGGCGCCTGGTGGCAGTCGGCACAGTGCGGTTCGCCTGGCGCCAGCCAGTGGTCGCGGCCGTCGGTCGCGGCCGAGAAGGGCACCGGGACGGCGGTGCCGCCGTTGCCCTCGGCATCCAGCTTCGCCTGGGCCGCGCTCACGCAGTCGGGCGTGGTGCAGAAGTCGAGGATGCGCACGCTGAAGTCACCGTCGGCGTCCGTGGTGCCCCAGGGCGCGCCGTTACGCACCTCGATGGTGGCCACGTTGGCGTCGGAGATGGACGACTTCCAGATGTCGTGGGTGTGGTCGATGCCGTCCGGCGTCAGGCCGTTGATGTTGTCCTTGGGATCCAGCCAGGAGATGGCCTGCGCCTCGCTGACACCGACGGCCGCGGCCACGCTGGCCAGCGTCGGCTCGGCGCGCGGGTTGGTGATGCAGTCGCCGTTGATCAGGTCGGTGCAGTCCTCCGCACGCCACAGTTCCTGGCTCAACTGGGTGTGACAGTTGGTGCACCAGATGCCCCGGTCCTGACCGCTGTCGTTGGCCACGTTGTCCACCAGCCACTGGCCGATGGCGTTGAGGTGGCTGGGGGTTTCGGCACCGTCGCTGTCGCGGCCCGGGTTGGAGTGCACGTCGCGGCCGACGAAGCAGCCGCCGGAGGCCAGGCGATTGTCGCTGTTGGCGTAGAAGTTCTCGCCCCCCTTGGTGATGGGGTAGCCCTGCATGTCGCCGTTGGAGCGGTGCGCCGGGTGGCAGCCCTGGCAACCGCCGTCACGACCGAGCGCGTCCGACAACACGATGGGGCCGCCCTCGCTCTGGCTGCGGTGGTTCCAGTGGATGGCCTCGGTGACCGGCGGAATCAGCTCGGTCTTGCTGGCGTCGGTATAGGCGGACTTGACCACCGCAATGACGTTGTCGGCGTGGCACTTCTGGCAGATGATGCTCTCGTGCCCGAGGCGGGTGTTCTGCGGCAGGTTGCCGCAGTCGCCGCCGGCGATGCTGCAGCCGGGATAGTTGAGGGTGAAGCTGGTGCCGTGCTGGTCGTCGTGCAGCGCCAGCATGCTGATGGCGGCACCCTTGAGGCGGGTGTACCAGTCCGAGTCACCGGCGGCGGTGTCGATGTTGTAGAAGGCGTTCCAGAAGTTCTCCTCTTCCTGCACCAGCGGATAGATCGGATCCCCGACCGAGGCGTGCGGGCTGTTGGGGGTGTCCACCGCCGCGTGGCAGCGCTCGCAGTTGGGGATGTCGATGGGCGCGGTGCCGAAACCGATCACCGGGTTGCCGGCGCGGTCCAGCACGGCCGGACCTGCGCTGCAGTTGCCGCTGGCGTCACAGTTGGCCTCGTGCAGCTGCGCCTTCATGGCGACGAAGGGACGGATGGAGTCCTCGTCCACCAGTCCGGGGTCACCGTAGAAGTCGATACTGTCCTCGAAGGGCGTCAGCGGCAGGCCCAGCGCCTCCCAGATGCGCGGCGAAGTCAGCATTACCGGCAGGTTTTCCAGCACCCGCGCCTGGGTGAAGACCACGGTGCCGGATTCTCCGGAGAAGGTCAGCACGTTGTCGGTCGGGCCGTTGTTGCCGTCCGGACCGACCGGGTGGAAGGCCGGCCCGCTGTTGACCGGCAGCTGCAGCGACAGCGGCGTGCTGGCGTTGAGGTTGGGCAGGCCCAGGCGGATCTTGTCCTTCTCCAGTGTCGAGTTGGCGGGATTGCCACCCTCGAGGTCGGAATAGATGTACAGGTGGTTGAGCCAGCCGTTGGCGTAGCTGTCCTTGATCGGTTCGATGGTGCCGTCACCCTGCACCACGTCGTAGGCACCGTTGTATTCGCCGGTGATGAGGGCGTTGTTGGCGTCCACGGCGGCCACGTCGTAGGTGGTGTTCCACATCAGCAGGGAGTTCAGCTCCACGTTGCTGATCAGGGTGCTGCTCTGGGGCTTGCCGCGGCCGTCGTTGCGCGGCTGCGCCTCGTGCCAGTACTTGACCACGTACTTCCTGAAGTTGCCGTTGCCATCCAGTTCCTTGTCGCGCAGCACCGTCTCCCGGCCGACGAAGTCCTTGCCGATATTGGGATCGCCTTCCAGCAGGGTGGGGAAGGCGCCGCCGTTGCTCTCCGGCTTGACCACCTGCGCCAGGATGGAATTGTAGGGTGGCAGCACGCAGCAGTAGGCGAACTCGAACCCCGTGCAGTGCATGCCGAGCTCGTAGTTCATCAGGATCTTGAAGTCGGTCTGCTTGCCGAGGCCGGCGTCCGGCGGCGGGTTGCCACCCGGGGGCGGGGTGCCGCCGTCGTCGAGGCCGCAGCCGCCGGGGAAGTCGTCGGCGTGTTCCACCGCTTTCTCGTCGCTGTTGTCACCCGAGCGGGCGCGTACCCGGCAGGGGATGGCGGACGGATGGCGTTCCTCGTATTTCCACTTGCCCTCCTTGTCGGCGCTGACGGTGGCAAGGAGCACATCGCTGTCGGCATCGTACAGACTGACTTCGGCCCGCTTGTCGGCCGTTCCCTTGACCTTGAAGCGATCCTTCTCCTGTTCGTACTTGGCGGAGTCGATCCTGAGCCCGTGGTGGTGGTCGTCCGCGAACGCCTCGCCGCTGAGCGCCAGGCCCAGCAGTGAGCCCGCGAACAGGTAGAGGATCAGGAAGGCGACGCGCCTCGTCATCGGGATATCCTGGCAGCAGCCGCGGTCTGTAGCGGGGGAAAGGCGTTCCATGGTCATTCTCCTCTCTCGGCGTTGGCGTCGTTCGGGCGTGCGTGGTTTTGATCAAGTAGATAGCAACAAGCGGGCCGGGTTTGGGAAATTATTAACATGCTGAATTTTCGGGGATAAACTTCGCGGGGTGCGACAACGCCTGCTGTCAGCGAGGAGAGGCTGACATGTCAGTGTTGTCAGGCTCTGGCAGGGATGACAGATTTTGTCATTTCGGACACAGTTTCCTGCCTTGTGCCCGGATGGTTTTTGGAGAGGGAAGGGAGATGATGAACAGGATGCGGAGCTTGATGGGAGCAGCGCTGGCATGCGTTGCCATTGCCGCCAATGCAACCGGGCTGCGCGCCGTATCACCGCCGCAGCAGGCCCCTGCGCTGGTGCTGCAGGATCTGGGCGGACAGCGCCACGACCTTGCCGAGCTGCGCGGGCAGGTGGTGCTGGTGAACTTCTGGGCCAGCTGGTGCCGCCCCTGCCTGGCCGAGATGCCCTCGATCCAGCGGCTCTCCGAGCGTCTGCGGGGACGCCCCTTTCGGGTGCTGGCCGTCGACGTGGGCGAGGGCCGCGCGACCGTGTGGCGTTTCGTGCGGCTGCTGGGGCTGGAGTTCCCGGTGCTGCTGGACGAGGAAGGTGAACGCGCGCGCGCGTGGGGCGTGAAGGTCTACCCCGGCAGCTTCCTGATCGACACCAGCGGCCGCATCCGCTGGCGCGCCCGCGGAGCGCTGGAATGGGATCAGGCGGAAGTCGTGCGCCGCGTCGAGGAGTTGCTGGCGGCAGAAGGACGGCCGCAGCGACTCAACTGAGGCGGTAGCGCTTCAGCTTGCGGTACAGGGTGCGTTCGCTGACGCCCAGCGCAGACGCCACCTTGCGGCGGTTGCCGTCATGCTGTTTCAGCAGTTGCGCGATGTGCCTGGCTTCCACCTCGTCGAGGGTGACGGCCGGGGTGGGCGGCTGCCTCGCGCCGTCATCCGAAGTTCCCCTTGCCTCCCGGGCGCAGCCCGGCTGACGGCGTCCTTTCATATCGTCGATGACCGCGGCGATATCCTGTGCGCCGATGGTGCGGGACACGCTGCGTGCAACGGCGGCGCCCAGGATGTTGCGCAGTTCGCGGATGTTGCCGGGATAGCTGTACTCCTTCAGCTGCTCGATCGCTTCCGGTGCCAGTTCGCAGGCCTTGCGGGTGGATTCGCTGATGCGGTCGAGCAGTGCCTCGGCCAGCAGCGGGATGTCGCGCCGCCGTTCCCGCAGTGCCGGCAGGCGGATGTGCAGGCAGGCGATGCGGTAGTAGAGGTCTTCGCGGAAGCTCGCCGCGTCGACGTCGTCGCCGAGGTTGCGGTTGGTGGCGCAGATGATGCGCGCATTGGTATAGCGGGTGCGACGGCCGCCCACGCGCCGGTATTCTCCGGTCTCGAGCACGCGCAGCAGCTTGGCCTGCAGGGTCGCCGGCATTTCGCCGATCTCGTCCAGGAACAGGGTGCCCCCGTCGACCAGTTCGAACAGGCCTTCCTTCTCGCCGACGCTGCCGGTGAAGGCGCCGCGTTCGTGCCCGAACACCTCGGACTCGAACAGGGATTCCGTCAGCACGGTGCAGTCCAGGGTCAGAAAGGGCTTGTCGTGGCGGCTGGAGTGAAGATGGATGAAGTTGGCGGCCAGATCCTTGCCGGTGCCGGTCTCTCCTTCCAGCAATACCGGCGCGTCGCTGAGCGCGGCGTGGTTGAGTTGTTCCAGCGTCTGCAGGAACACCGGCGAGGTGCCGACCATCCGGATCGGATCATCGCGGCGTTCACCCGGCTCCGAGAGTTCCTGTATCGCTTCCCCCAGGTAGATGTCGCCCCGGTGATCGTACAGGGGGTAGGCGTTGATGCGCACGCGGTGGATGCGTCCCTGTGGATCGTAGTGCACGTGCAGGCAGGAGTGCCGTTCACCGTGGCGCAGTACACGCCGGTGCGGGCACTCCTCGCCGAGTTCGAAGCAGGGACGGTCGTTGCGATGGCTGATCTGGTAGCAGGGGCGACCGACCATGTATTCACGGCTGGCCTCATACGCCTGTTCATAGGCGCCGTTGACGGCGACGATCCTGAAATCGTGGTCGATGACCACAAACGGTTGCTCGTGGCTGTCGACCAGCGACTGCAGGTCGATGCTGGTGGTCGTGTCCATGCCGGTTCCCCCTCGAAAGGAGTCATGACAGGTGGCTATGACAGAAATGTCATATTCCTTGCCCGGTCTTCAGTATAGCACTGCCATTTATGGCAGCACTTCGACGTCAGTCCATAGTTTCCTTTTCCCGTTGTCCCGTCGGAATGTCGGGGCGATTGTTGCAACGTATTGAATGATAACGGGATGCCGCAGTTCGCGAGTCGCGTTATCGGAGAAGGCCGGGAGGATAGCCGGATGGCCAGGGTTCCGAAAAAAAGGGCGGCCGAAGCCGCCCTCCCGGATGCCTTGCGGCCGTCCTCAATGGTGACGGTGTCTCTCCTCCTCGATGATGCCGGAGAAGAAGGTCGGGCCGGCACCCTGCGGGGGTTGCACGAAGGTCGGGTCGGGTTTGGCCACCGGTGGCGGTACGACCGGGTAGCCGTCCTGCGTCGAGTCGACCGTCTGCACCCGGCCGGTGTCGTAGTCGGCCTTGAACACGGTCCTGTCCGGCAGGCTGTCGAGGTAGCGTCGCAGGGCGTGCACCGGGTGCAGGAAATGGTCCGGCGCCACCTGTTTCACCACCGGGCCGCTGATGACGCCGACCTGGTTGACCGGGTCGGCCAGGCTGATGGCGCTGCTGTAGTCGGTCGGGTCCGCCAGTTCGAAGAACTTGAAGTTGGCGCCGCCGCTGGTACGGCATACCTCGTCCAGCGGATTACCGTGGCCATAGCAGGAAGCGAACACGTAGCGCTTGCCCGGGTCGAGCTTCTGGCCGCCGACCATGGTCTGCACGATGCGGCCGCTGGAGCTGCTGAAGGGGCGATGATCCAGGTCGATCTTCTGCGTCATGTTGGACAGGCCCAGGTACCAGCCACCGCGCTGCAGGAAGGGGTTGCGGTTGAATACTGCACCGAGAACGGTCTCCAGGCTGTTCTGGATCGACTGGCCCGAGAAGTCGGCGACGTTGACCGCGGGTGCGATCGGGAACCAGGTGTACAGGTCGCGCAGGGTGATATCGCTGTCGGGCAGCACGGCGTTGCCGAAGCGGAAGCCGTTGGCCATGGAGATGTCGACACCGTTCCAGCCGGGGACGCCGCTGGCGGCCACGATCGGATCGGTAACCTCGCGGATGGCGTCGGCGATGAAGTTGTTGAGGGTGTCCTCGAGCACGTGGTGCCGCAGCAGCAGGGTGTCCGGACCGGTGTGTCCGACCACGGTGTCGAGGTCGTCCACCAGCTGCAGGCCGCGCAGGCTCGGGTCACCGCCGAAGCCACCGGGCATGAAGCTGTGCTGTTCCACGATGCCGTCCTCGCCGGCGACAAAGGGTTCCTCGATGGAGGCCACGAGGGCAGCCATGTCGGGATCCTGGGGGATGCTTTCGTCGATGGGGATCGCCTGCCAGTCGAAGTCGATCACCCGGTCACCGGCAACCCGCAGGTCGAGCCGGCCCACGTACATGTCGCGGTTGGTCTCCACCACGATGGCGGCTCCTTTGGCCAGCATGCGTCGTTCCTTGCCGCTGAGCGGACCGCCGGGCGTGGTGCGTACCACTTCGCGGCGGTTGGCCAGCAGTGCGCCGAGGGTGATCTCGTGGGTATGCGCCGAGTACATCACGTCGATGTCACGGAAGCTCTGGGCCAGCTTGATGTTCTGGGACAGTCCCAGTTCGGACTGTACCACGATCAGGTCGGCGCCTTTCTCCTTGACCTCCTCGATCAGCCCCGGCAGCTCCTCGACGCCCTGGGTGAAGCGCAGGCCGATGTTGAAGGTGTCGGCCTGCTGCGGGACGATGGCGGCGGTGATGCCGATCACGGCGATGTTCACGCCGTTACGCTCGATGATCTTGTAGGGATCGAGCACGCGCTTGCCATCCAGCGCCGGCGGCAGCGGCAGGGCCGGGTCGTTGTAGAGGTTGGCGGAGACCACCGGGAAGTTTGCCTTCGTGACACCGGGATTGCCGTCGGCGTTGGCCATGACCTGGATGTTCGGCGGCAGCGGCGGGAAGGGCGGCTTGCTGGCAAAGCGGTTGCGGAATACCGCCGGGCCGTAGCCGAAATCCCAGTTGCCAGGGGTGAAGACGTCGATGCCGAAGGAATTAATGGCGTTCATCATGGCGTCGCCCACCGTGAACATGGCCTCGGCGCTGCCGTGGGTGAGGTCGCCGCAGGACAGCAGCACGGCCTCGGGGTTGTCGGCGCGAATATCGTCGACCACCGTCTTGAGGCGCGCCAGCCCGCCCGAACTGGCCACCATGCGTTCGGTGCCGTCGGCGTTCTTCAGTACCGCTCCGTGCGGCACCAGGGTGCCGTGCAGGTCGCCCATCTCGATGAGGGTGACGGATCGTGGTCGGTGCGCGGAGGCGGGTGCCGCCACCGTGCACGCCGCCAGGGCCAGTGGCAGCAGCAGGCGACGGCCAGCGCGCGTTCGGGTAAATAGCTTCATTGTATTCTCCTCGGGGTTTGTGCTCCCGTTGCAGGGCCCGGCGAGCCCGGACGGGTGTGTTGTCATGGCGGCCAGAGCCGCAAGCCAAGACTAGCGGGCGACCGTGACGGGGGGCATAGGGAAAATCCTTAAAACGAGTGAGCGCTATGCTGAATCCGGCTCGGGAGCGCGGAGCGGATCGTTACGCCTACCGGATCTCGGCCTTCGCCTTGCGAAGTTCCACTACCCTCTGACTTTCTAAGCTTATCTGTATTACAGGGAAACAGGCCCCGGGGCCCGCAGCTACTCGGCGGCCTGTTTCGAAAGGCTCGCCAGTGCCCGGCGCATCTTTTCGATCACCGGGCCGCGATCGCTGATGCCGTGACGTGCGGCGAGGTAGCGGGGATCGTTGTACGCCAGCCATACCTGACCGCTGTCATCCTTCCAGGCGAGCGCCTTCATGGGAAGGTCGATGCCCGCCGTGGGCCGGCTCTGCATCAGCAGGGTGCCCAGCTTGGGATTACCAAAGATCAGAAGCTGCTCCAGGCGCAGCTCCAGGCCTGCCCCGGCGGCACCGGCGCTGTGGTCCACGCGCGCGAAGACCGTCATGCCCCGGGCCCGTAGGGTCCGCTCGAAGCGGTCCAGGGTCGCGGCCACGCTGTGGGCGCTCTTCATCACGATCAGGCCATCGGCTGCATGAAGGTTGACGGTGGCGAAAAAAATCCCGACGAGTAGGAGAATGCGCATCATGATCTGCTCCGTGGAAAAAGGGGCCCTGTGGCCCCTGTGGTCGAACCCGTGATTGTGTTCCGGCCTGCGCCGGATTGCTACAGGATACCTGTTCCACAACACCCCTTGGCCCGGCGGGGCCCGGATCCGGGCGGGCGATTTGCCGGATGCCGGCCCGCGTCGGGAGGAGGCGGGTATTCTAGAAGATCGTCAGCACCTGCAATGCCAGGCGGTTGTCGAACTCGTCCAGTATCTGGTTCGGTGGTGCCGACGAGGATGCATTGGGGGCCTTGGCGTTGCGGATCTCGTAGTTGACCAGGGCGCGCGTCTTCTTGTTGAAGAACCACTGGAGTCCCAGGGTCAGGTTGTCGAATTCCCGCTCCTGCGCGTCGTCGTTCTTCAGGCGGTCGAGGTAGTCGTAACGGACGTCGAGCTCCAGTCTGGGAATGACGCGGTAGCCCAGATCCACGTACCAGCCGTCGGCACGGCCCTTGGGCGCCATGTTGAACGACGCGGTGACGCCGTTGGCGCCGACGTTTCCGGGGACGGCGCCGCCGTCCGTGCCATTGAAGATCATGCCGTCAGCCTTGAAATACTCGGCCGCGCCGCGCCACTTGCCCTTGCGCAGGGTAGTGCCGAAGCCCCAGCGCTCGCGTTCAAAATCTTCCTCGTCGGCAACGTTGTTGACGTACTTCAGGGTGCGGTCGCCCTTCTGGTACCAGCCGAAGAATTTCAGCCCCTCACGCCGTCCGCCCTTGCCACCGAAGATCTTCTCGGAGGCCCAGTAGAGGTAGTAGTTCTTGTTGTTGTTGTCGTCCGTGCGGTTTATGCCGTTGCCGTTGCCGAGCATGACGGCATAGCTGTGCTCCCAGCCGAGGTAGTTGACCCAGTCGAATACCTGGATGCCGATGTCGCGATAGGCGCCCACCGAACCGTTCGGCTCGTTCTTGTCATTGGGGTTGGAGCCGTCGCCGTCAAAAAAGCGCTCGAGCAGCAACTGGCTTCCGGCAACGGTGAAGTTGATGTAATTGAACACATGGATGGCCTGCAGGCCTTCCTCGGATCCGGGATACTTGAACTGGCCCAGGCGGATCCGGGCGTGTGGTATCTGGTTCAGCGTGATGCTGGCGTCCGTCGGTGCCACGTCGGAATCGCCGAACTTGGTGATGCCATTACGTCCGGCCTCGAACAGCAGGAAGTAGTTGGTCT
>DROT01000237.1 GCA_011321775.1 Gammaproteobacteria bacterium | reverse complement strand
GCGGTTGCCGCGCCCGCCATAGTTCAGGTGCGAGACATACAGCTTGTCGACCCCCTCCCGATCCATCACCTCGAGCAGTTGCGGCAACTCGCGCGCATTGTCCTGGGTGGGGGTGAAGCGCATGCCGACCTTGATGCCGGCCTCGCGACACAGGCCGATGGCGTGCATGGAGGCATCGAAGGCACCCTGCTTCTGGCGGAAACGGTCGTGGGTCTCGCGGATACCGTCGATGCTGATGCCGACGTAGTCGTAGCCGATCGCGGCGATACGGTCGATGTTGGATTCATCGATGAGGGTGCCGTTGGTGGACAGGCCGACATAGAAGCCCATGGCCTTTGCGCGCGCGGAAATCTCGTAGATATCGGGGCGCAGCAGCGGCTCCCCCCCCGAAAGAATGAGCACCGGGACACCGAAATCCCTGAGGTCGTCCATGACACCATATACCTCGGCGCTATCCAGCTCGCCCGGAAAGTCGATATCGGCCGAAATCGAATAGCAGTGCTTGCAGGTCAGGTTGCAGCGCCGTATGAGGTTCCAGATGACCACCGGCCCGGCCGGCTCGTGCCGGCGCGGCGCGGCCGGAGGCGAAGCCAGCTCGTGCATGTATTTCGAGATCCGGAACATTCTGGCTCCTGTAGTCTAAGACTCAGCTGCCGATCCGCAGACCGGTCTTTTTCAGTATGCGGGTGCTGAACAGGACATCGTGGCTGCGTACCCGATCGCCCAGTACCGAGGCGATCATCTCCACCTTGGCGCGCACCTCTTCGCGGCTGTGACCGTGCACCATGGCGAACAGGTTGTAGGGCCAGTCCGGCAGGCGCCGGGGCCGCTGATAGCAGTGACTGACGATATCCATCCTGCCCACCTCGCAGCCGACCGACTCGATAACTTCATCCGGCACGTCCCACACCGACATGCCGTTGGCGGAATAACCGAGGCGGTAGTGGTTCGGCACCACCCCGATACGGCGAATGCGCCCGTCCTCCAGCATGGAGCGCATACGCTCCATGAGGGTGTCGGCATCCACACCGAGTTCGGTCGCAAGCCAGTGGTAGGGGCGCGCATCGAGCGGCAAGCCGCCCTGGGTCGCCAGCACGATGCGCCGATCCAGTTCCGTCAGGCTCGCCGTTTCGCCATTCATGAACTCTAGACCTGGAAATGCAGGCCGACGTAGAACTCCTGCTGCTTGGGAAGATTGAACACCGGCAGCCCGACACGCTGCTCGATCTCGTGGATGGTCTCTTCCAGTTGTTCCGGCGTCTCCGTGGCCAGCACGAACCACATGTTCATCTCGTGATCGCGCTGGTAGTTGTGCGCCACCTCCGGGAAGGAGTTGACCCTTGCCGCCACCTCGTCGAAGCGATCCTCCGGCACCTTCATGGCACAGAGCGTCACGGCGCCGCCGAGATTCTCGGCGTGGTACATGGGTCCGAAGCGGGTCAGCAGACCATCGTCGAGCATGCAACGCAGGCGCGTGATCAGTTCACTCTCGGTGGTATCGAGGCGCTGTGCGGCTTCCCGGAACGGTCGCTCACAGACGGGGAAGCCCCCCTGGAGGTTGTTGATGATGCGGCGGTCGAGCTCGTCCATTCAGTGACTGCCCCGGTAATGGGCGCCCCGCTGCTTGAAACGCCGTCCGCTGAACAGGACATTGTGCGGCACGGACTCCAGGCCCAGTCCCTCGACCATGTCGTCGATGCACGCCAGCACCTCCTCGCGATCGCGACCGTGCACCATGCAGAACAGGTTGTAGGGCCAGTCGGGCAGGCGCCGCGGCCGCTGGTAGCACAGGGTTACGCAGTCCTGCTGACCCAGCCTGTGGCCGAGCCGGTCCACCTCGGCGTCCGGCACGTCCCACACCACCATGGCGTTGGCGCGATAGCCCAGTTCGTGGTGACGCACCACCACGCCCAGACGCTTGATGATGCCGGCATCGATCATCTCGCGCAGCTTGGTGATGACCTCCTGCTCGGAACAGTCGAGCCGCCGGGCGACCTCCAGATACGGCCGCGCCACCAGCGGCAGACCATCCTGTATTACCTCGATCAGGTCCTCGGCGGCACCGAACAGCGGCTCACGATCCGCGTCCACCGGCTCGTCCGTGGAAGTGGCGCCCCCACCCGCGGTCTCCAGCGCCTGCTGTCCCAGGTTCATGCGGAAACCCAGGTCGATGTGATAGTCCTTGACCAGTGGCAGCGACAATACCCGGTAGCCCGTCTCCAGCTGTATCTCCCGCAGGGTCTCCGACAGCGCCGCCTTGTTCTCCGCCGTCACCACGAACCACAGGTTCCACTCGTGCTCGCGTTCATAGTTGTGATTCACCTGCGGGAACTGGCTGACGATGGCTGCCACGGCTTCCAGCCTCGATGCCGGCACCGACATCGCCGCAAGGGTGCTGACACCCACCGTGTTGGGTTTGAACACCGGGCCGACGCGACTCACGGCACCGCGTGCCTTGAGGTCCCTGAGCGTCTGCAGCACCTGTTCCGGACTGGCGTCCAGACTGCGGGCGATACTCGCAAAAGGCGCCGGTTCCAGCGGAAAATTGCGCTGGAAATCGTTGAGCAGCTTTTCCACGAACAGTTCCATGGTCACAATCCGATGCGGTGGGCGCGGTCGGTGAAAAAGATGCCGCTGGGCCTGTCGGCCGGCAGTTCCTTCACCTTTTCCAGCGTACGCGTGTCATAGATCTCGATGCGGTTGGCGTCGCGCACCGACAGCCACAGGGACTCGCCGCGCGGGGTGAACTCCATGTGCAGCACCGCCTTGCCCGGTTTCAGCGTCTTCACGATCTTGCGCGACTCGACATCGATCACCTGTACCGTGTCGTTGTCGGGAAAGGCGAAATTGACCCACACCTGGCGTCCGTCGGGGCGCACCATGACGAACACCGGCTGGCCGTGAACCGGGATCTCGCCCGCCAGTTTCCACGCCTCGGTATCCACGATCAGCACCTTGTGCTGGCCGACGGCCGGCACGAATGCCTGGCGACCGGCAATGCCCCAGCCTTCCAGGTGGGGCATCTTGTAGACCGGAAGCTTCTCGTCGTGGTGCGCATAGCCCTGGAGTATCCTGCGCACACCCTTCTCCGGGTGCCACAGGTCCAGCAGCGCCATGCTGTCCTCGCCGAACAGGCCGGCGATGTAGTAACGACCGTCCGGAGTGATCAGCGCATCGTAGGGGGCCTTGCCGATATCCTTGTATCGGGTGATCACCGGCTTGTGCGGGTCCCCGCTCATGTCGGCGATCCAGATCTGGTTGGCGTCGTAGAGACTGAACACGAAACGGTTGCCCGGTGCGTCCACCAGCCCGACGGTCTTGGAGAACTTGCCCGGCTGGTACTCGGCGGGGATATCCGCCACCAGATCGAGGCTGTCGGCGTCAAACACGCGCACGCCGCCGGGGACATAGTTGGAGACCGCGATTAGGCGGCCGTCCTGCGAGATGGCCCCGCCGATGCTGTTGCCGGCCTGCATGATCCGGCGCACGATCCTGCGGGTCAGCAGGTCGACCTTGGTCAGGCCGCCATCGCGGCCGAATACATAGGCATAGCGCTCGTCGCGCGAGAACACCACGGAGGCATGCGACAGGTCGCCGAGACCGTCGATCTCCGCGAGCCGCGTATCGTGGCTGTGCTCCACGATCAGCAGGCGGCCGCTGGCGCGCTCCACCACCACGCCGAGATCGCCGGTACCGCGCAGTTCCGACGCCCCTGCCGCGGCGCCCAGCAGCAGACCCAGGAACACCAGCAACAGACGCCTCATGGCCGCCCCTCGGGGTGTTTGAGATAGTCCACGATCCAGTCGATCTCGGGCCGCGTCAGCAGCGGACCCCAGGGTGGCATGGGCGTACCGGGACGCCCTTCACTGATGGTGGCATAGAGAAAGTCGTGATCCTTGCCCTGCAGGGCCTGCGGCGTCAGCGCCGGTCCCAGCCCGCCGGTGAGACGCATGCCGTGGCAGGCGCCGCAATCCTCGTGCACCAGATCACGCAAGGCGGCCTGGCGCTGCAGGGGCAGCGCATCGGCCACGGCACTGAGCATCAGCCCCGACAAGGCGGCAAAAAGCAGCAGCCGGCGCACACACGCGCCCCGCCGCCCCCCATGGGCACCATGAACGTGCATATGCGTTCTCGCCTTCAGCGTCACCATCGACTCCTGTATCGAACCTCCCGGCATACGGGCATGCAGAATCCCCGGCCCTTGGCGCACCCTGCGATCATATTGGAGGCCCCCCCGGGGACTGTCCTTGACCTAGGTCAAGCAGGGATCGAGGTCCAGCGCCGGCCATCGCCGCAGCGCCAGCCGGGAACAACGTCCATCGGCCCATATTGTGAGTCCCTCGGAAAGGGCCTATATTGAAGCGAAAATACCGGATAATCGCTCCCATGACGGGTTCCCCGTTCCACGCACGCTGGTTCAGAATCGCAGCCCTGCTGGCGCTGCTGGCGGCCGCCCTGCTGGCCGGCACCCCGCTGCTGATCGAGCAGCTCGCGGAACGCTGGCTGGCGGAACACGGCGAGGGTCGGGTCGAGGTGCAGGACGTCGACTTCAACCCCTTCACCGCCGTGCTGCGCTTCGAGGGTGTCCGCATTGACGCCGGCGAGCGCAGACCGCTGAACATCGACCGCGCACAGCTGGATCTCGCCTGGCTGCCGCTGTTCAGCCACCGGATAGACATCCAGGAGCTGACCCTCAGCGGGTTCCGGGTGCGCGTAGACAATACCGGGGCTCTGCGCATCGGCAGTGTCGCGCTGCCACCGAGCGCCGGCAGCAACGGGGATGGCGCAACGGGGGCCGCATGGTACGCCGGCATCGACAGTCTGACGCTGGAAGATTTCACCGTGGTCTACCAGGACACCAGGATCCGTGGTGAACTGAATGTCAGCCGCCTGCAGCTCGGCAAGCTGGCCCAGTGGACCCCGGATCGCCCGGCACAGCTGCAGCTTTCCGCCCGCCTCAACGGCGCGCCGGTGGAGGTGGATGCCAGGGTGGCGCCTTTCGCTGCCCGGCCTTCGTACCAGGGCACCATACGCGTCGACAAGCTCTCCCTGGCGGACTTCGAACCACTGGCCCGGCCGCAACTGGACAAGCTCGCCGGGATGCTCTCCCTGGACGGGAAACTCCATGTCGAACAGGATGGTGACCATCTCCGCCTGCAGCACGACGGAACCCTGAAGATAGACGATGCCGACGTGGGACACCCCGAGGTCGCCGTCCGCAGCGATGTCATCGAATGGAAGGGTGACAGCGAACTGGCCATGCAGACCGATGGCAGCGAGCTGCAGCTGCACCATACCGGCCGATTGGGAACCGGCCGACTGACGGCGCAGCTGAAGGCGAGGAAACTGCACTATGCCCAGCACGGCCTCAGCCTGGACGGCGACTTCTCGCTGAAGATCCCGCCGCAGGGTCCGCAGATCGGCCTGACGGCCGAGCTCGGCATCACCGGCCTGCAGGTGTCGGCCCCGGAGAGAGAAGTCGACCTGCTGGATGCACGGCAGCTGCGCGTGGAGGGGCTGACCCTGACCGCCGTCGATACCCTCTCTGCCAGGCTGATCCGTCTCGATGGCGTCGATCTGGCCCGCCGGACAGCCCCGTCCGGCAACGAGGCCGCTGCGGCCGACACCTTCTACCACGCCGACAGGATCCTCTTCGCCGGGCTGTCGCGTGCACCCGGGCTGGTGAGCATCGAACGTTTCGACGAACAGGGTGTGCGGGCCCGCTACCACCGGGACCGGGAGGGCAACTGGTACGTCACGCGCGTCGTCGACGTGCTCAGGGGCGAAAACAAGGGGACCGCAACGACGGCCGAAGCCGGGCAGGCGCCGGCAGAGGCGGAAAACCGCCTGCGCATCGGCCGCATCCAGGTCGGCAAGGGCAGCACCCTGACCATCTTCGACGAGGCGGTCAGCCCGCCCTACCAGCAGACGCTGACCATCGACAAGGCGGTGCTGGACAAGCTCGACAGCGGCAAGCCCGACCAGCCCAGCCCCCTCGACCTCGAGGGCCGCATCGGCAAACACGCCCGCCTGGGCGTCAAGGGCACGATCAAGCCGTTCCAGCATCCGCCCGGCATGGACATCGCCGCGACGCTGTACGCGGTGGACCTGCCGGCGCTGTCACCCTATACGCGCGACACCCTGGGCGTGGTGCTGGACAGCGGCTCACTCGACGTCGATCTGAAACTCCGGAGCGAAAAACGGGTCATGGAAGGCAAGGCGGTGCTGAAACTGCACCAGCTGGTACTCGAGTCGCTCGATACCAGTAAAGGGCTGCAGAGCAAGGTCCCGGTGCCGCTGAACGTTGCCCTCGATACCCTGCGCGACCGCAACAATACCATCGAGCTGGACATCCCCATCAAGGGCGATGCCAGCTCGCCGGCCTTCGACGTCAGCGATGCCCTGAGCCAGGCGCTCGCCAAGGGTGTATCGAAGGGTGCCCTCACCTACCTGAGCATGGCCCTGCAGCCCTATGGCGCCCTGGTCACCGTCGCCAGGTATGCCGGCGAAGCCGCCACGCGCGTACGTCTCAAGCCGGTCGAATTCGAACCGGGACAGACGAAGCTGGACAGCAAGGACCTCGACTACCTGGCCAAGGTCGCCAATATCCTCAAGGAACGCCCCCAGGTCGCGGTCAAGCTGTGCGGCGTGGCAACCGCCGCGGACAGCACCTTCTTGCAGCAGGCGGCCGCGGCGAAAAAGGGAGCAAAGAAGAAGGACAAGGAAAGCGCACCAACGGCGGTCGACGACGACACCCTGCTGCAGCTGGCGCGCCAGCGCGCCGAGGGTGTCAAGGACTACCTGGTCGACACGCTGAAAGCGCCCGCCGATCGCCTGGTCGGCTGCCGTCCGCGCCTGGAGACCGACGACGCCAGCGCCGTTCCGCGCACCGACCTGCTGATCTGAAGTCGCCGGGCGCACACGCCCGGCTTGCGGCATAATGCGCCTGTCATGAATGTCACTCCCGCCTATGGCGCCGTCGCCGCCGGGCACCAGGCCACGGTCGATGCCGCTGCCGCTATCCTGCGTGCCGGCGGCAACGCTTTCGATGCCGTCATTGCCGCCCACTGGTGCGCCTGCGTCGCCGAGCCGGTGCTGACCTCGCTGGGTGGCGGCGGTTTCCTCATGGCCCGCCCGGCCGGGGACGAGCCCCGGGTGTACGACTTCTTCGCCCACACCCCCCGGCGGCGCCGCCCGCCGGAGGAGGTGGATTTCCACGCCATCGAGGCCGATTTCGGCACCACGCGCCAGGAATTCCACATCGGCTACGGGGCGGTCGCCACCCCGGGCACGGTACGCGGCCTGTTCCGCATCCATCGCGAACTCGCCACCCTGCCGATGCCGACGCTGCTGCAGCCGGCGATCGAACTGGCCGACGCCGGCCTGGAGATCAACGCGCTGCAGGCGTACATCTTCGATGTCATCAAACCCATCTACCTCGCCACCCCCGAGGCGGCGAGCATCTTCGGCAGCCGCGTCGGCGCGGGACGTCTGGTCGGTGAAGGCGAGCGGCTGCGGCAACCGCAGCTGGCGCGTACGCTCGAAGCCCTGGGCCGGGAAGGGGATCGACTGTTCTACGAAGGCGATATCGCCCGGGCCATCGTCGCTGCCTGCCGTGAGCAGGGCGGCCACCTGCAGGCCGACGACCTTTCAGGCTATCGTGTGGAACGGCGCCGGCCGCTGGCGATCGACTACCGCGGCAACAGGCTCTACACCAACCCGCCCCCTTCTTCCGGTGGCCTGCTGACCGCTTTTGCGCTCAAGCTCCTGGAGACCAGCAGCAACGCCCCCGTCCATATCGACCACGCCGCCGGCGTCGCGCTGCTGGCCGAGATCATGCAGCTCACCAACGAGGCACGCCTGGAGCGCATCGCCGCCGGCCGACTGGATGCCGGCCTGCTCGACCCGCAGCTGCTGGACCACTACCGCACGCGCTTGCTCGGGCGCAGCAGGGCGAGGCGCGGTACCACCCACATCAGCATCATCGACCGTCGCGGCAACCTTGCGTCGCTCACCACCAGCAACGGCGAGGGTTGCGGCCACATGCTCGCCGACACCGGCATCATGCTCAACAACATGCTCGGCGAGCAAGACCTCAACCCGCACGGCTTTCATCGCTGGCAGGAAGACCGGCGCCTGACCTCGATGATGTCGCCTTCCATCCTCGAGGATGCCAGGGGCATGCAGGTGGCACTCGGCTCCGGCGGCTCCAATCGCATTCGTTCCGCCATCCTGCAGGTGGTGTTGCGCCTGGTCGACGAGGGGCTGCCGCTGGCACAGGCCGTCACCCGGCCACGCATCCACTACGAGAACGGCCAGCTGCACATCGAAGCCGGCTTTGCGGACCCCCTCTACCGTCAGTTGCAGGATGAATTCCCCGACAACCGCTGCTGGCCCGACCGCAACCTGTTCTTCGGCGGTGTGCACGCGGTGTCGCGCTGCGGCGAGCGCTTCGACTGTGCCGGCGACCCGCGCCGCGGCGGCGTGGCCCTCGAGGTGTCGTGACGCGGATTCCGGTTCCGTCAAGCGGCGCATTTTTGGTTACACTAGGCCCTGGCGCAATCCGTCCGACCGTCAGGAGCCCGCGATGAACCTCGAAAAAGTCCTTTTTGCATTTTTCTCGATCCTGGCCCTGACGCTCAACTACGGATTCTTCATCGGCGAGATGGACGACCCGACCCACCACAACGCCTACGAACTGTTTGCCGCTCTCATCGTCAGCCTCATCGCCACCATCATGAAATTCGGCGACCGCGCCCACATCGGCGCATTACTGCTGGCCACCAGCCTGGTCGCGGACCTGCAGCTGATCGCGGCGGCGCTGGTGTGGGGCCTGACGGTCTACGGCGCCCAGACGGAACTGTCGCCGGAGGCCATTTCCAGCGTGGTCTCGCTGTCCGGCGGTGCCCTGCTCGCCAACCTCACCTCGGTGATCCTGCTGGTGGTGGAAACCGTCACCTACCGCCGCTAGGAGCCTGTCCGAGTAATGATGGACCTACTGCGAGCGCACCACAGCGGCCCCTTTTCGCGATCC
The DNA here is from genome assembly GCA_011321775.1 of Gammaproteobacteria bacterium. Classification (GTDB taxonomy): domain Bacteria; phylum Pseudomonadota; class Gammaproteobacteria; order DSM-19610; family DSM-19610; genus Thiogranum. The sequence continues at coordinate 12,618 of DROT01000237.1, read as the reverse complement.
TTTTCGTCGCATAGTACCCACCATGCGCCTCAAACGATCGCAAAAATCGCCTCGCTGTGCCACGCTCTCGCTATGGCCCCCAGTACTCGGACAGGCTCCTAGGGACCAGGCCAATGCAACCGGTCTTCTACCTGCTGTTGCAGCGCATGCGGCTGCCGCTGATCGTGCTGATCGTGGTCTATGCGGTATCCATCGTCGGCATGACCCTCATCCCCGGCGTCGACGACCAGGGCAAGCCGTGGCGCATGGATTTCTTCCACGCCATCTATTTCGTGAGTTTTCTCGGTACCACCATCGGCTTCGGCGAGATCCCCTATCCCTTCACCGACGCCCAGCGCCTGTGGACCACGGGGGTCATCTATGCGGCCGTGGTCGCCTGGCTGTATGCCATCGGTACCATCCTGGCCATCATCCAGGATCAGGGTTTCCGCCGGGTGCTGACGTTCAGCTCCTTCAGCCGCCACGTGCGACGCATGCAGGATCCTTTCTACATCATCTGCGGCTACGGCGACGCCGGCAGCCTGCTGGTACGGGAACTCACCGAGCGCCATATCCAGTGCGTGGTGGTGGAGAAGGACCCGGAGCGCATCCTGGGGCTGAAAGTGGCCGACCTGCTGGAGGACGTGCATGGCCTGTGCGACGACGCCGCCGACTCCGGCGTGCTGATCGCCGCCGGCCTCAGGCACCGCTGCTGTCGCGGAATCATCGGCCTCACCGGCAACGACCACGACAACCTGACCATCGCCATCACCAGCAAGCTGCTGGCACCGCAGCTGCCGGTGATCTGCCAGTCGGACACCGGTGACACCGCTGCCAACATGGATTCCTTCGGCACCGACTACATCATCGATCCTTTCGACATCTTCGCCTCACGCTTCGCACTGCTGTTCCACCTTCCAAGCATGTACCTGGTGTACGAATGGATCACTGCGGTGCACCACGCACCACTGTCGGATTTCAAGGCGGCCCCCGAAGGAAACTGGATCCTCTGCGGCTTCGGCCGTTTCGGCAGGGCCGTACAGGAACGCATGGCTGCCGAGGGAGTGGAAACGGTCGTCATCGAGGCCGAACCGGAGAGGACCGGTGCCCCGCCCGGCACCATCGCCGGCCGGGGCACCGAGGCCCGCACGCTGCTCGAAGCCGGCATCGACCAGGCAGCCGGCATCATCGCCGGCACCGACAACGATACCAACAACCTCTCCATCGTGGTCACCGCCCGTGACCTCAAACCGGACCTGTTCGCCGTGGTACGCCAGAACCAGCAGCGCATGAACCCGGTCTTCGAGGCCGCCGGCCTCGACCTGGTGATGCAGCCGGCCACCCTGGTCGCACGCTACATCCTCGGCCTGATCGTGGCGCCCCTGCTGGAGGACTTCCTGCGTCTCGCACGGCAACAGGACGAGAGCTGGGCCAACCTGCTGGTAAGCCGCGTCGCCGGGGTGGTCGAGGACCTGTCGCCCCAGACCTGGGATGTGGAAATCTCGCCGGAGAGTGCACCGGCGGTCCATGACGCGCTGAGCCGCGGTCGGGAGGTGCTGCTGGAGCATATCTGCACCCGCGCCAGCAACCGCGATGAACGACTGCCGCTGGTGCCGCTGCTGATCAAGCGTGACCGCGGCGATCTCCTGCTTCCGGAAATGGAGGAACCATTACGGGAGGGGGACCAGATCCTGCTGTGCGGACACGAGCGCACCACGCGGCTGGTGCAGCACACCCTCTATGACGCCGCCACCCTGGAATACATCCAGACCGGCATCGACCGTCCCACCGGCACCATCTGGCGCTGGCTGACGCACGCCTGATGGCGGCCAGGACCACCCCGGCGCCAGGCTCCGGTCGCTGGCCGTCCTTCATCATCCGCCTGCTGTCGCGCCTGCCCCTGCCGCTGCTGTACCTGCTGGCAGACACCCTGTATGGGCTGCTCTATCACGTATTCCGTTTCCAGCGTGCGCTGGTGACCGACAACCTGGCCGCCTGTTTCCCCCAGCGCCCGGAAGCCGAAGTCCGCAGACTGGCGGCAGCGGCCTACCGCAACGCCCTGCACATCCTGTTCGAGACCATCGGCAGCCTCGGCATGGATGACGGGGCCCTGCTGGAACGTATCCCGGTGGAAAACCCGGAGCTGATCGAGTCTCTGGTCCGCGAGCATCGTACCGTGATCACCGCCGCCGCTCACCATGGCAACTGGGAGTGGCTGCAACTGGCGTCCTCGGCACGCGTGGAGACACCGGTGACGGCGCTGTACAAGTCACTCAACCGCAGCGCCATCGATGCCCTGCTGTTGCAGTTGCGCAGCCGCTTCGGCTCCCGCCTGCTGGAAGCCAGGACGGCGCTGCCGGAACTGCTGAAGTCGGCGCGCGAACCCGGGGTGATCGCCCTGGTCGCCGACCAGGCTCCGCGCCCCGAGGAAGAGAAATACTGGGGCACCCTGCTGGGACGAGACACCGCCTTCTACCCGGGCCTGGAACGGCTGGCACGCCTGTTCCGGGCGCCTGTCGTGTTCGCGCACCTGCAGCGCACCGGTCGCGGCCGCTACCGCGTCCGTTTCGAACAGATCGCCAGCCCCCCCTATGAAGGATCCGAAGGCGCCATCATGGATGCCTACATCCAGGCCGTGGAACGGCAGATCCGCGAAGCGCCGCAGGACTGGTTCTGGCCCTACAAGCGCTGGAAGTACCAACGCCCGCTGTATGATTCGTCCGGAAGCTGAAGCGCTCAGGGGCGGCGGATATAGCCGGCCAGCGCGGCGATGGTGGGATGGTCGAAGAGGTCGGTGATCTCCACCCGGCCGGGGAAGCGTGCCTCGATCTCCTCGTGGATGCGCACCAGCATGAGGGAGTCGGCGCCGAGTTCGAACAGGTTCTGGTCGGCCGCGATGGCCTGCCCCGGGAACAGCTGGCGGCACAGTTCCAGCAGCTGCCGTTCCACGTCGTCCTGCGGCGGCATCTGCGCTTCGGCTGCGGACACCGCCGGCACGGCCAGTTCACCCTGTTCGAAGGCCCGGCGCAGGCGGTAGCGCTGCGGCTTGCCGCTGCTGGTGTGCGGGATCGAGCCCACCGGCACCACCGCGTGTGCGTGCAGGCCGGCGTGTTCGGCGAGCGCAGCCTGGACGCGGGCAGCGAGTGCGCCGAACTCGCCGTGATCGCGCCGGAAACGCACGAATACCAGCAGCCGGTCCTCGTCATTGGCCTCGCTGCGCACCGCGCTCACCGCCAACCGCCCGGCGCCGATGTCGAGGGCCTCCTGCAGCAACACTTCGAGGTCCTGCGGATACCAGTTCTGGCCGCCGACGAACAACACCTCCCGGGCACGTCCACTCACCAGCAGGCCGCACTCCGTCATCATGCCCAGGTCGCCGGTATCCAGCCAGCCATCCACGAAGGCGGCGGCGTCACACGGCGGGCAGTCGTGGTAGCCGGAGGTCACGTTGGCACCGCGTATCTGGATATGGCCGAGACTGTAGTCGGGCAGCGTCCAGCCGTGATCATCACAGATACGCAGTTCACAACCGGCCACCGGAAACCCGAGGCAGACCAGTTCACTGGCAGGACCGTCCGTGGCGTCGGGCAGCACCGTGTCGCCCACCGCCAGCCCGGCAACGGCAAGACGCACCGAGCGCACCCCGCTGCCCGGCTGCGGGAAGGTCACCGCCAGCGCGGCCTCGGCCAAGCCATAGACCGGGAACAGCGCATCGGGATTCAGGCCACTCGGCTGCAGACGCTCGGCGAAGTCGCGGCACAGCGGGGCCGAGACCGGCTCGGCGCCGTTGAAGATCAGTCGCACGCGGGAAAGATCGAGGGACGGCGAGGTCTCCACCCTGTCCAGGTAGTGGCGATACCCGAAGTTGGGCGAGCACAGCAGCGTACTGCCATACTGCTGTGCGGCTTCCAGCCAGCGCCCGGGGCGGCGGACGAACAGATCGGTATCCATGATCACCTGCGACAGGCCGTTGGCCAGCGGCACCAGGTGAAACCCGACCAGGCCCATGTCGTGGCTCAGCGGCATCCAGCTGAGCGTGGCGTCCTCCGGGCCGATGAGCGCCGCCTCGGTGATGGCGCGCAGGTTGGCCAGCAGCTTGGCGTGGCTCAGCACCACGCCCTTGGGTTCGCCGGTCGACCCCGAGGAATACTGGATCAGAGCGGTATCGCCGGGGGCCGCCGTATGCAGCTCGCCCTCCCCCTGTAGTTGCACCAGCTGTTCCAGCAGCAGCACCCGCTCCGGCGGAGCCTGCCAGCCGGCCTCGCGCAGGCGTTGCCACAACGCCCGCTCGGTGAACAGCAGCGGTCGCGAGAAGCGTTGCGCCACCCGCATCAGCTTGCGCAGATATTCGCGGTGCACCCCGGCCGACAGCGGCACCGGCACCAGTCCTCCCAGCTGGCAGGCCCAGAAGGCGTCGACGAAGGCGCGGTTGTTGCGCACGAACAGCAACACCGGGTCGCCCGCTTGCAGTCCCTGCTGCTGGAAGTTCGCCAGCAGGCCGCGCGCCTGCCGCAACAGGGCATCGTAGCTCAGGGCCCCGTCACGATCGCCGCCGCGCACATAGCGGACGGTCGCGGCACTGCCCTCCAGGGCCAGCAGCAGGTCTGCCAGGGTATGCGCCTGCGGGAGCGGATTCATTGCCACAGGGCCGGGCGCAGCCACAGGTGCTCGCGCGGCCGCAGGTTGACGTCCGCTTCCAGTGCCACCGGGCCGCCGGCCGGCGCCTGGAAACGCAGGCGGGCCGCCAGCACCGCCACGTGGACCATCATTTCGCTCATGGCGAAGGTCTCGCCGATGCAATGGCGGGGACCGGCGGAAAAGGGGATGTAGGCGTAGGGATGGCGTTGCGCCGCCTGCTGCGGTGCGAAACGTTGCGGCAGAAACTCGTCCGGCCGCTCCCAGTAGTCGGGGTGGCGGTGCAGCAGGTAGGAACAGATGAACACGTCGCTGCCGGCCGGCAGCCGGTAATCGCCGAAACGGTCCGCCTCCAGCGCGCGACGGGTATACAGCCACCCCGGTGGATACAGGCGCAACGCCTCCTGGATGACCCGCGGAATCCATTGCAGCGATTCCAGGCGGGACCAGTCCGGCACCTGCCCCGGGTCGAGCAGCCGCCCCTCCTCGCTGACCCGCTCGTACACCTGCGGGTGCGAGGCCAGCAGGTACCAGACCCAGTTCAGTGCCGCCGCCGTGGTCTCATGACCGGCCACCACCAGGGTGAGGATCTCGTCGACCAGCAGCCGCTCCGGCATCGCTTCACCCGTGGACTTGTCGCGCACCTGCAGGCAGTGACTCAGCAGATCGGGCGGGAAACGCCGCTCGCGGCGGCGGCGGCCCGCCAGCTCCAGCACCAGGCGACCGAGGGCGCGGAAGCGCACGGCGAACTGCAGGTCGCGGCGCCCCTCGCTGCTCACCAGCAGGAAGGGATTGCCTCCGTGCGCGCGTTCCAGCGCATCCAGGTCCTCGGAGAACAGCGCCTCCAGCACCGCCCGCAGCGTGGTCTCGCTGACGGCGGCGCTGACGTCCACCGCCTCCCCGGCCCGCGCCGCCGCCTGCCAGCGTTCGGCCAGCGCAACGGCCTGGCGCAGCCAGATACCGAACAGGCCCTCGATCCTGGCCCGGTGAAACGCCGACTGCAACATGCGCCGCTGCCGGCGCCAGCGCTCCCCCTCGCTGGCCATGATGCCGTTGCCGAGCAGCACCCGCACCCGTTCGATGCCGACGCCCTTGACGTAGTTGCGGTGATTGGACACCAGCACCCGTTTCACCCAGTCCGGGTGGTTGATGACCCAGGTATCGGCGGCACGCGTCTGCGAATGCACCCGGTAACAGTCTCCGTACCGCTGCCACAGCTTCCGCATCCGCCCCGGCTTGTCGTCGCCGCGTTCCAGGTCGCAGGCTTCATCGGGTCCAGGTACGGATCGGGGATTGGACATCGGGAAGAGCAGACCGTCGCTGTTTCGAGCGGCCATTGTAAGGTGCGCACCGACAGTCCTCAATGGCGGGGTATAATGCCGCGATGATCCCCATCCACGACGATAACCCGACGCGCACCCCACCCTACGTAACCACGACCATCCTGGTCCTGTGCGTACTGGTGTTCCTGTGGCAGCTCTCGCTCGGGCGCAACGTCGAGCTGGCCGTCTACCAGCTCGGCATGATCCCGGCCACGGTATTCGGCCACAAGATGCTGCCCGCGGAGATCGCGCTGGTGCCGCCGTGGATGACGCTGTTCACCTCCATGTTCATGCACGGCGGCTGGATGCACCTCATCGGCAACATGCTGTATCTGTGGATCTTCGGCGACAACGTCGAGGACTCCATGGGCCACGGGCGCTTCCTGATCTTCTACCTGCTGTGCGGCATCGCCGCCGCCCTGGCCCAGGCCTTGCCCAACCCCGACTCCGAAGTCCCCATGATCGGCGCCAGCGGCGCCATCTCCGGTGTCCTCGGCGCCTACGTGATGCTGTATCCGCACGCCCGCGTGCTGGTCGTCATCCCGATCGGCTTCATCATCCAGACCTTCAGCGTCCCCGCCGGCTTCGTACTGGGCTTCTGGTTCCTGATGCAGCTCCTCAGCTCGCTGGCAGCCAGCGGCCAGCAGGGCGGCGTCGCCTTCGGCGCCCACATCGGCGGCTTCCTCGCCGGCCTGGCGCTGATCCCGCTGTTCAAGTACCGCGACGTACCCCTGTTCGCACCGCCGCGCCCGTACGAGGAGCGCTGAGCGCAAGGCGCGCTCCGCGGTGGGCTTTCAACCCCGGAAACCATGCCGCCGGTGACGGCCGTCGCAGAACGGCTTGCCGGCGGAATGACCGCAGCGACACAGCGCTGCCCGGTTGCGCGTGATGGCCTGGCTGCGGTCGACGCTGAGGATGGTCATCGGCCCCCGGGCCACCAGCATGGCATCGGCCTGCACACGGATCTTCAGAGGTCCCCCGGCCGGCTCCGGGACCTCCTCGGTCGCTGCCGCCAGCTGACCGTCGTCCCGGAAGCCGGCCTGCCGGTGACTGCCGTCGCAGAACGGCTTGTTGGCGGAAGCACCGCAGCGACACAGTGCCACGTCGTCCGACTTTTCCAGCAGCCTGCCCGCGTCGTCGTATACCTCGATATCACCGGTGCACAACAGCGGCCCGTTGGCGCGTACCCTGATCCGGTTTTGCCCGCTCATTTTTCCTTCTCCCTGCCGAGTGAGATTTCCGCATAGTATATCCGCCATGCCGGAAACGCCCGCTGCCAGTTCAGGCGACGCCCGCGCAAACGCTTCCAACGTCCGCCAGCGTCCGTTACAGTAGCGCAGCCATGAATACACCTGCCAACGCTCCTCCCGACGCCCTGCTGTTGCTGACCAGCCGCTGCCCCCATTGCCCGACCGTGCTCCAGGGCCTGGCGGAACTGGTGAAGCAGGGACTCATCGGCCGCCTCGAAGCCGTCAATATCGAGGCGCGCCCCGATATCGCCCGCCAGTACGGGGTACGTTCGGTGCCCTGGTTCCGGATCGGCGACTTCGAACTCGAGGGCCTGCACTCCCCCGCGGAACTGCGCCAGTGGGCGCAGCGCGCGGCAACGCCCGCCGGCATCGGCGAGTATTACACCGAGTTATTCAAGAGCGGACAGCTGGCGAAGGCCCTGTCGTCCGTCCACCGCAATCCCCACCATCTCGAGGCCCTGCTGGAACTCATGGCGGACCCGGACACCGAACTGACGGTACGCATCGGCATCAGCGCCGTGATGGAGGATCTCGCGGGCAGCGAAGCGCTGCGGGCTCAGCTGCCCACGCTGCTGGCACTGGCGACCCACGACGACCCGCGGGTGCGCGCCGACACCAGTCACTTCCTCGCCCTCACCCGCAGCCGGGCCGCCCTCGAGGCACTGAAGAAACTGGCCCAGGATCCGGAGCGCGCCGTCAGCAACCTCGCCCGCGACAGCCTCGAGGAACTGGAACAGCAGCTGAACGGTAGCTGACACGCAGGGCCGGAGGCGCAAAAAGCGCTGGAAAAAACCCGTACCCTCTCCTAAGCTAGACGTACTACAAGGGAGTGCGCACAGTCAGGCGACGGGGGCCGCGGGCGGTGCGCCGGGAACAAGCGATGCACGATCTCTCTCTCTCCGGTTTCTGGAACAGCCTGCGCCACCGGCGGCCGGACGAAGCGCCGCGACGATACCGCCGGGACGACCTCATGAAGACGGTGGAAGCCGTGGTCGACGGTACCGACAGTCGCATCCGGCTGGTACGGGGCTATCGCAACACGCTGCAGAGCGTCATCGGCGCCGCGCAGGACTATACCGACCGGCTGGTCGCCGAGATCCCCGGCGCCATCGAGGTCAGCCGCCGCACCTTCCTCTCCGATCCCTACGTCAATGCCTTCTTCGTCGACGTCAGCGACCTGCAGCTGATCTTCAGCCGCAGCTCCGAGGTCCGCGACTTCCTGGAAAACTGCGGGCGTGAGGGGGTACGCGAATGCTGCGCCCTGCTGTGCATGCAACGCTCGGAGAAAACCGTGCTGGGTATGAAACTGAGCGGCGACATCCTCCGAAAAGAGGTGCCCCAGCGGACCGTCAGTTTCTCCGATCACCGCATCTACTCCCCTGCCCCGACGGAGGAGGAGACGCGCGAAGGACTGAGACAGTGTCTCTTCAACGGCCTGGTCACCAACGCCCTCGAACGGGTCACCCGCCTGAAGCTGGACTCCCGTCAGCGGCGCAGCCGGCTGCGGATGCTGCAGTCACGCCTGAACCACCTGGAACACCGCCTTCGGCGGGAGAAGAACGACGGGCTGCGCCGGGAGGTGGAACACACCCGGCAGCAGCTGGAGCGGCTGCGCCACGACCACGCCGGCACTGGCGAGGCAAGCCCGCAGGACTCGCTGCAGCAGGTGGTGGCGGTGTTCGGGCGTCCCGATGAGTTCGTCCGCCTGAGGAAGGTCTCGCTGCGCCTCAACAAGATGGGCATCTGTATCGAAGGGGACTCCGGCGAGCCCTGCAACCGCCTCGAGCTGACCGAGGCGATCATCAACGACAGCCCGCCGCGAGTGATCACCCTGGCGCGCTTTCCGCGCGACGAGCTGCTGCCACGAACCGCGGTTTCGGGCCCCGGGCTGTTCTCCTGAATCCCCCATCGGACCAGCCTCTGGATTGCACGCGCCGGATCGGGCCTGAGCCCGAACAGGTACAAACTGTAACCTGGCAATACGCGTAAGAAATCCAATTATAGCCTTGTATTTGCAGCATAAGGTCGGATTGCCGTGCCGCCTTCGTGCAATATAGGGGCTAGAAAGGCGCTTCGCTGGCGAAAGCCATCGCCCGGCCGTCCAGGGGATGCGCGAACCCCAGCCACACCGCATGCAGCAACAGGCGCGATGCCCGCTCGCGGTTGCCGTGGCCGCCATACAGCCGGTCACCGAGAATCGGATGCCCGAGCGCCTGCAGGTGCACCCTCAACTGGTGTGAGCGACCGGTGCGGGGTTCCAGCTGCACGCGACTGCTGCTGCCATCGGGACTGTGCTCCAGTACCCGGTAGCGCGTCAGCGAGGGCTTTCCGTGCTGCCGGTCCACTTTCTGCCGTGGCCGGTTGGGCCAGTCACAGGCCAGGGGCAGATCGACCTCCCCCTGTGACGGCTGCAGCCGCCCGGCGACGACGGCGACATAGCGTTTGCGCACCTGACGTTGCTGGAACTGCAGGCTCAGATGGCGATGCGCCGCTGCACCCCGTGCCACCACCATCAGCCCGGAGGTATCCATGTCCAGACGGTGCACGATCCTGGCATCCGGCCACCGGGCCTGCAACCGCAGCGCCACGCTGTCCTGGCGCTCCGCGCCGCGTCCCGGAACCGACAGCAGCCCGGCGGGCTTTTCGACCACCAGCAGGTCCGCGTCGCAATAGAGGACACGTGGAATCGCCCTCCCTGCACGCGCCCCGGCAGACCGACTAGTCGAGGTCGTCGACACGGCAGTCCCCGGCACCATCGAGCTGGTTGAGGCTCGACGCGATGAGGCGGAACTTGGCCGCACGTCTCAGCTTCTTGATGGCGGCTTCGCGCTTGCTGGCGCTGCTGCGGTTGTGACCGCCCTCCAGGTACACCAGTTGCTGCGGGCGCCGACCGCGAAAGTACCTGGCCCCGCGCTGGCTGGCGTGCTGCAGCAGGCGCCGCTCGATGTCCCTGGTGATGCCGGTGTAGAGGGAATCGTCACTGCAGCGGATGATATAGACCTGCCAGTCGACGGATGCCTCTTCCTGCATGTCGTCAACCGTCCTGGCCGTCGATCCTGGGCTGCGAGAGTATGGGGAAATACATGAAGAAGAAGGCGGCGAAGGCGGCTGTCCACAGCGCCTGCGAAAGGCCGATCCACAGCCGATAGGCTTCGACGAACAGCATCGGTGCGAATACCCGCAGGACGAAGGACAGGAACAGGATGGAGAAGATCCAGAACAGTTGCGGCGGCGGCTCGAAGACATTGCGACCGCTGTGTCCCAGCGCCACGCGTGCCATCATCCCCAGTGTCATCATGCCGATACCGCCGACCGCAAAGGCGTGCAGGGCAAAATAGGACGAGATACCGGCGAAATAGACCAGGGCCTTGAGCCCGAAGGCAACGACGATGGCCGCATAGGCCAGGTACAGCACCCACAGCAGCGGCTTGCTCCAGATTCCCGGCGTGTACCAGCCGACGAGGCGACGCAGGTGCAGGACGAACAGGGCAAGCGCAAGCAGGGTCACGAGCAGCCCGTTCGGCCGCACCATGTCCGCGATCCAGAAAACCGCCAGCAGAACCAGGCTGCTGATGTCGATCCATTTGTTGTTATAGAGTTCCACCGGGTAGCCGACGCCGCGCTCGATGAAGAACGGCAGCACCCGCCGCGCCATGGTAAAGATCAGCGCAATGATCAGGTAGAGGCCCGAGTACAGTCCCCAGTAGATACCGGACTCGATCCTGCCCGCGGCGCCGAGGTAGAACACCAGGTTGGCCCCCAGCAACAACAGCAGCTTGGCGACGATGGCGAGACTGTGCCAGTGGTGCGCGCGCAGGATCGGCACCGCGACGGCCGTGCTCAGCAACGCCAGGAACAACAGGTCGAAACTGGCCGCCAGCGGCAGCCAGTGGCTGTTGCCGAGCAGCAAGGCCAGCCGTGCCGTCAGCCAGAACAGGAACAACAGCAGCAGCGGCGTTCCTCGCAGGGTCTGGATGCCGGTCCAGTTACGCACCGCGGTGAGCAGGAAACCGGCGATCACCGCCATGCCATAGCCATAGATCATCTCGTGGCCGTGCCAGCTCATGGGCACCAGCCCGGCGAAGGGAAAGCTGACATCGAGCGTGAAGGACGCGAACCACAGCACCATGACCACGACCGCAAAGCCGCCGGCGGCCAGAAAGAAGGGCCGGAAACCCAGTCTCAGCCAGGCAGAATGGAGGGGAACGGAAGGAGACTGTATATCCATGCAGCCGTCAGCAGTCGCTCGAGCGGAAAACCGGCCTGCAATACTACCAGTTCTGCTCCCCGCCGGCTCCTACTACCGCAGGACTTTCATGGGAACCGGTACCTCCTGTTCCCTGCCGGTCCCGCTCTCATCGAGCGGAGCAGGCCTGGCGATACCGTAACCCTGGGCGTAATCCACGCCAAGACGGACCAGGCACTCGAGGATGGCATCGTCCTCGACGAACTCCGCGATGGTCCGCATGCCCATGACCTGCCCGATCTGGTTGATCGAGCTCACCATGGCCGCGTCGATGGGATCACTGACCATGTCGCGCACGAACTGGCCGTCGATCTTCAGGTAATCCACCGGCAGGTTCTTCAGGTAACCGAAGGACGACAGGCCACTGCCGAAATCGTCCAGCGCAAACAGGCAACCGAGTCGTTTCAGCTGGTTGATGAAGGACGCCGCCTGGGACAGGTTGGCAATCGCCGAGGTCTCCGTGATCTCGAAGCAGATGCGCTGCGGAGACACCCGGAAATGCTGGAACTGTTCCTGGACGAAGGCCAGGAAGCCTTCCCCGTTGATGGTGCTACCGGAAAGATTGATGGTGTTGATCACGCCGTCGTCCTCGCCATCCAGGCGCTCGAACAGGGCCCGTATCACCCAGCGATCGATGGCCGGCATGAGATTGTAGCGTTCCGCGGAGGGAATGAAGGTGCCGGGCGGCACCAGCTCGCCCTGTTCGTCGACCATCCGCACCAGGATCTCGCGCAGACGGGGATGGCCGGCGGCGGTGTCCACCGGAACGATGGGCTGCGCGTGCAGCACGAAGCGCTCATCCTGCAATGCCGTGGTGATACGTGACACCCAGCGCATTTCACGATACCTGAGTGCCATCTGGTCGTCGCTCTCCTGGTACAGGTGCACCCGCTTGCGACCCAGTTCCTTGGCGGTATAACAGGCGATGTCCGCTGCGCTCAGGACCTCGTTGCGCGAGGCATTGGCGCGCGTAATGGCCACCACGCCGATACTGGCGCCGATGCGGAAGGTCTTGTTCTGCCACACGAAGGAATAGTCCTCGATGAGTTCGCGCAGCGAGTTGGCCACACTCAGCGCCTTGCTCACGGGACAGCCCCTCAGCAACACGCCGAACTCGTCGCCACCCAGGCGCGCGAGCGTATCCGAATCACGGAATTTCTCCGACAACAGGTCGGAGACCTGTCGC
>DROT01000236.1 GCA_011321775.1 Gammaproteobacteria bacterium | reverse complement strand
GGGCCCGGTCGGGCCACCCACCATGACGCCGATCAGCGGTCGCGGCAACGTAGCAAGACGCGCCCGCCACTCGGTCGCGGCGGCGGCCACCGCCTGTTCGTCCACGCGCATCAATGGCAGCGAGACGGGCAACACGTTGGGCAACTTCGGGAAGTGGTTCTCGGCGCTGGCGACAATGAGGTCGAAGCGCTTCATCATGCCGGAGGGCTTGCCCAGCAGCACGATGCGGGTGCGACCACCGGACTGTTCCCTGATCCACAGGGCCACGTTGGATGGCCGCAGGCCGATGGTGATGATGAGGTCGGGCCAGGGCGGTTCCAGGGGATCGGAGCGGTCGCGGTCGATGTGCGCCAGCGAGGGGCCCACCGGGGGCTTGCCGAGCACGTAGCGATCGAGCATGTGCAGGTGCTTGAGCTGGTAGTCCCAGCCGAGCGCCTCGACCACGCTGTAGACCTGGCCGTTGTCCCCCTGCTTGTCGCCGAGCAGCAGCCACAGGCGTGGCTGCCCTTGTTTCTGCGACGGGACCGACTCAGGCAGAAGCACGCTCCACGGCGGCCCCGGTGTAGCCCAGCGTGGGCGACAGCCGCTCCTCCATCAGCGCCTCGATCTCCGCCACCTGTTCGGGGGTGAAGTAGTCACGGAAACCGCCCACCTTGGCGCGCCGCACCTTGAAGCTCTCCGGATCCTTGGCGTTGCGCAGAGTGAGCCCCCCCTGGCGAAAGAAGCCCTCGCTCTCGAGCTGGCGCAGGTTGTCGAAGGAGCCGAAATCCACCGCCGCCTGGATCTCCTCGTCACTGAAACGGTCGCCCATCAGCGCCGTGAGCTGTCCGAGTATGCGGCCGGGCTCGCTGCGCAGGTCCTCGTAGCGGATCACGGTGCCCTTCTCCAGGGCGCGCACGCGCTGTTCCCAGGTGTTGAGGAACTCGATCAGGAACGGCAGGCCGATGTCGCTGTGGCGCACGAAGTCCCACATCTCGATGTGGTTGCGGTCGATGGGGTGCTCGATGAAGGCGTTGATGAGTTCCTGCTTGTGCGCCGACTGGCGTTTGGTGAACTGGAAGTACCAGGACACGGCGATATCCGCCGGGTTGCGGGCCAGCAACACCACCGGCTTGTGCTTGAGCGGGGAATCCGGGCCTTCCGGCAGCAGCAGCCTCCCGACCGCGCCCTCGTAGCTGTACCAGCCGTTGGTGGCGGCGAACTTGGGGATGGCCGGATTGCGGTCGGCGAGCACGTTGTAGCGGCGGAACTCCTGGTCGGAGATGCCTTCGCGGTTGGCGTACAGACGCGTCAGCATCACCTTCAGCCAGGTATTGCCGCACTTGGGGTGGGCGATGATGATGAGCCTCGACAGTTCGGCGATGCGGACCTCGAGACGCCCCAGCAGGCGCTCGCGCGCCGCCACCCGCAGCGGTCGCGGCAGCACCGCCGTCGGCGCCAGGATCATCGCTTTCTTTACACCGTCACTCAGATTCAACATCGGGTTACCATCGATCAGCGGGAAGTCGGTTCCGCGGGGACAGATCGGGATTCGCGCCGCGGCGCGGGTGAGGGGGCGATTATAGCCCGCCGCTCAGTTCCCGGGAAGCTGGAGGGTCTTGGGCCAGCGGCGCTTGGTGCACACCCACTCGCCGGGACGCTCGCGGATCCAGTCCTCGAACACGCGGTTGAGGCGGCGGCTCATCTGGCGGATCCGGTCCTCGTCGGTGGCCTCCTCGCTGTCCGCCTGCACCGGGGGATGGATGATGATGCGGAAGCGGGCGTCACCGCGGCGCTGAACCTGCACCGGAATCAGTTCCACGCCCATGCGCAGGGCCAGCATCGCCGGCGCGGTCGAACTCAGCTTGTCGTGGCCGAAGAAAGGCAGCGGCTCGCCACTGTCGACCCGCTGGTCGACCACCAGGCCGACCGAGCGGCCCTCGCGCAGGGCCCGCATCAGCGGGCGGACGGCCCCTTCCCGGCCGACCAGGTCGATGCCGGAATCCTCGCGCGCCCGGCGCAGCATCCGGTCCAGGCGCGGATTCTGCAACGGCGTGTAGACCACCGTCGCCGGTTTGCCGAAACGTTCCAGGATACCGGGCACGATTTCCCAGTTGGCGAGGTGGGCGGAGACGAACACCGCCGGCGGCCCGCCCGGCTGCATGGCCCGGGCGCCACTGCGGTCCTCGAACTCCACGCGCTCACCGTCGGGGTTGTCACAGATGGCGGAAATGTGCGGATATTCGCCCAGCAGCGCGCCCAGCGTCCCCCACACCTCGGGCACCAGCGCCTCGATCTCGGCGGCCGATTTTTCCGGAAAGGCGACGGTCAGGTTCCAGCGAATGATACGGCTCTTGTCCAGCCGCGGCCCCAGGCGCTGCAGCAGCCGGCGCCCCATACGCGAGGCGCGCTCCGGCGACAGCCTCGCGGTCAGGCCCGCGAGCCCGCTCACCAGCCCGCCCTCGAGGGCCCACAGCAGGCGCAGCAGGCGCGGCGAGCGGTCCGCGTGCCGGCGCAGGAAATTTCCCAGGATGAGTTTTGCCACTAGCGTTCTTTACCGTCCGGTACCGGCCGGGCGATCGTCGCCCGGTCATGCCTTCTTATGGCCACGGAAACACACGGAAGCGAGCGGCAGGGTGTCCTTGCTGCACGGCAATCTGCGGGTTTCCGTGGGGCTATGATACCCTCCCTGGCGCGGCCGTGTCGGAATCGACCGCTTCGGCTTGGTAAAAACGGGGGCGGACGTTTACCATTGGCGTTCCGGCAAGGCCGGATAGCGCAGTCACCCGGACCAGTCATGCTCTACAACCTCCATTCCGCCCGTCAGGCAGGCCGTTCGCTGTGGAAGAAACTGTCGCGGCAACTGCTGTACCTGCGCATGCGCGGCGCCTCGGAAGAGGAACTGCGCGTCGCCGAGCGGCGGCTGCGCGGCCACGAGCAGCTGCGCATGCTGCAACGCGCCGACATCGCCGTGGTCTCCATCGGCAAGAGCGGCCGCACCTGGCTGCGGGTGATGCTGTCGCGCGTCTACCAGACGATGTACGGGCTGCCGGAGAACGCGCTGCTGGGTTTCGACAACTTCCACAGCATGAACCGCGCCATCCCGCGCATCTTCTTCACCCACGACAACTACATCAAGGACTACAGCGGCCACACCGATTCCAAGGCCGACTTCTACGACACCCGCGTGGTGAT
The DNA here is from genome assembly GCA_011321775.1 of Gammaproteobacteria bacterium. Classification (GTDB taxonomy): domain Bacteria; phylum Pseudomonadota; class Gammaproteobacteria; order DSM-19610; family DSM-19610; genus Thiogranum. The sequence continues at coordinate 2,201 of DROT01000236.1, read as the reverse complement.
GCTGGCGCGCGACCCGCGCGACGTGGCGGTCTCGCAGTTCTTCCAGTGGAAATACCGCATGAAGCCGGAAAAGATCAAGCTGCTGCGCTACCCGGAGCGGGGTTCCGACATCTCCATCTACGACTTCCTCATGCGTCCCGGCGGCTACCTGCCGCAGGTGATCGAGTTCATGAACCTGTGGGCGCGCGAGTCCGACAACATCCGCGACTTCTTCCTGCTGCGCTACGAGGACCTGCGCGCCGACACCGCGGGCACGCTGCGTCGGCTGCTGGAGTTCATGGGCACGCCGGCGAGCGAGGAACAGATCCGCGACGCGGTCGAGTTCTCCTCCTACGACAACATGAAGAAGATGGAGCAGAAGAAGGTCTTCTGGCTCAGCGGCGGCCGCATGAAGCCCGCGGACCGCGGCAACCCCGACAGCTACAAGGTGCGCCGCGGCAAGGTGGGCGGCTACCGCGACTATTTCGAGGACGAGCAGATCGAGGCCATCGACCGGCTGGTGGACGAGACGCTGTCGCCCTATTTCGGCTACGGCCACAGGGAAGAGGCTGGGGCTGAATCAAGCTCTGGTGTGCAGTAGAGGCATCGTATGAGTTAGCCACGGAAAACACGGATGAACACGGAAATGTTTTTTCTTGTTTTTTTCCGTGTTCATCCGTGTTTTCCGTGGCTAATTACCGAATGTCGATACTGCTCGCCCGGTCCGCTAGGCCACCTTCCTTCCGATCCGTTCCAGGATCTCCAGCGCGTCGTGGCGCAGGTGGTTGGCGGCCATTTCGTCGCGCAGTTGCTGTTCGGTGACGATGCCCTTGTCCAGGCACTCGCGCAGCATCTCGAAGAAGAACTGTTCCTGCTTCGGGTCCGGGTGACTCTTGTATTTCCCCAACAGGCCGTAGTCGCCGAACAGGGCGCGGCGCGCGCGCCGCAGCCAGTGGCGCGGGGGGAACAGGCGGAAACTGTCGGCCGGGCGGAAGTCGATGGGCAGGCCGCTCTTCCACGGCTGGTGGCGGCGCTTGGTGGTGTGCAGCATCTTCGTGTTCTCGTCCAGGTGGTCGAAGTCGTTCCACTCCGGCTCGAAGAAGCCGATGGTATCGGGATCCTCGTACTTGAGGCACACCCACTTCATGTAGTCGCGCTTGCCCTCGAACATGGCATTGAACTGCTCCTCGACCTTCCAGTGAGTCAGCCTGGCGCAGTCGAGCAGCATGACGCTGCTGGCCAGGCAACCGCGCTTGCCCTTGCGGCCGGACTTGGGACGACAGAGGATGGCCTTGCCGTGCATGTCGCGGCTGAGCAGATCCCACACGTCACCGATGGCGAACACGTCCGGATCGATCACCACGGCGCGCCCCTGGTAGCCCATGAGCTGTGGCGGCAGGAAACGCGTGGGGGTGAAGGACTGCAGGTCGTCGCGCACCCACACCCGCCAGCTGCCGTCGCGCAGGAACTTCTCGCCCTCGCGCGCGCGCAGGAAGGGGAAGTCGTCGTAGTTCATGATACGGATGTCGAAGCGCTCGTTGTGGCGCGAATTACGCCGCAACAGGTACTGCGCCAGGATGGCGCCGAGCATCTGCTTGTCGTTGGCCTGGATGAATACGCAGTGGTCCACGAGGGGTCTCCGGTTGGCCCGCCTGGTCGACGACCGGCACAGCCCGCTCAGGGAAAAACCGGTTCACCCGTCATTGCGAGCGCAGCGACGGGTACGCCGGGGCGATCCTGCAGTTGCTTTTGACTGAATCTGGAGCGGGTGATGGGAATCGAACCCACGTTTGAAGCTTGGGAAGCTCCAGTTCTACCATTGAACTACACCCGCCGCTTCGGCACCCCTCCAGTGTACAGAATCCCACCGGCGGGTGTCATCATTCGAGCACGCAAAAAAGCAACGGCGCCAACCGGCGCCGTCACCCTTCGGAGTCGCTTGTCGCCGAGACTCAGGCGGTTTTCTTGCGCCTGGCAATGCCGGCCAGACCGACGAGGCCGGAGCCGAACAGCCAGACAGCGGCCGGCAGCGGGACCACGGACGCCTCGATGACGTCGTTGGCGCAGGTCATCTGCCAGCGCAGGGCCAGGTCGCCGCTGTTGGCGAGGCCGGTGCCGGTGAGGTCGATGACGAATTCGATCCGCTGGTCGGCCGCATCGATGCTCCAGCTGCCGTCGCTGATGGCGGTGACGTTGCCCTGTGCCGTATCGACCGCGACTTC
>DROT01000235.1 GCA_011321775.1 Gammaproteobacteria bacterium | reverse complement strand
GGGTGGCGCGCCTGACCCATACCACCAGCGAATTCGGCGTCCAGTACGACAGTCTCTCGGACATGGTGTGTTTCGGGCTGGCGCCGGCGCTGGTGGTGTTCGAATGGGCACTGCGCAGCATGATTGAGCAGGGCGGGATGTGGTCCAAGCTCGGCTGGCTGGCGGCCTTCATCTACACCGCCGGTGCCGCGCTGCGGCTGGCGCGCTTCAATACCCAGGTGGGCAGCGCGGACAAGCGCTATTTCCAGGGGCTGCCCAGCCCCTCGGCCGCCGCGGTACTGGCCGGCCTGGTGTGGTTCAGCGAGGCCAACGGCCTGGACGGTGGTGACATGTGGCTGGTGGGCGCGCTGCTGGCGGCCTCCCTTGGCGCACTCATGGTGAGCAACGTGCGCTACTACAGTTTCAAGGAGATCGACTTCAAGAACCGGGTACCCTTCGTCGCCCTGATCCTCATCGTGGTGCTGTTCGTGGTGGTCTCCAGCCATCCACCGACGGTCCTGTTCTTCGGCTTCCTCACCTACACCATCTCGGGCCCCGTGCTGACGCTCTACCAGATCCGCCAGCGCCGCCGGCAGCGCCGCCAGCGCTGAGAGGCGCTCACGGGCCTGCGGCTGCCCATGAACTTCCGATTCGCCGAGGTGACGGATGGGGGCAGTAGTGATTCGGACTGTACTAGCCACGGAAACACACGGAAGAACACGGAAAGGTTTTCCTGTGTTTACTTCCGTGTTCTTCCGTGTGTTTCCGTGGCTAACACCGACATGGTCTCCGTCGAGCGATAAATTAGCGTTTTCGACAAATATTAGTTATAAATACTTATAAATTAACATTTGCGATAATTCAATTCGCCCTGTATATTTGTCAAATATGACAATAAGTGTATCTGGCAAAGATTCACTGGCTGCCCGGCTCATGGCCGACATTCTCGAGCGGGCGCGCGCCCGCGGCTGGTCGCAACGGGAGCTGGCGCGGCGTGCCTCGGTGCCGGATTCCAGCATCTCCCGCATCAAGCGCAGCGGCCGCGCCGACCTGGAGACCTTGTCGAAGCTGGCCGCCGCCGTGGGCCTGAAGCTGACGCTGGTGCCCGACAGCGACTATGCCGAGAAGGTCGCCCGGGGTGAGCTGTTCTGATGCAGGACGTATTGCTCAGCGTGTGGACGCGCGCCGGCGGCGAGCCGGTGAAGATGGGCGGCCTGTTCGTTAGCGACCGCGAGGCCCGCTTCAGCTATGCCCCGGAGTATCCGGACTACGGGCTCTCCGGTCTCAGCCTGGTGTATCCGCCAGGACTGTTCCGTGACAGTCCCATCGTGCACGACCGGCCCGGTTCGCTGCATCCCCGTTTCCGCTCGCTGATCCCGCCCGCCGACGAGCACAACTTCCAGCGCAAGCTGATGCTGGCCTTCCTGCGCGAGAAGGGCATCGAGCCGGCCACGCCCTTCGAGGCCGACCTGGCGCTGCTGGCGCACACCGGCCACGGCGGTATCGGTCACGTCGACGTGTTCGCCGACGACGAGGCGGCGCGCAAATGGTACGCCATCGACGACAGCGGGCCGCTGGTGCCGGTCGGTGAGCAGTTCGGTTTTTCGCTCAAGGACATGATCTCCTGGCTGGATGCGGACGCGCGCTTCATCCTCGAGAGCCTGGGGCCGACGCCCTCCGTGGGAGGCGCCATACCCAAGCTGCTGGTGGCCATCCCTGCCGATGGCTGGGACGGACGCATCAGCCTGCCCAATCGCAGCCGTCGCGACGACCGTCTCGACGTGGTGCTGAAGATCGAGCGCAGCCAGACCTACCCGGGGCTGGCGGCGCTGGAGGCCATGGCACTGGACCTGCACCGTGACGCCGGCTTCGAGACGCCGCGCTACTGGCACGCCGAGGTGGGCGGCCTGCCGGCGCTGGCCATCGAGCGTTTCGACCGCGACGGGGAGGGGCGGCCCTTGCCGCTGGAGAGCCTGTTCTCGATACTCGCCGCCGGCGCGCGTGACATCGAGCGTCCCACCGACGGTTCGCTGGACCGTATCGCGCGGGTGATCGACCTCGCCGATCCGCTGCTGATCCGTGACAAGAAGGCGGCGCGGAGTCATCTCTTCGGCCGCGTGCTGCTGGCGCTGCTCAGCGGCAACGGCGATCTGCACCTGGAAAACCTGTCGCTGCTGGGCGCGGCGCCCGAGGCGGCGTTTTCGCCCGTGTACGATCCCACGCCGATGCGTGCCTGGCGCATGCACGACCTCCTGTGCGCGGTTCCCTTCGGCGGTTACGGCGAGGAGGAAGTGGAGGGCGATCCGCTGGTGCAGGCCTGTTTCCGTTTCGCCGACAGTCTCGGCCTGCACCGCAAGGACGTCGCCGGGATCGCCGCTCACCTGCTGGGAGTGGCGGCCGATTACCCGCAGCGGGTGCGCGCCGTCACTTCGTTGCCCGCCGACAACCGTGCCCGGCTGGTCGACATCCACCGCGACATGCACCGGCGCCTGCAGGCATTGGTCTGAAACTGAAAACGGCGCCCCGGAAGGTCGCCGTTATCCGCCGGTACGAACACCCACGTTCACGCTCAGCTTTCCTGCCGCCACGCGAACCCCTGGCCGCGGTTCTCGATGACGTGGAACAGGGCGGCGACCACGCGGCGGTCGTACTTGCGGCCGCTTTCCTTCAACAGCTGGTCCAGCGCCTGCTCGGTGTCGATGGCCTCGCGGTAGGCGCGCGGGCTGGTCAGGGCCACGAAGGCGTTGGCGACCGCGAGGATGCGGGCGGTCAGCAGGATCTGTTCGCCCCTGAGGCCGTGCGGATAGCCGCTGCCGTCGAGGTATTCCTGTTTCTGCGCGATGGTGTCCAGTACCGGCCCCTCGAAGTCCAGGTCTTTCAGCAGGTCCAGGCCCAGTTGCACGTGGCGGCGTACCAGGTCCTGCTCGGCCTCGGTGAGCGGCTCGGTCTTGGTGAGGATCTCCCGTGGTACGAAGATCTTGCCGAGGTTGGCCAGGCTGGCGGCGAGGTCGAGGGTTCTGCGATCGGCCTCGTCGAGCTGCAGTTCGCGGCCGAGGGCGTTGGCGATCTCCACCAGGTGTGCCGAGTGGTTGGCGGAGTTGGGGTCGTGCAGGTCGACCACGTGCATCAGGGTGTCGACCAGCCGGCGCAGCAGGCTGGCGTGTTTCTGCTGCGCGCGTTCCAGTTCGGTGATGTCCTGCAGCACCAGCAACACCGCGTTGTAGCGGTCGCCCACGTGGTCCACCGGTACCAGGCTGCACTGGAAGCTGCGCTCCTCGTCGCCGATGACCAGCCGGCGGGTGCAGTGCTGTACCCTGCCTTCGCGGTGCAGTTGCTGCAGCTGTTCTTCCAGGGCCGCGGCGCTGGCGGGCCCGAGCACGCCCGCGAGGGACTGGCCGCCGAGTTCCGCCGCCGGTGTCTCCGTGGCGGTCGCGACGCGCGCGTTGGCGAACAGCACCCGCTGCCTGTCGTCGAGCAGCAATATGTAGGCTTCGGTGTTGTCGGTGACCGCGTGCAGCAGTTCGGTCTGTTTCTGCAACGCCAGGGTCTTTTCCCTCAGTGCCTCGGCATCGTGCAGGGCGCGCACGCGGCTGCCGTGCTGCCAGGCGGCGACCAGGGTGGCGGCGACGAAGAACAGCAGCAGCGAGAAGCTGGTGATCAGGAAGCGTCGGTGACGGTTGGATTCCTGCAGGGCCTCGCCGGCATCGACCTCCTGCAGCAGCACCCAGGGAAGGTTGCGCAGCGGCTGGCTGGCGGCCAGCACCTCGCGCCCCTGGTAGTTGAGGAACGCTCCGAAACGACCCGGTTCCAGCACCGCGGAGGCGGCCGCCAGCCGGGGGCGGTCCAGCGGCAGGGACTTGCGGGTCGGGATGCTCTCGTCGCGTGTCGGTGAGAGGTACACGACCTGCTGGCCGCGTTTCTCCACCAGCAGAGTCTCGTCGCTGCCGGTGATGGGAACGCCGCTGCGGAGCAGGGGATAGAGTTCGCGCCGGGCATCGACGACGGCGACCAGGGTGCCTTGCGGTGCAGCGCTGCTGCCGGACTGCGCGTGCCCGCCGAGTACCGCCGGCACCGGCACCGCGATTGCCAGCAGGGGGCGTTCGTGCGGGTCCAGTATCAGGTCGCTGGCGGCCGCCTTGCCGTTCTTCAGCGCCCGGCGGGCGGCGGCCGTGAAGCGGGTACCCAGATCGGGCATGCCCGAGGTGGCCACGACCACGCGTTGTTCGGCGTCCAGCAGCGCCAGTCCCGAGGCGCGATGTTGCGGCAGGTTGGCGGGGATGGTCGGCTGGCCTTCGTCCGTCGCCAGACCGAGGCGTCGGGCGCTGGCGACGATCAGGTTGCGCAGGAAGGACAGCTGTGCCGGTTCGGTGGCCGGTGCGCCTTCCTGCACGCGCTGCGACAGTTGCCACAGGTACAGTTGCAGCGAGGCGTTGTTGGCGAGTTCCTGCAGCGAGGCGGTGCGCGACTGCAGCCAGTCCTCGATCGCCTCGACACGGTTCTCCGCGATCAGGTTGAGGCTGATGGCCCAGTCGTTGAGGTCGCGTTCGCGTTCCCGCTCGACGTAGGCATTGATCAGGAAGGCGCCCACCAGCACCAGCAGCGCCAGGGCGGCGAAGCCGACCAGCACCGGTCGGCTGATGCGTCGCGGCGGATTCAGTTCGGCGTGTGAATCCACCAGTGCTCCTCGTTGATCGAATACACCGGCGCGTAGTGCACGATGTCCCGGTGGGACACCATCTCCTGGGCCTGGTTGTCGAGGATCAGGATGTCGTCGCCCTCGGCGACCGCCAGCACCGCGTGGGGGATACGCAGGTTGGTGTCCTGCAGTACCACGATGCGGATCTCTCCGGCGGGATAACCGAGCCAGCGCAGGGAGAACATCTTGGTGAGCGCATAGTCCTCGCAGTCGCCGCCGTTGTAGAGAAACTCGCGTGCCGTCGCCCAGTAGTCCTCGACGCCGTAATTGTCGATGTCGAGGACGTATTGCTTGGTATTGGCATAGCGGTTGACCGCGTCCAGTTGCTCGTGCCTCGGCAGGCCCCGAATCGACTCCAGGAAGTCCTGCCACTGGCGCAGGTGACAGCGGTTGAAGCGCTTTTCGCTGCAGTCGCCTTCCGCCACGTCCTCCAGCAGGTGACGTTCAAGTACCTGTATCCATTGGCCAAAGATGCGGATGTCGTCCTGCTGCTGCTGGCGGTAACCGAACAGGCCGTGGGGGAAGGGCACGGCCCTGGCGGGGATGCTCAGGGTCGCCAGCAGGTACAGGAAAAGCAGTCGTGGCAGGGGCGAAGATGCGTTCGGCATCGATTGTTTTTACCTGTCAAGTCTTCTAGTATGTCGCCGATTGACGACCAGAGAAGCTGTATCTGGCGAAATCCGAATCGCTTACGTTAACCGGGGAAGCGCTATGGTTCAAGTAAGAAACACAATAAAAAACTGGGTCGTTCCCTTGTTCGGGATTGCCATGATGGCCGGCGGTAGCGTTGCGGTGGCGGCCGATACCGCCGGGCAGGACGATGCCTCGGCGCAGGAACTGGAAGCACAGTTCGAGCAGGGCATGGCGGCGCTCAAGGACAGCAGGCTCAAGTCGGCGATCCGCGCCTTCAGCAAGATCCTCGACATCGATCCCAAGCTGGACCGGGCGCGGCTGGAACTGGCGCTGGCCTACTACCGCTCGCTGCGTTATGACAAGGCGCAGGAGCTGGCGCAGAAGGTGCTCGACAACCCCACCACGCCGCCGGAGGTGCGGGTCACGGTGCTTGCCTTCCTGGCGCAGGTCAAGCGTGATGCCGAACAGCTCGGCAAGCGCAACAACTTCTCCGGCTTCATCAGCGCCGGTACCATGCACGACTCCAACGTGAACGTCGGTCCCACCGAGGCGAACATCCGTGTCGGCGATATACCGCTGCAGCTGGCGCCGGGATCCCTGAAGAAGAGCGACTCGGCCTATGTCCTCAACGCCGGCATCGATCACCTCTACCAGTCGCGCAAGCGCATCGAGGTGGGTGAGCGCACCGGCCTGCTGCTGTGGCAGAGCGGCGCCAGCATCTACTCGCGCCAGTACAACCACCAGGACGACTACGACCTGGTGATCGCCAGCCTCAATACCGGCCCCGCGCTGCTGATGCTGCGCCACTGGCGCGCCTCGCTGCAGTTCAAGTCCGACTACTTCACCCTGGGGGACCGGGCGCTGGCCTGGTTCAACGGTATCAATCCTTCCATTACCTGGCAGTTCCGTAACGGCGAACTGAATTGGGACTTCGACTACACGCGGCGCTTCTATCACCGCCAGATCGACAACGGTCGCGAGGGGGACTACCTCTCCACCGGCCTGACACTGGGGCACTATTTCAACAACCGGCGCGTTTCCGCGACCGCGGGTGGACGCCTGATCAAGTTCTTTGCCGAGGACAGCTACCTCGCCTATGACGGTTTCGAGGCCACGGCCGGTGTCAGTACCGATACCTACCGCAACGGCAGCGCCTACGTGCGTCAGCGCGTGGCCTACTACAATTACGACGGTGACGATCCCGTGGTCGGCAAGGAGCGTGACGATACCGAATACCGTACCACCGTCGGCCTGTCCCACGAATACAACGAGCCCGAGGACCTGCTCAAGGACTGGGTGGTGAACGTGTTCTATGAATTCACCAAGAACGACTCCAACATCGGCAAGCTGTACAGCTACGAACGCAACCAGTGGATGCTGACCTTGTCGCGGGGCTTCTGAGGCCGGGAAGAGAATGTCGCCAGCGGCAGTATTGCTTGTAAGAAAAAGGCGGATCGATTGATCCGCCTTTTTTGTTTGTCGAGTTTGTTTACAGAAATGTGTGACGAAGTTCTCATTTGGCGATATTTTCATAACATCCTGAAAAATATGCTTTAGCCGGAATATTTCGACGGATGGTATATTGGCGAGGTGTCGGTAATATTTACATATAAGTATTCCTACAGGCTGCGCTCTTTCCCTAAGTCACGAAATCAAAAGAAAAAAAGTATTGCGGCATGATCGTTGCTTTGAGCTATACTGATCATCCTGATTCCTGGATGACCGAAGCAGTTACTAAGGGGAATCCGCAAAATGAGCGCAGCAAGAAGTTTGGTTGCCCTGGGCGTGATCCTGGCGCTGGGCGCCGGTCAGGCCATCGGTGCGCAGAAACAGAAAGAAGAAGATTCGGTGTACCAGTGGGGCCGCTGGGCGGTACTGAGCCCGGCTGCCGGCGGTGAACCCTACCGCCAGCCGGTCACGCCGGTAGCAGAATTCAATGCGCGCCCGGGCGATGCGTCGGAGTTTCAGCCGCTGGTGGCGGAAGTTGGGCAGCCGCCGGGTGGTGGGCCTGGTCCGGTAGACGACCCGCGTGATCGTTTGCCGCCCAAGCCACCGGTTCCGCCGCCGGTACTGGACGATCCACGGGATCGTCTGCCGCCCAAGCCGCCGGCACCACCACCGGCTCTGGAGTAGCGCGGTATTCGAGGCGGAGCAGAGAAATCACTGAGGATTGATGACTGGAGAATCAAGACCAATGAAGAAACTAGTTACGGTTATGTTTGGTGCAGCGCTTCTGAGCCAGCAGGCGGGTGCGGTCACGGTGCTGGGAGAGAATTTTGCGGCTTATGCAGATTCTGTCGCGTTTGGCGGTTACGCCATGACGGATACGGGAAATTCGGGGTCGGGTACCTCCTGGTCGGGCTTGAACGACAGCGCCACCATTGCCGCAATCACGGATACCGATGCCAGTACCGCCATCGTCGGTGTCGGTTTTTCGGATCCGGGTTACGAGCCGGATCCCTACGTCGACCTGACATTCAATGCCAGCGTCTACGATGGCAGCGGCGACGACCTGAAGATTTTTTTCGTCGGTAACAACGGGCACGATGTTGATGTGAGTGTCTTCGGGAGCAGCGGCTCCGTTGGTACCGTCACCTACAATCTGCCCAATCCGGACGGATATACCGGTTTCAACAGCAGTGCCTATCCGACCGACGGCATTTATGCGCTCGGCATCGATCTCGGCACGGATTTCAGTGGCCTCGGCAGCGACGCGATCAGCAAGATCCGCCTGCGTATCGGCGATTCCTACGGACAAACTTCGTCCGACAGTGCGGTGGTCTCTTTCGTAGGTGCCTACAACACGATGGCGCCGGTCCCGGTTCCGGCCGCGGCCTGGCTGTTCGGCTCCGGCCTGCTCGGTCTCGCCGGTGTCGCCCGTCGCAAGAAGTAAGCGCGCCACTATCCTGAGATCGAAACAGGGCCTTCGGGCCCTGTTTCGTTTTGGCGTTGAAATCCGTCGCCGGCCGTTCTATAGTTTTCGCCAACGCGACCGATTGCAGATCCATGATCCATTCCAGCGACAAGTCTGTTTCCATCCCCTTCCCGGCTCCCCGGGTTGCGTCGCGGTTGCTCGCCCTGCGACTGCTGCCGCTGCGCGGCTGATACTTCGCCTGGCGAGGCCAAACGCACGGCAAATCCCTATAGCAAACATTCCGCTCCGCGAGGGCGGTCGCGTCTCTGACCGAATCGACCGCGCCTTGAAACGGGCCGGCTTTTCAGGAAAAGGCCTGCCGTTGTCTGAGCGCAGCGAGTTCAGGCAGGCCCTGAAAAGCCGGCCCGTTTCGAGGAGAAAAGCGGTCGCCTGAGGGAAGAGAGGTGACCGCCCTCGCGGAGTGGAATGCTTGCTCCCGGTTTTCATTCAGTTTGATGCGTTCGAGGCGTGGCCTTTGCTATGCTCTCGGCGCAGGAGGCGGCGCAGGCCGCAATGGAGCAGAACATGAGCAGCGATCGTTTGATCATTTTCGACACCACCTTGCGCGACGGTGAACAGAGTCCCGGCGCGTCCATGACCCGCGACGAGAAGGTCCGTATCGCCCGCGCGCTGGAGCGCCTGCGGGTGGACGTCATCGAGGCGGGTTTCCCCATCGCCAGCCCCGGCGATTTCGAGGCCGTGCAGGCGGTGGCGCGGGCGGTGAAGGATTCCACCGTGTGCGGGCTGGCGCGGGCGCTCGATCGCGACATCGACCGCGCCGGAGAGGCGCTGGCCGATGCCGCCTCGGCGCGCATCCACACCTTCATCGCCACCTCGCCCATCCACATGAAGATGAAGCTGCGCATGGAGCCGGAGCAGGTCCTGCAGCAGGCCGTCAAGGCGGTGCAGCGCGCGCGTCGCTACACCGACAACGTCGAGTTCTCGCCCGAGGACGCCGGTCGTTCGGAACCCGATTTCCTCTGCCGCGTGCTGGAGGCGGTCATCGACGCCGGCGCCACCACGGTCAACATCCCGGATACCGTCGGTTACAACCTGCCGCACCAGTTCGGCGAGCTGATCGCCAGCCTCATCGAGCGCGTACCGAATTCCGACAAGGCCGTGTTCTCGGTGCATTGCCACAACGACCTCGGCCTGGCGGTGGCCAACTCGCTGTCGGCGGTGCTCAACGGCGCGCGCCAGGTCGAGTGCACCATCAACGGCCTCGGCGAACGCGCCGGCAACGCGGCGCTCGAGGAAGTGGTCATGGCAGTGCGCACCCGCCGGGACGTTTTCCCCTGCGAGACCCGCCTGGAGACCACCGAGATCGTGCCCTGCTCGCGCCTGGTGTCCAGCATCACCGGCTTCGCGGTGCAGCCCAACAAGGCCATCGTCGGCGCCAACGCCTTCGCCCACGAGTCCGGCATCCACCAGGACGGCGTGCTCAAGAGCCGCGAGACCTACGAGATCATGCGCGCCCAGGACGTCGGCTGGACGGCCAACCGTATCGTGCTGGGCAAACATTCCGGCCGCAACGCCCTGCGCAGCCGCATGGAGGAACTCGGCATCACGTTCGATTCCGAAGAGGCGCTCAACGAGGCCTTCGCGCGTTTCAAGGAACTCGCCGACAAGAAGCACGAGATCTACGATGAGGACCTGCAGGCGCTGGTCACCGAGGCCGGCACCGAGGCGGAGAACGAGCGCTTCCGGCTGGTGTCGTTGCGGGTGTGTTCCGAGACCGGCGAGACGCCCAATGCCGACGTCACCCTGAGCATCGACGGCGAGGAGCGCAGCGCCAGTGCCCCCGGCGGCGGGCCGGTGGATGCCACCTTCAAGGCCATCGAGGCCATCGTGCACAGCGGCACCGAGCTGCAGTTGTACTCGGTGAACAACATCACCAGCGGCACCGATGCGCAGGGCGAGGTGACCGTGCGCCTGGCGAAAGACGGCCAGATCGTCAACGGCCAGGGGGCGGACACCGACATCGTGATCGCCTCGGCACGTGCCTACGTCAACGCCCTCAACCGGCTGATCCGGCCCTCGGAGCGCGAGCATCCGCAGCGGGGCGACGTGTAGCCGTGTGCCGGCCGCGGGTGGCGACATGAGCAGCCGCGAGGCCGGGGACTCCCGCGACCGCCGGCTGCGTTATCTCGACGCCATGGGGATCCAGGCGTGGGAGACCCGTGTGCCGGCGGCGGAGACCGAGCCGGCGTCCGTGCCCGAAGAGTCGGACGCCGGCGCCGTTGCCACGCCGTCGCCGGCCGCGGTCGCACAGCCGCCGCCGGCAGACGTCGCCGGCGTGGAGACGCTCGACTGGGAGGCCCTGCAGGCGCGGGTGCAGTCCTGTACCCGTTGCGAACTGCATCGCAGTCGCACCCACACGGTGTTCGGCGTCGGCGACCGCCAGGCCGACTGGCTGGTGATCGGCGAGGCGCCGGGACGTGACGAGGACCTGCAGGGCGAGCCCTTCGTCGGCCGTGCCGGGCAGCTGCTCAACGCCATGCTGCTGGCCGTCGGCCTGCGGCGCGAACAGGTGTACATCGCCAACATCCTCAAGTGCCGCCCGCCCAACAACCGCGATCCGCGCCCCGAGGAAGTGCTCGCCTGCGAGCCCTACCTGCTGCGCCAGATCGAGCTGATCCGGCCGCGGCTGATCCTGGCCGTGGGGCGGATCGCCGCCCAGAACCTGTTGCAGACCGACACCCCCATCGGCAAGCTGCGCGGTCGCGTGCACCGCTTTCGCGACAGCGGCATTCCGCTGATCGCCACCTACCATCCCGCCTACCTGCTGCGCTCGCCGCTGGAGAAGCGCAAGGCGTGGCAGGACCTGCAGCTGGCCGTGAAGACCCTGAAGGAAGCGGGGGCGTGAGCGCACGACCTTCCGATTGCGTGCAGCGCCTGCGGCCCATGAGCGTCGACGACCTGGACGCGGTCATGGAGATCGAACGGCGCGCCTACGAATATCCCTGGACCCCGGGCATCTTCCGCGACTGTCTGCGGGTGGGCTATTGCTGCTGGTGCTGCGAGGGGGGCGAAGGGATACAGGGCTACGGCGTCATGAGCGTCGCCGCCGGTGAGTCGCATATCCTCAACCTGACCGTCGATCCGGGTCTGCAGCGCCGCGGCATCGGCAGCCGGCTGATGCGGCATTTCATGCAACTGGCGCGGCGGCACGGCGCCGACACCGTGATGCTGGAAGTACGCCCCTCCAACCGTGCCGCCATCGCCCTGTACCAGAAGCTGGGCTTCAACGAAATGGGCGTGCGGCGCAACTACTACCCGGCCGCCGAGGGTCGCGAGGACGCGCTGCTGCTGGGGAAGAATCTCGACTGAAGGAGCCGCGGGCACCATCGCCTGCCGCCTGACTCCAGGCAAGATCAGCCACGGAAGACACGGACGAACACGGAAAGCGTCCTTCTTTCACTTCCGTGTTCATCCGTGTCTTCCGTGGTCATTCTCCCGATATCGAATCAGGGCATGGGGATCTCACCCTGGATCACCCGCAGCAGCAGCACCATGTCACCGGCGTCCAGGCCGCCGTTGTTGTTCAGGTCGCCGAGCGTCGTCTCCGTGGCCGTCGCCGGGATGGCACCACTGACCAGGCGCGTCAGTACCAGGTAATCGCCGAGATCGATGGTGTCGTCCGGCGCGCCGTGCGGGGCCAGGTCGCCGCGGTTGGAAGCCAGGGGGTCGGTGCCCAGGGTGACCACCTCCTCGTAGTCGCTGAGGCCGTCGCCGTCGCTGTCGGCGTTGAGCGGATCGGTGCCCCAGGTCCGGACCTCGGCGAAATCGTCCAGCCCGTCGCCGTCGCTGTCGCTCTGCAGCGCGTCGGTGCCCAGCTGGATCTCCTCGACGTTGTTCAGGCCATCGCCGTCGGAGTCGATCAGCGGCAGCTGCAGCTTGCCGTAGCCGAACACCGGGTCGACGCCGCCGGCGCCCACGTCGATGGCCTGGGCGTGCAGCAGCGTGGCCAGATCGACGGCGCTGCGGCTGCCGTCCTCTGACAGCAGCAGGGCGGCGGCGCCAGCGGTGACCGGAGAACTGAAGGAGGTGCCGCTGGCGGTGGAATACGTCAGGCTGCTGGTGCCGTCGGGGGCCACCAGGTCGGGTTTCTGGCGGCCGTCGGTGGTCGGTCCCTGGCTGGAATAGCTGCGGATGGCGGGATTGGCGTTGTTCCAGACGCTCTGGCTGACAGCGCCGACGGTGAAGGCTCCGTGGGCGCTGGCCGGGTCGCTGACGCTGGAGGCGGCGACGTAGTGTTCGAGGTTGTGGCTGAAGCTGAACAGCGTAATGTCGAGGTTGGCGGTATTCCCGCTCGTGAGTTGCACCACCACGTCGTAGGGAGCTTCTGCCGAATCATAGGTGTAGCTGATGGACTCGACCGGATTATTGAAGCGTGATTGCACCACGGTGCTCGATGCGACAGCGACGCCATTCTTGTCCAGCAGATAGAGGTCGAGGTCGGTCTTGTTGTTGGCTCCATACTGGTTCCAGTTGAGAAACAGGCTGATGGTGCCCCCCGTGCCCGACAGCGCCATCAGTTCGTCGGTACCGGAGAATTCCAGACGGTTGTCACCATCGCTGTCCTGCCATGCACCACGCCAGTGCCTGCGGCCGTAGTTGCCGGCGGCGACGGCCCAGAAAATGCCGTCGTTGTCGTGGGAGCCATTGATGATGTCGTTGACCGGACCGGTGTCGTCGTAGTAACTGGCCGTCACCCAGGATACGGAATGGTTGGCAATGGGAATGTTGTTCTGGCGCAGATAGTCCGCCGCATTCTGGAGACTGACCAGGTCGCTGACCCGCAGGCAGTAGAGCCGGGCACCGGGTGCCATGTCGGCCACCTGTTCGGCAACACCGACGCCGTGTTTGCCGCCCGCTTCGACACCACCACCGGTGAAGTCTACCGAAACGGTATCGGCGGGTAGTTCGCCGGCGTTGATGGTATTGCTCAGACCGCTGAACCCCAGGTCGATGATCGCGATCCTGGTGCCGCTGCCGTCCAGATTGCCGGCCTGGTAGCCATCGGCGGCGGTCAGGCTGACGCTTTGGGAAACGATGGTGCCCTCGCCGAAGGCGGGGAAGACGGGAATCGGTGCCCGCAGGCGCTGGTCCGGGAACAGGCTGATCAGCTTGTCCAGGCTCGAGGCGGGAACCAGCAGGCGTACCCAGGAACGGGAAGAAGCGTCGACGCGGGCACCGGCCAGGGCAAGGCGCGAGGAGAAGAGGCGGGTACGGCTTGCCTCGCGGTCGACGATAACCGGCACCATCAAGCGGTTGTTTTCCGTTCGCAACGACACACCCAGGCCCCGGGCCATTTCAGCCACCCGGTTTGCGCCGGCGGTCGCGTAGGTACTACGGATTTGTTCCAGCAACGTGTCAGGGGCGGCGTCGGCGATAAACGAAACGGCCCCGAGGGCCAGTGCCAGACATGCCTGACCGATTCTTGTTGTAATCATAGCCAGGTACTTCCAATCCTCTCGACGGCCAGTGTAAACCAAAGCCGCCGGCCGGGACAGCCGTCATCCGGGACCAAAGGGCGGGCATCGGGAGGCAAATTCCGGTAAAATCGTCAAATTGAAATTAAATCAGTCTGTTGTAATCCCCATGAGTCGTATCAGCGAAGAGGCGCAGCGGCGCCGCACCTTTGCCATCATCTCCCATCCCGATGCCGGCAAGACCACCCTGACCGAGAAGCTGCTGCTGTTCGGCGGTGCCATCCAGCTGGCCGGCACCGTCAAGGGGCGCAAGGCGGCGCGTCACGCGACCTCGGACTGGATGGCGATGGAGAAGGAGCGCGGCATTTCCGTGACCTCCTCGGTGATGCAGTTCCCGTACGGGGACGCCATGGTGAACCTGCTCGACACGCCGGGCCACGAGGATTTCTCCGAGGACACCTACCGTACCCTGACCGCGGTCGATTCCGCGCTCATGGTGATCGACGTCGCCAAGGGCGTGGAGGAACGCACCATCAAGCTGATGGAGGTGTGCCGGCTGCGCACCACGCCGATCTTCACCTTCATCAACAAGCTCGACCGCGAGGGACGCGACGCCATCGACCTGCTCGACGAGGTGGAGTCGGTGCTCGACATCCGCTGCGCCCCGGTCACCTGGCCGATCGGCATGGGCAAGCGCTTCAAGGGGGTGTACCACATCGAGCGTGACGAGGTGTTGCTGTATACGCCGGGCGACAACAGCCGGCGCCGCGAGGGCACGCTCATCCATGGAATCGACAATCCGCTGCTGGACGAGGTGCTGGGCAGCCAGGCGGAAGAGCTGCGCGAGGAGATCGAGCTGGTTCAGGGCGCCAGCCACGCCTTCGACGAGCAGGCCTACCTGCGCGGCGAGCTGAGCCCGGTGTTCTTCGGCTCGGCGATCAACAACTTCGGGGTGCAGGAACTGCTCGACTACTTCGTCCAGTACGCGCCCGCACCGCTGCCGCGCGAGACCACGACCCGCAGCGTCGACCCGCTGGAGGAGAAGCTGAGCGGTTTCGTGTTCAAGATCCAGGCGAACATGGACCCGCAGCACCGCGACCGCATCGCCTTCTTCCGCGTCTGCTCGGGGCAGTACAAGAAAGGGATGAAGATGCGTCACGTACGTCTCGGTCGCGACGTGCAGGTGTCCAACGCCATGACCTTCCTCGCCTCCGACCGCGGTCACGTCGAGGAGGCCTTTCCCGGCGACATCATCGGCCTGCACAACCATGGCACCATCCGCATCGGCGACACCTTCACCCAGGGCGAGGACCTCAAGTACACCGGCATTCCCAACTTTGCACCGGAGCTGTTCCGGCGCGCCGTGCTCAAGGACCCGCTGAAGATGAAGGCGCTGCAGAAGGGGCTGGACCAGCTGTGCGAGGAGGGCGCCACCCAGCTGTTCCGGCCGCTGCGCAACAACGATCTCATCCTCGGCGCCGTGGGCGTGCTGCAGTTCGACGTGGTGGCGCAGCGTCTCAAGGACGAATACAAGGTCGAATGCGCCTTCGAGAACGTGCCGGTGGCGACCGCCCGCTGGATCCGCTGCGACGACGACAAGGTGTTGCAGGCTTTCCGTGACAAGGCACGCGACAACCTGGCACTCGACCAGGCCGGTGAACTGGTCTATATCGCCCCGACGCGCATCAACCTCGACTTGGCCATGGAACGCCACCCCGACGTTCGGTTCCTCGCCACGCGCGAGATCTGAGCCGCTCGTTCGACAACGTAACTATTCAGCTCGGCGAAGGTGGAGCGAGCCTCTTCCCTCAGACGACCGCTTGTTTCCTTGAAATGGGCCGGATTTTCCGGGCCGGCCTAAACTCGCTGCGCTCAGACAACGGCCGGCTTTTTCCAGAAAATCCGGCCCATTTCAAGGCGCGGTCGATTCGGTCAGAGGCTCGCCCCACCCTCGCCGAGCTGAATAGTTACCCCGCAGGATAGTAGGGCGTCACACGAAAGAACCTTCGGTGTGTTTCCGTGGCCATACGCCCCTACTTCCACGCCAGCGCGACAATCGTGGTGAGCAGGAAGAACAGGGCGGTTGCCCGCCAGAAGGCGACCGGGTTGCGTTCCATCAGTGGCGGGCGCTGGCGGCGGGCGTATTCCGGGTTGGGGTGCGACAGGTCGTAGACGAACTCCGACAGCAGGCCGTGGCGCCGTTCCGGGTTGATGGAGACGGCCTTCTTCAATGCGCCATCGAGCCACGCCGGGATGCTGTCGTTGCAATCGCGCAGGGAACGGTATTTCACCTTGTTCAGGTTGCGCGCGGTCAGTTCCTTCGGGTAGGGCAGCTTGCCGCACAGCATCTCGTAGCTCAGGACGCCCAGTGAATAGATGTCGGAGCGGTTGCTGCCGCTTTCGCCCCGCAGGTACTCGGGGGCGGTGTAGTTGCGCGTGCCCAGCAGCCGGTCGCGCTCCAGCGGCGTGCTGATCTCGGCGATGCCGGCGATCTTGGTGGAGCCGAAGTCGATGATCTTCACCACGCCGTGCCGGTCGATCATGATGTTCTCCGGCTTGAGGTCCTGGTGGATCATCTCCTGGCGATGCATGGCGCGCAGGCCGCGGGCGATCTGCTCGATGATGTTGCGCACCTCCTTCAACGGCGGTCGCGGATGGTCGTGCATCCACTGGCGCAGCGTCTGTCCCTCGATGTACTCGGTGACGTAGTACAGCGCCTGGCGCCGTCCGTGAGGCTCGAGGACCTTCAGGATGTGCGCGCTGTGCAGGCGCCGGCCGGCCCACTCCTCGTGCAGGAACTGGTCGATATACTCGGGGTCGTCCTCGAAGTTGACCGAGGGCGTCTTCAGGACCACGCGCGTATCGGTCTCGGTATCCAGCGCCAGGTAGACCTGGGTACGCTTGCTGGCGTGCAGTTCCCGCAGGATGCGGTAGCCGTCGAGCACCATGCCGGGTTCCAGCGGCGGCGGGAAGGGGAGTTCGGTGAGACGGCGGTAGAACTCGACCTCGCTGGCGTCGGGCAGCTGCTCCACTACGAGGATCTGGGCGCTGAGGTTGTCATTGCTGTGGTTGCCGGCTGCCGCCTCGATGATGGCCGCGACCCCCTGCTCCGGCGTATCGCGATTCTCCAGCAGCAGGTGCCGCAGGGTGCTGTCATCGACGAAGTCGTGGATGCCGTCGGTGGTCAGCAGGAAGGTATCGCCTTCCTCGACCGGAAAGGACTGGTAGTCGATGTCCAGGTGGGTGTCGATGCCCATCGCCCGGTTG
Organism: Gammaproteobacteria bacterium; assembly: GCA_011321775.1. Lineage (GTDB taxonomy): Bacteria > Pseudomonadota > Gammaproteobacteria > DSM-19610 > DSM-19610 > Thiogranum. The sequence goes on along the minus strand of DROT01000235.1, from coordinate 10,353 downwards.
AGGTAGTTCTTTTCACCGGACACCTGTACCCGGTGGTCGCGGGTGAGTTGTTCCAGGGCGCCGTCGCGCAGGCGGTAGATGCGGGTGTCGCCGACGTGGAACACGTAGCCGGTGGTCGACTTGATGACCAGCACGCTGAGGGTGGTCACCAGTCCCTTGGGGCTGCCGTACTTCTGGTGTCCCTGGCTGTAGAGCCAGCTGTTGAGCGCGCCGAGTATCTTTTCCCCCGAGGTTTCCACGGTCCAGGAGTCGGGGGTGCTGAAGTAGTCGCTGAGAAAGCCCTGCACGCAGGCGTCCGCCGCCTCCCGTCCGGCCTCGCTGCCGCTCATGCCGTCGGCGATGACGGCGGCGATGCCCTTGGTGCTCAGCAGCGAATCATCGGGTATGCGGATACCGCAGGAATCGTCGTTGGACTGTTTGACGCCGGCTTCGGAGTGCTGTCCGGCAATGACGCGGAGTTTGGGCATGATCGAGGGATGGTACGGCTTTCCTGTGAGGTTGATCAAACACCGTGGCTTCTGGCCAGCCACCGTGCAGAGCGTGGTCGCCTGTGAATCGGCGGATGACTGGGCAACGCTGTAATCAGCCACGGAACCACACGGAAGAACACGGAAGGGAAAAACAAGACAGTTTTCCGTGTCATTCCGTGTGTTTCCGTGGCTGATTACGCCGATGTTCGAACGAGCGCCAGCTCAGGTGACCTTGATCATCTGCACCGTGCCGTCCGGCAGGACCTCGTGCATGTGGCCCTTGGGTTCCTTGAGGAACAGCAGCACCGCGACGAAGACGATGGCGGCGGCCGCGGCGATGGTGATGAAGAAGACCTGCGGCGAGACGAAGGACAGTACGGTGAGGAACACCACCGCACCGACGTTGCCATAGGCACCGGCCATTCCCGCGACCTGACCGGTGAGACGGCGCTTGACGAGCGGCACCATGGCGAACACGGCGCCCTCGCCGGCCTGCACGAAGAAGGAGCAGCACATGGTGGCGACCACGGCCAGCCACACCGGCCAGTCGCTGTCCACGTTGCCGAGGATGTAATAGCCCGCGGTGAGTCCGGCGATCAGGATGAGCAGCGTCTTCTTGCGACCGAAACGGTCACTCACCAGGCCGCCGCCGGGGCGCGCGACCAGGTTCATGAAGGCATAGCCGGAGGCCAGCAGGCCGGCGGTACGCACGTCCAGTGCAAAGGTGTCCTGGAAAAACAGCGGCAGCATGGAGACCACGGCCAGCTCGGAACCGAAGGTCACCATGTAGGCGAGGTCGAGCACCGCGACCTGGGTAAAGCTGTAGCGCTCGATCTCGGGTACCTCGCGGTGGAACACGTGGCCGTTGATCTGGTAGATGCGGATCGCCTGGAAGATGTAGACGCCCACCAGCGTGGCATAGATGAACAGCGTCGTCACTTCATTGAGCATGCCGAGATTGGAAGGCCCGAGTTTCCAGGTCAGCACCGCCAGTGCCGCGTACATGGGTACGTTCATCAGCAGGTATAGGAAGAAGTCGCCCTTGCTGGTGACTTCCATGGCACCGGACTTCTTCGGCTTGAAGTAGGTGGAACCCTTGGGCGTGTCCGATACCGAGAAGAAGTAGATCACGGCGTACACCAGGGCCAGCACGCCGGTGGTGGCGATGGCATAGCGCCAGCCATTCTCGCCGCCATACCACAGCGCCAGGCTGGGCAGGATCATGGCAGCGCCGGCGGAGCCGAAGTTGCCCCAGCCGCCGTAGATGCCTTCGGCGACCCCCACCTGCTTTGCCGGGAACCATTCACTTACCATGCGGATGCCGATGACGAAGCCGGCGCCGACGAAGCCCAGCAGGAAACGCATGAGTGCGAGTTGTTCGTATTCCTTTGCAAAGGCAAAGCCGAAACACAGGAAGGCACCGGTGGTGAGCAACAGGGCATACATGCGCCGCGGACCGAAATGATCCACCAGCATGCCGACGATGATGCGTGCCGGGATGGTCAGGGCGACGTTGAGGATGAACAGCGTCTTCACCTGCTGGTCGCTGAGGTTCAGGGCCTCGCGCATGACACCCATCAGTGGCGCCATGTTGAACCACACGAAAAAGCTGAGGAAGAAGGCAAACCAGGTCAGATGGAGGATGCGCATCTTGCCCCGGAACGACAGCAGATTGAGTCCCGATTCCTGCATGACTGAATGAACCCCGTTGGTCGATGAATAAAGTCTCTGCGGGGCTGTGAGCAAGTAGCGTGCCATGGGTCCGGACGGGTACCGAACAGCGCTGGAAGGTGTCGCAGGGGGCGTGTCGCAGGGCGTGTGGCGGCCGTTGATCGAAGCCCGGGCGCATGGCGCTGTCGGGGATGCAGGACGAGGGCCAGTTGCTTGATTTCACTGGATTCCGGCCTGCGCCGCAATGACGTGGGGACGCGGCGGTCCCGATGTTCCCGCCACGCTTCGAGGGGATGCGTGTCTCTGCGGGCTGGCCAGGACGGTGCCCGGAAGCTGTTCCCTGCGCCGCTACCGGAAGGCGCGCCGGGCCGCAGGCTGACCCGAATTGAAGCATAAGCGTATTAGCATGCACTAATTCGGTGCGCTGGTGGCTCGAGGGTTCCGTGTTCAGTTACGGAGCCTCGGAAAATTGTTCGAAATAACAATCGGATGGATGTTATTCAGTGGTGTGGCACAGCTCTTGCTCAAGCCCTTGCATCACCCTGATTCGGAAGGCGACATGAAAGAGAAACTGGTTCTGATTGGTAACGGCATGGCCGGCGTGCGCGCCATCGAGGAACTGCTGAAGCTGGCGCCGGAGCAATACGACATCACCGTCTTCGGCGGCGAGCCCTACGGCAACTACAACCGCATCCTGCTGTCGCCGGTGCTGGCCGGGGAGAAGACCATCGACGAAATCATGCTCAACGACGAGCAGTGGTACGCCGACAACGGCATCACGCTGCACAAGGGCAAGTGGGTGGTCGACATCAATCGCGCCCGCCGCCTGGTGTGCGCCGACGACGGCACCGAGGCGCCCTACGATCGGCTGATCATCGCCACCGGTTCGAAACCCTTCATCATTCCGGTACCCGGCAACGAACTGGAAGGGGTCATCGCCTTCCGCGACATCCACGACGTCAACACCATGATCGAGGCCGCGCACAAGCCTGACGGCAAGGCGGTGGTGATCGGTGGCGGTCTGCTCGGCCTGGAAGCGGCCAATGGCCTGATGAAGCAGGGCATGGACGTGACCGTGGTGCACCTCATGGACACCCTGATGGAACGCCAGCTCGACAAGCCGGCGGGCGCGCTGCTGAAGGCCTCGCTGGAAGAGAAGGGCATGAAGTTCCTCATGGAGGCGCAGACCGAGGCGGTGCTGGGCAAGCAGCACGTCGAGGGGGTGCGCTTCAGGGATGGCCTGGAGATACCGGCTGACCTGGTGGTCATGGCCGTCGGCATCAAGCCCAACATCGAGCTGGCGCAGAAGTGCGGCCTGCACTGCGAACGCGGCATCGTCGTCAACGACACCCTGCAGACCTTCGATCCGCGCATCTATGCGGTCGGCGAATGCGTGCAGCACCGCGGCGAGACCTACGGCCTGGTGGCGCCGCTGTTCGAACAGGCCAAGGTATGCGCCAACCACCTGGCGCACATCGGCATCGCCCGCTACGAGGGTTCGATGACCTCCACCAAGCTCAAGGTCACCGGTATCGACCTGTTCTCCGCCGGCGACTTCCACGGCGACGAGAACACCGAGGAGCTGGTGTTCCAGGATCCGGGGCGGGGCGTCTACAAGAAGGTGGTGCTCCGGGATCACCGCATCCAGGGCGCGGTCATGTATGGCGATACCATCGACGGTACCTGGTACTTCGAGATGATGCGCGACGGTACCGATGTCTCGGATATCCGCGACAACCTGCTGTTCGGCCAGGCGCACCTGGGCGATGCCGGCCACGGCGAGGACAACCGCGTCGCCGCCATGCCCGACAGTGCCGAGATCTGCGGATGCAACGGCGTGTGCAAGGGCGACATCGTCAACGCCATCACCAGCAAGAAACTGTTCACCCTCGACGAGGTGCGCGCCCACACCAAGGCGTCCAGCTCCTGCGGTTCCTGTACCGGCCTGGTCGAGGCCCTGCTGGCGCACACTCTGGGCGGCGACTATTCCGAGTCCCCGGCGAAGAAGCCCTTGTGTGGCTGCACCGAGTTTACCCACGACGAGATCCGCGCCGGCATCGAGAAGAACGAACTCAAGACGATCCCGGCGGTGCAGTCCTTCTTCGAATGGAAGACGCCGGACGGCTGCGCCAAGTGCCGCCCGGCGCTCAACTACTATCTGCTGTGCCAGTGGCCGGCCGAGTATCGCGACGACAGCCAGTCGCGTTTCATCAACGAGCGCGTGCACGCCAATATCCAGAAGGACGGCACCTTCTCGGTGATCCCGCGCATGTGGGGCGGCGAGACCACGCCGGCGGAACTCAAGGCCATCGCCGAGGTGGCGGAGAAGTACGACGTCAAGACGGTGCACATCACCGGCGGCCAGCGCATCTCGCTGTTCGGCCTGGAGAAGGAGCAGCTGCCGGAGGTATGGGCCGACCTCAATGCCGCCGGACTGGTGTCCGGGCACGCCTACGGCAAGGCGCTGCGCACGGTGAAGACCTGCGTCGGCAAGGAGTGGTGCCGCTTCGGCACACAGGATTCGACGGCGCTGGGCATCGAGCTGGAGAAGATGAGCTGGGGTTCCTGGACGCCGCACAAGTTCAAGATGGCGGCCTCCGGCTGTCCGCGCAACTGCGCCGAGGCGACCATCAAGGACTTCGGCGTGGTGTGCGTGGACTCGGGCTACGAGTTGCACGTGGGCGGCAACGGCGGCGTCAAGGTGCGGGCGACCGACTACCTGTGCAACGTCGAGACGCCGGAACAGGTGCTCGAGTACGCCGCCGCCTTCATGCAGCTGTACCGCGAGGAGGCGCACTACCTGGAACGCACCGCGCCCTGGATCGAGCGCGTCGGCGTGAGTTACGTGAAAGAACGCATCGTCGAGGACGAGCTCGGCCGCAAGGCGCTGGCCGAGCGTTTCCGCTTCGCGCAGAAATACGCCCAGCAGGATCCCTGGCAGGAGCGTGCCGAGGGTGGAGAGGCGCACGAATTCACGCCGCTGAAGGTGGTCGGCAGCGACTGAGTGACGACGGCAACGACGGGACAAGCAGGACAACGAGACGTTTCCCGGATTTACAGGACTGAACAATGCAGGCAGAGAAGATCATGAACGAACAGGACCAGTGGCTGGAAGCCGGCAGGGTAGAGGACATACCAAGGCAGGGCGCGCGCGTGGTGCGTACCCCCGACGGCGACATCGCCGTGTTTCGTACCGCCGACGACGAGATTTTCGCGCTGCGTGACAAGTGCCCCCACAAGGGCGGCCCGCTGTCGCAGGGCATCGTCTCCGACAAGCGCGTCGCCTGCCCCCTGCACGACTGGAAGATCAGTCTCGACAGCGGACTGGCGGTGGCGCCGGACGAGGGCTGCGCGGCGCGTTTCCCGGTGAAGGTCGACAACGGCTCGATCCTGCTGTCGCTGGTGCCGGACGAGGGTTGCCCGAACAGTTGACAATTACTGTAGCCACGGAAAACACGGAAGCGTGGTACTGAAATACAGCGTGATCCGGTACACCGCAGGATGCTGAATCACGGAAGTCCTGCAGACTTGCGGAATTGCACCTGTATAACCGCTTCGGCAAGCGCCATTCCCTGTCCGTGTCTTCCGTGGCTATAGATACAGGTACCAAGGGAACTCAATGCTCTTTGGACGTAACAGAAAGAACCCCATCAAGCTCACCGACAAGGGCGTGGTGGAGTGGAAGTACACCACCTGCGGTTACTGCTCCACCGGCTGCTCCATCGAGGTCGGACTGGACCGCGAAGGCAAGGCGGTGTCGGCGCGCGGCGTGGGGGACGCCGACGTCAACCGCGGCAAGCTGTGCATCAAGGGCATCCTGGAATACGAGCTGTTTCGCACCGACGGTCGCGGCAGCGTGCCGCTGATGCGCGAGCGCATCCACGAACCCTTCCGCCAGGCGAGCTGGGACCAGGCGCTGGACCGCACCGCGGCCGAGATCCAGCGCATCCAGGAAAGCTACGGGCGCGATGCCTTCTCCATCGTGTCCACCGGCCAGATCATGACCGAGGAGTTCTACACCCTCGGCAAGCTGGCGCGCGGCGTCATCGGAACCAACAACTACGACGGCAACACCACCCTGTGCATGGCCTCGGCGGTATCGGGCTACAAGCGTTCCTTCGGCTCCGACGGGCCGCCCGGCTGTTACGAGGACTTCGAACACACCGACTGCCTGCTGGCCATCGGCTCCAACCTGCCGGAGCAGCACCCGGTCATCTACTGGCGCATGCGCGAAGCGCGCGAGCAGCGCAACTTCCCGCTGATCGTGGTCGACCCGCGCGTCACCATGCTGGCCCAGAACGCCGACATGCACCTGCCGATCCGCCCCGGTACCGACGTGGTGCTGCTCAACAGCCTGGCGCAGGTGATACTCGACGAGGGCCTGCACGAACAGGCCTACATCGACGCCCACACCGAGGGTTTCGAGGCCTTCCGCGAACTGGTGGAGCAGTACGACCCGGTCAGCGCCGCGCGCATCTGCGGCATCGACGAGGACAGCATCCGCAACGTGGCGCGCCTCTATGCGAAGGCTCCGGCCGCCATGACCATCTGGACCATGGGCATCAACCAGTCCACCCACGGTTCCGACGGCGTGGTGGCCATCAACAACCTCAACCTCATCACCGGCAACATCGGCAAGCCGGGCGGTTCCAGCCTGTCGATCACCGGCCAGTGCAACGCCATGGGCACGCGCGAATGGTCCTCCTGTTCCGGCCTGCCCGGCTACCGCGCGCTGGAGAAGGAACAGGACCGCAGGGAGATCGCGGAATTCTGGGGAATCGACGAGGATTTCTTCCCGAAGAAACGCGGGATGTTCATGACCGACATCCTGCCGGCCATCGAGACCGGGCAGATCAAGGGCCTGTGGCTGATCGCCACCAACCCCATGACCTCGATGCCCAACACGGCGCGCATCCGCAAGACGCTGGAGAAGCTGGAGTTCCTGGTGGTGCAGGACGCCTACGCCGACGTCGAGACCAACGAATACAGCCACGTGTTCCTGCCGGCCGCCCTGTGGGCCGAGAAGGAGGGCGTGTTCACCAACACCGAACGCCGCGTCAACCTGATCCGCAACGTGGTCGATCCCTTTGCCGACTCGAAACCGGACCTGTGGATCTTCAACCAGATGGCGCGCCGCATCGAGCGCGAGCGCAAGCCGAACTTCCCCGAGACCAGCGAGCAGGTGTTCGAGGAGATGAAGGAACTCTCCAAGGGGCGCCTGCTGGATATCTCCGGCATGAGCTACGACCGTATCGAGCAGCAGCGCGGCCTGCAGTGGCCCTGCCGCGAGGGCGAGGAACGCGGCGCGCAGCGCCTCTACAGCGACGGCGTGTTCCAGCATCCCGGCGGCCGCGCCAAGCTGATCCCGCTGCCTTTCGTCGACAACAACGAATGCCCGGACGAGGAGTACCCCTTCTGGCTCAACAGCGGTCGCGTGGTGGAGCATTTCCATTCGCGTACCCGCACCGGCAAGATCGGCAACCAGAACAAGTTCAGTCCCACGCCCTACATGGAGATGAACCCGGATGCCGCCGCCGAACTGGGCCTGGAGCACGGCCGCTATGCGCGCCTGGTTTCGCGCCGCGGTGACGCCATCGTGCTGGTGCAATGCACCCAGCGCGTGCCGCGCGACATGGTGTTCGTGCCTTTCCATTTCCACGAGTGCGTCAACCGCGTCAGCCTGGGCCTGCTGGACCCCCATTCGCGCCAGCCCGCCTTCAAGCAGTGCGCGGTACGCGTCGAGCCCGTCGCCGACCAGGAGGCGGCGGCGAAGCTGAACCTGGCGGCGCGGGCGTATTGAGACGCCAAGGTGCATATTCAGCTCAGGGAGCGCGGGTCATGCCTCTGACCGAATTGACCGCGCCTTGAAATGGGCCGGATTTTCCGGAAAAAGCCGGCCGTTGTCTGAGCGCAGCGAGTTTAGGCCGGCCCGGAAAATCCGGCCCATTTCAAGGAGAAAAGCGGTCACCTGAGGGAAGAGGCATGACCCGCGCTCGCTGAGCTGAATATGCAGGTCCGGAATCAGGTACGGAATATTGAAATGTACAAGGTAAGAGACAACGAACCCGCCTACGCTTTCATTCCGAAGGTCGAGGCGCCCGAGACCAACCGCTACGGCAAGCCCATACAGCTGGTTGCCGAGGACGACCCGCTGGCGGGGCAGAGTCTCAACATCAACGGCGACAGCAGCGTCGGTGACAACCCGAACCGCTACAAGCAGCACGGCTTCTACTTCAACGCCGACAACTGCATCGCCTGCCATGCCTGCGAGGCGGCCTGCGCCGAGAAGAACGACACCCCGGCGCACCTGGCCTTCCGTTCCGTCGGCTATCTGGAAGGCGGCAGCTACCCGGCGGTGAAGCGGCTCAACATCTCCATGGCCTGCAACCACTGCGACAATCCGGTGTGCCTCAAGGGTTGTCCGACGCGCGCCTATACCAAGTTCGCCGAGTATGGCGCCGTGCTGCAGGATCCGGACATCTGTTTCGGTTGCGGCTACTGCACCTGGGTGTGTCCCTACAATGCGCCCCAGCTCGACCCGGAGGCGGGCCACGTATCCAAGTGCAACATGTGCGTGGACCGGCTGGAGGTCGGGCTGAAACCGGCCTGTGCCTCGGCCTGCCTCGGCGGCGCCCTCGACTTCGGCGTGATCGAGACCCTGCCGGAAGGGCGCGAACAGCTGGAGACGACCATACCCGGCTTTCCGGATACCTCCATTACCCACCCGAACATCCGCTTCCAGCAGACCCGCAGCCTGCCGCGCGAACTGAAGCGCACCGACAGCCGGCCGCTGCGCTACCTGCGCGATTCGCAGAATCCGGAACCGGCACCTGGCGTCAAGGGCGGCCAGGCCGGCTATCACAGCGCGGCGCTGGCGGCCGCGGCGAAACGCCCGCGGCGCTGGAACCTGGCGAAGCTGCGTTCGCGCGAGGATCCGCTGGTACTGTTCACCCTTATCACCCAGGCAGTGGTCGGTGCCTTCCTGGTGCTCTTCCTCGGCCCGCTGCTGGGGCTGGAGGTGTTCGACCCGGCCGCCCACCCGGTGGCGTACCCGGTAACCCTGTTCGGCCTCATCGCCCTGCAGACTTTCGGGCTGGTGATCTCCACCCTGCACCTGGGACGGCCGCACCGCTTCTACCGCGCCTTCAACAACCTGAAATACTCGCCGGTCAGCCGCGAGGTGGCGGCGGTGGCGGTGTTCTACAATCTGCTCGGCGCTTACGCCGTCCTCAGCGGCCTGCCGCAACTGTTCGCGTGGCTGCCGGCGGGGCTGGTGGAAGGCGTGCGTCAGGCGAGCGGCTGGCTGGCGGTGGTGGCCGGGCCGGCGGCACTGTATTTCATGCACCGTATCTACCGTATCCCGGCACGGCCGTTCTGGAACCACTGGCAGGTGCTGACCTCCTTCTACGGCAGCATGCTGAGCCTGGGACCGCTGCTGGTGGCGCTGGTCTACCTGCCGCTGCTGCTGATCCAGGGCCACGACTGGGTGCCCGTGATGCGGACGTTGGCGTTGCCCATGCTGGCCGGCGTGCTGCTGGAGGGCTTCGGCCTCTACCGTCACGCCGGCTACCTGAAGCAGGGGCCGGGCGAGGCGCAGGCGGCCTGGCTGGAACAGGCGACCACCTTCGGCAGGACCTGGATGCTGCGTAACGGCCTGCTGCTGTTCAGCGCCGTCCTGCTGGCAACGCTGGCCATCGGCACGCCTGCCGGCGCCGCCGGCCTGCTGCTGTGGTCGCTGACGGCCGTGGCCCTGGTGACGGCGGCGCTGCTCGGGCGCGCGCTGTTCTACGTGCTGGTCATTCCCACCACCCTGCCCGGGGCCTTCTTCTGGAAGAACCCCGGCTTCCAGGAACACGCGCGCGAGGCCGGTCTGGCGGACATGCACCAGGTCGGCGTACAGGTGCTGCAACATTGACGACTGGCCCGTGGTCGTGAAAGACGGCGGTCCGCCTGGAGGCTTCGACAACGAACTCCAGCGCGCGGTATTCCTGGCACGCTATAATGATCGCCGCCAGCGGGCGCTGCGCCTTGCCGCAGTGCTGCTGATCGCCGCCAAACACGGGCTGCGGGGCCTGCTCTACGTGTGGCCGCTGGCCATCCTGTTGCTGGTGGATTTCCCCGGTGCATGGAACCTCCTGCGGCTGGCGCTGGTCGCGCTGGCACTGGCCGCCTGGTCCCGTTTCATCTACGGTTCGGTGCGTGACGACTATGC
>DROT01000234.1 GCA_011321775.1 Gammaproteobacteria bacterium | reverse complement strand
GAAAAACATTGTCGGCTATTTTGAATGGTCGAGCTGGTATCAGTCCGGAAATGGCGGTTCGCCTCTCGTTGGCATTTGGTACTTCTGCGGAAAGCTGGCTAAACCAGCAGGCACAATATGATCTTTGGGAGGCGGAGAAAAAACGTAAGTCGTTAAAGGTCAAAAGGCTGTCGGCAGCATAACCAGTCGGCCCCGTCCGACGCGCTAACGCGCGCGGGCGGCCTCAATCGTTATATGCTTTAAATAGGAAGAATCGTGTTAAACCGAGCTGCAGTAATCCTGAAATATAAGGAGCCGGCGATTAAGTGGATTAACGACGCGGATCCCTACAACGACGGCCCGGGTATTACGAAGGAGTCTGTAAATGAAGAACGCACCGTATATTTGATCAGTGACGATGATGCGGACGGGCCTGATGCGGTGGATAGATGGATTAAACGGAATTGGAAGAGTCTTTTTGAGGCAGAGTTAGAGGATTGGTATACAGACGCAGATTTGTGGCCGAAAAAACTGACCTTAAAGTTATTCCGCGCGTGGTTCACTGTTGAATGCCACACGGTTCTGCATGATACCGTTGGCGGTGAAATATATGACGACGGCATATAATAAAGCGCACAAGTCGCCCGCTGCGCGAGTCGGGACGCTTCGCAGCTACGCTACTCGCACCCGTTGGCTCAAACGTTATGTGCTTAAATACATCGAGTGGATTTCGTATGAGCACAGCTAAATCGGAAGTGCAGTCTCTTCTGGAAAAGCGGCCAGACGACTGTGCGCTGGAAGACATCCAGTATCACTTATATGTCGTTGAAAAAGTTCGTCGGGGTATCGATCGGGCTGAAAAGGAGGGTGAAGTATCTCAACAGGACGTCGAGAAGCGGCTTGGTAAAAGGACTACCAGGTAACATGGTCGCCTGAGGCGGTCGAAGACCTGGAATCGATCGCTGAATATATTGAACGGGGTTCTTCGTGCTATGCGCAATCCGTGGTCTCTCAGGTTCTTGAGACATCAAGAAAGATCAAAGAATTTCCGTTAATCGGCCGGATGGTGCCGGAAATCGGAGATGAAGGCATCCGCGAGCGGTGTTTTGTGCCTGGCTAAAGCGGCCAGTCTGTCAGCGTGATCAACGGCGCCTCCTGGTAGGAACTGCCGTTGAAACGGCGTACACCCAGTTCAAGAAACGCCATGGCACACCCCGTTTAACGATGGAGCCGAACGAACAGGGTATTTCCTGTAGCCTGAATCACGTGGCAACCCAGTACAGATGTGAAATAAGTAGTAGCCATGATCGTAATATTTGTCGTTTCCGCTGTGATGGCCGCATTGGCGTACAGAATGACTAGCCGGCTAGCGGTCGGATACAGAATAATTATTGCCACGATACTATTTATCGCTCTGAATGCGCCAAATATCATGGTCATTATAATCGGGGATCAAGCGCCAGAAGATGCACGGAGTATCGCGCAGGATGAATTGAAAAAAGCGAGGGAGTTACAGCGCTGAAAAATATGAGCGCATTATTGATGTGCCCTTTGGTACGTGTCTTGGTACTCTGGGGCTGAATCACCACGATAGTCGCGATAAAGCGACCATGCAACGGCTTCGGACCGACTTGCAGGCACGCAAGTGGCATCAAGGAAAAACATGGCAGGGCACCTCGCTCGGCTGCAAAGTGGGCGTCGCCTGGCGCCTTGCATAAACCCGGGCGGCTGACAGCGGATATCGTCTCCATGAGGAACAGCGACAGGGAAAAGAAGAGGCTGCAGCTCACGCTTTTTATCATGGCGTCGACCTTCTATGTGCTCGAGGGGGCTCTCGTCAATCCCTTCATCCTGTGGACGGCGCTTCCCCTGTACGTGGGGTATTCGGTGATCCGGAAGGCGTGGGAGACCGGATCGGTCAGGAAGCTGCGCCAGGGCTACGGTTTCCTCGTGGTGAGTGTCGGGTTCAGCTATCTGTATCATCTTGCGTGGTTCTTCGACTGGGGTGCCATGAAGACGGGAAGTTCGACGTCGGCCATCATATTTGTCTGGTTTCCAGTATATGCGCTGGTCTTCGGGTACATCGGCTATTTTGTCGGCTTGCTTGTGCCAACCGGAAACAGGAAAGGCTGAGGGGGTAATCGGAAGCCTGCGGACTTCATCGGCCGGGTGGTGTGTGCCGGCGCTCTCGGGTATCCTCTGCGGCAGATCCGGAATGGATCATTCAGATACGGCACGCACGCGCCAGGCAGGAGGTAATCATGGCAAACGAAGGCTACCACGAACCGATCGGGGAACTATCCGACGAGACCCGCGACATGCACCGGGCGATCGTGTCCCTGATGGAAGAGCTCGAAGCAGTGGACTGGTACAATCAGCGAGTCGACGCCTGCAAGGATGATGAGTTGCGTAAGATACTCGCTCACAACCGGGATGAGGAAAAGGAACATGCGTCCATGCTGCTGGAGTGGATCCGCCGCAGGGATTCTGCGTTCGACGGCGAGCTCAGGGATTATCTCTTTACGGACAAGCCGATTGCGCACGATTGAGCGCGGGTCGCGGCTTCTGGCATGCCGCCGGGCCGGGCAGGCGCTACTGAGGGGAGCACTGCGAGTGCATGGACAGACTAGCGCACCTGTTTGAGCGTAATCGGGCGTGGGCCGAACGCATAAAGGAAAACGATCCGGAGTTCTTTGCGCGCCTGTCCAGGCAGCAGTCGCCGGAATACCTGTGGATCGGCTGCTCGGACAGCCGGGTTCCCGCCAACCAGATTGTCGATCTGCAGCCGGGGGAGGTTTTTGTACACCGCAATATCGCCAATATCGTGGTGCATACCGATCTCAACTGCCTCTCGGTGGTCCAGTTCGCGGTCGAGGTGCTGCGGGTGAAGCACATTATCATCTGCGGCCATTACGGTTGTGGCGGCATCAAGGCGGCGCTCGAGGACCAGGAACATGGCCTGATCGACAACTGGTTGAGGCACGTCAAGGACGTGATCCGCTTCAACAGGGAAGCATTCGATGGCCTCGGGCACGCGCAGAAACTGGATCTTCTCTGTGAACTGAACGTACGGGAGCAGGTGACCAATATCTGCAATACCACCATCGTCCGCGAGGCCTGGAAGCAGGGGCAGGCGCTTTCGGTCCATGGCTGGATCTATGACGTGGCCAATGGAATTCTCAAGGATCTGCACGCAGAGCTGCCGCCCGGAGCACCGCGGGCCGGCGGCTGACCGTTCGGCGCAGGGGGCATGCGGCCAGCATGTCCTTCGCCGACGGACCGCCTCGGGCGGGTGATGTATACTACCTCTCTTCGGGCGCGCTGCGTCGAGCCCTGGAACCCAAGGAGCCTTGCAATGAATTACCGCTGGTTTCCCATCCTTCTCCTGATCGCCTTTGGCAATGCCTGGAGTTACGAGGTCCGGGTCGAGATCGTCGAGCGGATGGACGATAGCATGGTCGTGGGTTTCATCAGCGAGGCCGATATACAGGCGTCCCGTCCGTGGACGCCGATGAAGGAACCCGTGCCCCTCGATATCGATGCCGCTATCGGTGCGGTCAGGAAGCAGCTGCAGCAAAAGCGCGCCGATCCCGCTTCGTTTTCGATCACGGAAATCGAATTGCGACAGATACCCCAGCACGAGGGTCGCTGGCACTATATCGTGAAAGGGGTGTCCGCCGGCAAGAACGCCTACTATTTTGTGCTGATGAATGGCAAGGTGGTGCCGGTCATCCGGGAGCCGGAATCCTACAAGTAAGCGGTCGTCCGCGATTGCCCGCTTCGGGCGGTGCGCAGAGGGTGCGGACTGCGAGATGGCGGCGGCACACTGACAATAGGATCAGGGAGGGCACAGCATGCTAGAGTCCACCACGCCTTCGATCGAAGGCCGCTCCATAAGCAACTATTACGGCGTCGTCACCGGTGAAGCCATCCTGGGAGCGAACATCTTCAAGGATATCTTTGCCAGTATCCGCGATATCGTGGGCGGTCGCTCGGCCGCCTATGAGCAGGAACTGCACAAGGCACGCGAGATTGCTTTCCGGGAGATGGAGCAGAAGGCACAGGATCTCGGCGCCAACGCCATCGTGGGCATCGACATCGACTACGAGACGGTTGGCGCCCAGGGCGGCATGCTGATGGTCAGCGTCAGCGGGACAGCGGTAAAACTGGACTGAAAACGCACGGGCATGGCCAGGCGAGGAGCACAGTGACCGAGTTCAGGAATCTCGTATTCGAAGGCGGCGGCGTATGGGGCATTGCCTACGAGGGGGTGCTGTCTGAACTGGAGCGCCTCGACGGGATCGACTTCGACGGCCTGCTGCGGGTCGGCGGTGCCTCGGCCGGCGCCATCACCGCCTGCCTGCTGGCGGTGGGCTACGGTCCGCAGGAACTGGGCCGGGTGCTGCGGGATACCAGCTTCAGCAAGTTCAAGGACGACGACCTGGGTTTTGCCCGCGATACGGCGCGCCTGCTGACCGAGTACGGCTGGTACAAGGGAGACGAGTTCCGGCGCTGGATCCGCAAGCTCATACGCACCAGGATCCGCCAACTGAGCGCCGAGGCGGGCGTCCAGCCGCCGGCCGGTCGCCCGACCTTTGCACAGCTGGCCGACTGGCAGCGCTCGCTCGCAGAAAAAGGGCGCCATCTGCCGGCGCTCTATGTGGTGGGTTCCAATCTCTCCCGGCAGCGGCGCGAGATCTACAGTGCCGAGGCGGCGCACACGCCATCCCTGCACATCGACGATGCGGTGCGTCGTTCCATGAGCATTCCACTGTTCTTCGCCTGTGCCCGCGGCCAGCGGCGTGACGTGATCGTGGATGGCGGTCTCACCTGGAACTATCCGGTCAACCTGTTCGATCACCGGCGTTACCTCTCCGATCCGCAGCGGGGCAGGCCGGTGGCCTACGCGGACGATGACGACCGCGTGTTCAATACCGAAACGCTCGGTATCCGGCTGGATACCACCCGCGAGCTCCAGCTCAACCTGAAGGACTGGGCCAATGAGCCCATCGAGATCGACAACATCGTCAAGTTCGGCTGGGCACTGGCGGCATTTACCCGCGCGGTGGCCAACAAGATCCACCTGCACAAGAACGACTGGTCGCGCACCCTGTTTGTCGACGTCGGTGACTCGATCGGGTTCACGGATTTCGAACTCAGTGAAGAGCAGAAGGAATTTCTGGTCGAGGCCGGGCGCGAGGGGGCGCGCAAGTACCTCCGTTGGTGCCGCTCCAGGAGCGGCCAGAAGGAACTGGAGCGCATCTACCGCGACATGGCTCCGTCGGGCTGAGCCGGCTTCAGCCGGCCTTGCTCAGCCTGCTCGCGTGCGGCTCGCCGTCGTGTTCTTCCAGCGCTGGCGGCTGGCGCCCGTTGATCAGCGCGTGCGCCTGGTTGGACAGGGAGCTGTCCAGCTCGGCTGCACGCTGCAGCGCCGCCTGGCCGGCCTGCAGAAAGCCCATGCGCAGCATTTCCCGGCCACAGCTGAAGCACACCTGGGGTTCGTTGGCGTTGGCCTGGTAGATGTCGCTGAAGGTGGCGAGCGCCTTCTCCCGGTCGATGAATCTGGCAGCGAGCCGGATGTAGTTGAGTACCGAGCGTCCGTCCAGTCCCTCGGCCTGCCAGCGTGCATGCAGGCGTTCGAAGCGCTTGCGATCGTTCTGGAAACCGTCGTAGCGGCGCTGCCATTCCTCCTGTACCGATGCCTGCCAGTACTGATCCAGTCGTTTGAGGATGTCGTTCGAGTCGAACAGGGTCTGGATGGCACTGCGTTCCGGTAGTCCGTGCCAGTGGAGGTAGTCGATGTCGAGGGTGGCGAGCAGCTCCTTGGTGTCGGGCGCGCCGCCGTGGCCGGATTGTGCCTGCAACAGCCACTGCCTTGCCTCCGCTTCGTCCAGCAGTTTTTCCAGCAGCAGGCCGAAATGGCTGAATGGCTTGACCACCGGCCTGGCGCAGCGTTCGGTCGCCTTGTAGACCATGGGCCAGTAGCAATCGATGAGAAAGGCGCGCGCGACCACCAGCGCGGCAAGGTAATCGGCAGCCCGGTCCTCGCCCGCCTGTTTCTGGATCCAGCGGAACGGGAACTGCTCCTGTTGCTCCTGCAGTTCGCTGCCAAGGGTGCCAACGAGGCCGGCGACCAGGTTCAGCGGTCGTCGCAGCAGCCGTGCCACCAGCAGCCGGCTCGATCCGAAGGCGGCGGCAATGAGCGGCCAGTCGTACAGCGACTGCAACGCCCGGCCCGACACGCCCTGCCGGGTACGGGCCGCAGCGGCGACGCAGCCGGCCAGCGCCAGGCGGAACTGTTCCCGGGAGAGGAAGTGCAACAGCGGTGCACCGAGACACAGGGTGTGACGATGCCGGAAGGGCAACGGCAGGGTCGGCGTGGTGCGCATTTCCAGTTCCGCGTCGGTGGTCAGGAGGATGTCGTCGACCGTGCCGGCGCGGAAGTGGTCGATCCGGCGCCGGGTCATGGAGGTGATATCCGGCGCGTCCGCCTCGTCAAGCGCCAGGCCCGGAGGCCTGGCGGGGTGGATGAAGAACAGCTGTACGCTCAACAGCCCGGTGAACAGGGCCACGGCCGTGCAGACTTCCACCAGGAACCAGTCCAGCGGTCCCTGGCTGTGGCTACCCAGCCACAGTCCGGCACCGGCGCTGGCGAGGAACAGCGCCGGCGGCGCCAGTACCAGCATGACGCCGGCGCCACTGGCGAGCAGCAACAGTAACTGGCGCAGGTGCCGCGAACGTTCCAGGCGGCGTTCCAGGCGGTTGCGCAGGGTGCCCAGTCGTTCGGCCTGGTGTCTGACGGTCTGGCTCATCATGGTATCGGTTCCGTTGTTCCGGGAGTTGCCTGTATCCTAGCGGGCCAGCCTCGGGCGATCAGTGACCCCCTTCACAGCGGCCAGGCGATTTAATGAGAAGCCGGTTCCAGTATTTCATTCTGTGTCATAATCACGGGCTTCCGCCCGACGCGAACATGCATTCCGAATACGCCCGGTGTCCATCCATACAAAGCATTCCTCCGTGCCTTTCTGGGCCGATCATCGCCGCTGGACACGTACGCGGCTGCCGCCCGCCCTGCGTGCCTGGCTGCTGGATTCCGGATCGCTCACGGAACGGCTGATCCGCAGTTGCAGCGGGGAGTTCCGCGTGCGCGTGGTGGGCGAGGGCTGGCAACGACCGCGTCTCGACGAGGCGCGCGTCCTGGGGATGCCGTTGCACCTGCGCGCCCGTATCCGGCAGGTGCAGTTGCTGTGCGATGGCGTCCCCTGGGTGTTTGCGCGCACCGTGATCCCGGTTTCGACCCTGGGTGGCGAACGCCTGCGCCTGTTGCGGCTGGGCGATCGCCCGCTGGGTGCCTACCTGTTTGCCGATCCGCGCATGTCGCGCGGGCCGGTGGAGCTGGCCCGTATCCGGCCGCGGCAGGCGATGTACGCGGAAGCCATGGCCGATTACGGGGACGGGCGGGATGAGATCTGGGGACGGCGATCGGTGTTCCGGCTGGCGGGCCGGCCCTTGCTAGTCACCGAGGTGTTTCTGCCCGCCATCGGGGCGCCGTCCTGACAGCCAGTCGCCCAGCGGCTGGATGTAGGGCGGCTGGCCGTTGTCCAGAAACCAGGAATCGACGGCATAGGCCCGGCCGCTGCCGCGTTCACGGATGACGGCGGTCCAGTGCAGGTCGAGAATCCAGGGGTGGCGCAGGCGGCGTGCGTCCACCCGGTGCCAGCGCAACAGTCCGTCCCGGGCCAGCAATTTCAGGTAGGTGGTGGTGTTCTTCGATTCGGCGATGCAGTCGAGCTGGCCCGGGAGGCCGGAACCGGCGATGTTCCCGCCGCGGTCGCGCCAGGTGCCGGCGATACGGCCGACCTGGTTCTCGAGCAGGCCGATGGCGGCGGCGATCCGCTTGCGCTCGCCGGGCGCGTCGGCGACCGTTGCAAACAGGGCGCGCACCTGTTGCCACTGACGGGCATCGAGATACACCTGCTGCTCCCGTTTGCAATGATAGTCGGTGCACACGGAGAACGGCGGCGGTGGGGGCCGACCGGTCGCCCCCGTGCCAAGTGCGCAAAAATACATGAGGGCAAAGGCTGGCATATGGTATTTTCCCATCAGCAGGACCTTGAACCGTCTTCCGTCGCCTGTTGCGCGAGGGTGGCATCCGCACGGGCCTGCCATTTATAACCCTGTGACTGGAACATTGAAAGAACGACTCATCGAGTATGCCCGCCTGATGCGGCTCGACCGGCCCATCGGCATCTACCTCCTGTTGTGGCCGACGTTGTGGGCGCTGTGGGTGGCCGGTGAGGGTCACCCGGATCCGCTGGTGGTATTCGTGTTCGTGGCTGGTGTGGCGGTCATGCGGTCGGCCGGCTGTGTGATCAACGATTTCGCCGACCGGGCCTTCGACCCGCACGTGGAGCGTACCCGCGACCGCCCGATCGCGGCCGGCAGGGTCTCGCCCCGGGAGGCGCTGCTGCTGTTCGCCGCTCTGTGCCTGCTGGCCTTCGGACTGGTGCTGCTGATGAACCGCCTCACCATCTACCTGTCGCTGGTCGGTGTGGTGCTGGCCGCCAGCTACCCGTTCATGAAGCGCTACACCCACCTGCCACAGGTATTCCTGGGTGCGGCCTTCGGCTGGGCGGTGCCCATGGCGTTCGCGGCCCAGACCGGCAGCGTGCCGCGCGTGGCCTGGCTGCTGTTCGTGGCAACGCTGCTGTGGGCGACCGCCTATGACACCATGTACGGCATGGTCGACCGTGAGGACGACCGCAAGATCGGCGTCAAGTCGACCGCCATCCTGTTCGGCGAAGCCGATCGCGCCATCATTGCCGTGATTCAGCTGCTGATGCTGGTCGCCCTGGTGATGGCTGGGCAGGCCGCGGACATGGGAGGCTACTACTATTTCGGCCTGTTGCTGGCACTGGGCCTGTCCCTGTACCAGCAGTACCTGATCCGCGAGCGCGATCCGAAAAAATGCTTTCAGGCCTTCCTCAACAACAACTGGCTGGGGGCGGCGGTATTCGCCGGTATCGTGCTCGACTACCTGGTCCGGACCGCCTGAGCCCGGCAGTCGCCTCCCTTCAGGCAGGGAGGAAATCGATCGGATAGGTCAGGGTTACGCTGTCGACCGCCTTGGCACCGAAGTTGAACATCTTGATGCGCCGCAGCAGCTTGTGCTCCAGCTTCGGATCCCCCAGTTCGCTGGACACGATGGCGATCTTGCTGACCTTGCCCGAGGGGGCGATGGTCAGTCGCAGCACCACCTTGCCCCGCAGTGCGGGATTCTTCCGCAGGGCGCGGTTGTACAGGCTGTAGATGGCTGCCTTGTTGCGATCGAAGACGATCTGGATCTCTTCCATGCTGCGCGAGGCCGAATGCTTCTTGCCATGACGCCTGGTGCTCGGCTTCACCGGGGCGATGCTGCTCTTCACCTTGGTGGCCGTTCGCGCTGCCAGGTGGGTGGAACCGGCGTCACGGCTGAGACGTGAGGTGTTGATCCCGCGACTGCCAGCGGCGATTTTCGAGGTCACCAGGGCGCGTTCGGTACGCCGGCTGTGGGCGCCGCTGTTGCTGAGACGGCGGGAACCGCTGAGTTCGTCCACCGACTGGTCGCGCAGATCGGCGAGGGAATCCTGCAGCGCCAGCAGGCCGCTGGTGGAGGCCTTCCTGCGCGCCTGCTCGATGGCATCCACCTTGGGTTCGGGCGCCTTGACGGGCTTTTTCTTCGCCACCTTCGGCGGCGCCTTCTTCTTTGGCAGCGGTTTCTTCTTTTCCAGGGGCTTGGGTTTCGGTTCCGGCTTCGGCTTTTCGACCGGTTTCGGCACCGGCTTGGGCTCGGTGCGCTTCTCGAATATGAGCTTCGCGACCCGCGGGGGCAGTTCGACCGTCTGTTCCACCGGTTTCTTGAACACCGGCAGCAGCGGCAGGGCGATACCGAGTGCGATCGTCAGCGCCAGGGTGACCCCCAGGATCTTGCGAAAACGACGTTCGTCCTCGGCGGAGGCCGACCACGGCAGGGAGAGGGAATGGGAGTAGACCATGTGTTTTTCCTAGCTCTCCTGGGCCGTCTTTTGCAGGACCGCGAAGGAAATCTTGCCGTAACCGGCTTCGGTACAGGTCGCCATGACCTTCTTCAGAAGCTGGAAGGGGATC
Organism: Gammaproteobacteria bacterium; assembly: GCA_011321775.1. Taxonomy (GTDB): domain Bacteria; phylum Pseudomonadota; class Gammaproteobacteria; order DSM-19610; family DSM-19610; genus Thiogranum. The sequence goes on along the minus strand of DROT01000234.1, from coordinate 3,929 downwards.
AGCTTGCTGCCCATGATGGTGACTTCGGGAGCGCCGGCGGCGCTGCCGCCCGCGAGCACGCGGCGCCTGGCCAGCTGTTCCAGCTCGCTCTTCAGCGCCGCGATCGACAGTCCCTTGCTGTTGTTCAGTTCAGCCACCTGCGCCACCCGCTTGCCCTGCACCAGCACATCCTGATCGGTCACCATGACGACGACATTCTGGCGCGGCTTCTGCTCCGAGGTCGACTCGGGCAGTTCCACGCTGCGGGTGCTGGGCAGCACCTCGCCCTCGCCGGAATTCACCAGCAGGAAGAACACCAGGATGGTGAAGATGTCCATCAGGGAGACCAGGTTGAAGGCCGGTGTCCCCTTGTGCCGCTTGTGGTGGCGTTCCATGCGCTTGGCGCGGCGCGACTGTTTCATGGTGTTTTCCTCTTCGCCTGGCGCATCGGGGCAGCCGGGGCGTCGCCGATGGAGATCGCGGGGAACAGTTCGGCATCGATCGTCTGCCCGTTCTGTTCCACCCGCACCACGCGCAGCGTGTCCATCAGTTCGATCATGCGTTCGTAGGGTATGTCGCTCTCCAGCAGCAGGGTGATGTCCTGCTTGTCGGGATAGCGCGCCTTGATCTGCTTGAGCAGATCGGAGACCGCGGCAAGATCACTGCCGTCGTCCGCCGCCGGGACGCGTTTCAGCAGGCCGCGCTTGCGGTCACCCACCTCGATGGCGTCCTTGCGGACGATGACTTCCAGTTGCAGTGACTCGGCGTCGTTGTTCGCCTGCGCCTGCTTGCCGGTGCCGGGTGCCGGCAGGTCCAGTTCCAGGATGGTGATACGCGAGAACACTGCCGTGATCAGCAGGAAAGGCACCAGGATGACCATCAGGTTCATGAAGGCCGTGATGTTGACCTCCCCGGAACCGGCCAGGTGCTGCTTGCGCCAGCGGCGTTTCATCAGGCGCCGGCTCCGCGCCGCTCGACGTGACGCTCGGTGAGGATGTTGAGGAACTTGACGGAGGCCATTTCGAGGCTGTCGACGAGTTCGGTGGTCTTGGTCTGCAGCACGGTATAGATCAGCAGCAGGGGAATCGCGGCCATGAGTCCGAAAGCGGTGGTGTTCATGGCGACCGAGATACTCGCCGAAAGCATGTCGGCCTTCTCCGCCGGGTTGGCATTGGCGACGGCCGTGAATGCCTGGATCAGGCCCATGATGGTGCCCAGCAGGCCGAGCAGGGTGGCGATGTTGGCGAAGGTGGCCAGGTAGTGGGTGCGTTTCTCCAGTCGCGGGACGGTCTCCATCAGGCCTTCCTCCATGGCGACCTCGATGTCGTCACGGCGGACACCGGCGCCGGTACGGTCGAGCCCGTAGCGCAAGATGCGCCCGAGCGCCGCCTTCGACTTCTCGGTCACCCCGATGGCCTGGCTGAACTTGCCCTCCATCAGCAGCGGCATCACCTGTTTCCAGATGCGCTGGTTGGTGGCGCGCGCGGCGGTGAGGTACACGTAGCGCTCGATGGCGATGGCGGTGCCCAGTGCCAGTACCACCACGATGGGGTACATGAACAGGCCTCCGGCCTGGAAAAATTGTACGAAAGTCGAGTAGATATCCATGGTGTACTCCTTAGAGGTGCTTACAGTCTTTCGGGGTCCGCTGGTGAATCTTTAGTCCGTTGTGTGAACCGAGTCGTAATATTGCAGTTTGCGCCGGAATACGTCGGGATCGACCGGCTGCAGGGCCTCGTCGATGAGGCTGTTGACCGGGCGGTCCGGCGCCACCGAGGCTTCCGGGTCCTTCCAGGGCACGATCACGAGTGCCTTGGGGAGTTCGCGGTTGCCGATGACGGCCATGCCTTCCGACTGCAGCTGTTCCTCACCCCGGGCCGGGCCGCCGGCGGCGGCCAGCAGCAGCGCGGCGGCGAGCAGGGCGGGGCGTAAGGCGGTACTGTGGTCATGGTGTTTCACGGCTTTGCCCTCGCCTGCGCGGTCTTGTTGCGACGCTCCAGATCGATGACCCAGGCCTCCACGGTCGGGTCCGGCTGCGCCACGAGTTCCAGGTAGCGGCGGTAATGAGCCAGCGCCTGCTCCGGCTGCCCCAGGTACAGGTCATAGAGGATGCCGATATTGCGGTGTGCCAGGGCATAGTCGGGATCCAGTTGCAGCGCCTTGTTGTAGGACTCGAGGGCGGCGCCGAAATCTCCCTGCTGGCGATAGAGCATGCCCGCCTGCTGGTAGGCGACCGCGTTGTCCGGGTTCAGCTCGATCGCCCGCGAAAGGGCCTGCTGCGCCTTGTCGGGCTGCCCGCCGTGCCGGTAGGCGATACCCAGGTTGATCCAGGGTCCGGCGAGTTCCGGATGGCTGTCGGCGAAGGACCGCAGGGCCGGAATTGCCGCCTGATACTCACCGTCGCGCATCAGCTGCACGGCCTGCTGATAGTCGTGTGGCAGCGGCTTCGCCTGCGTGGCGCCGTCGGCGCCGTTCTTCGGGTGCCGGGAGAGGCTGCCGCAGCCGCCGAGCAGCAGCACCAGAACAACGGCCAGGAGCCGGCAGCTATTGCAGCGTGGCGACAAAGTCTTCACCCTTTTCTTCCTTTCCGTAACGCACCGGCAGCAGTTCGGCCAGTGCTCTCATGCTCTTGCGGACCCATTCGTCGTAGATGCCCCCGGCGACCCGCGCCGCGTTGGCCTCGTGCACCTCGATCGCCTTTTCCTCGAAGGGATAGGCCTGTTCCTCCAGCAGGATTTCGTACTGTTCCAGCTCCTCTTCATTGAGGTTGCGCGGTCGTTGCGACTGCATCAGGGCCTTGCCGAAATCACGGTAGATCTCGCCGATGGCATAGGTCGCCTGAGTGGTGACCTCGGCGACCTTGTAGGCAGCGGCCTCGCGATAGCCCTCGATGGCGGCCTTCATGTATTTCTTCTTGCGCGCCAGACTGGCCTTCAGCGGTTCTTTCAGGGCCACACTGCGGTAGGCAGCCAGCGCGCCTTCCGTGAGCGCCAGCCGGGCGTGGGCAGCCAGGAAGCGGGTACGATCGGTGCGCATCCTGCCGGCGCTGCGGTCCGCCTCGATGATCGCCTCGCGCCAGTGGCGCTGTTTCCCGGGTTTGCCGATCTCGCCATACAGCTGTACCAGCTGGTAGCGCGCCTCGGTCGCCTGCTCGACCGGGCGCGGGAACTGTTTCACGAAGGACTCGTAGGCCCGGATGGCTTGCTCATGTCGGCCCGCCTCGCGGTACAGGGTGGCGGCGGTCCACGCCGCCTCGCGTCGCAGTGCCGGGTCTTTCTCGGTGGCCGCGATTCGTTCCAGCTCGCCGGCCGCACGCAGCGGCTGGCCGTTTTGCTGGTAGAGGACCGCCAGCTTGCGGGTGGCCTCGGCCTGCAGCGGGTGACCGGGGTTGTTCTTCCGCCAGCGTTCCAGGATGGTGATGGCCCGGTCCCATTGCTTCAGCACGATAAAGGCGGATGCCGCGTCATACTGGGCGGTGACGTTGATGTCCGAGTCCGGCACCACAGTGGCGATACGCAGGAAATGCCTGGCGGCGGCGGCCATGTCGCCGGACGCACGTGCCTGCTCCCCCTGCTTGTAGATGCTGGCGGCCAGGTTCTCCTTGAATTTCGCGTGTTCCTCGTCACCCTTGCCGGTGCGGGCCAGTACCTGGAGGTAGGCCTGCTCCGCGCCCTGATAATCGCCAAGGTCGAAACGGGCATGGGCGATGACGGTCCAGTTCGCCAGCTGCAGCGCCGCGGGTGCGTCCTTCCGCTCGACCACCTTCTGTGCCTGAACGATCGCCGCCTGCGGTTGCTTGAGGGTATACAGCTGCTGGGCGGCGCGGGTGCGAACCGCGAGCGCTTCCCGGTGTTCCGGGAAGGTGTCGGCAAAACGGATGGCGCTGTCGATCCCCTTGCGGTGCCATTCCTGCCGCGCGCGGCCATGCAGCCGGGCTTCCTGCTTCTGGT
>DROT01000233.1 GCA_011321775.1 Gammaproteobacteria bacterium | reverse complement strand
GGCGTATGGTCGAAAATCACGCCCGCCCCGGTGGGGGGCAACGGTTCCGGAGGTCGACGATGAAACTCTACCTGGTACAGCACGGCGAGGCCTGCAGCAAGGAGGTCGATCCCCGGCGGCCGCTGAGCGAGCAGGGGCGCGCCGATATCGAGCGGCTGGCCGCTTTCCTGGGCAAGGCCGGGGTGCGGGTCGAACGGGTGATGCACAGCGGCAAGCTGCGCGCGGTGCAGACCGCGCAGATCCTGTCGCAGACCATCGCCCCGGGGGTGGAAGCGGAGGAGAGCGGTCTGCTCAACCCCAACGACGATCCGCGCGCCTTCGACTGGCAGAGCGACGCCTGGGACCGTGACACGCTCATCGCCGGCCACCTGCCGTTCATGGCGAAGCTGGTGTCGCACCTGCTGATCGAAAGGGAAGAGCCCGTCCTGGTGGCCTATCGCCCGGGCACCGTCGTATGCCTGGAACGCGAGGGAGCGGGCCTGTGGGAGATCGACTGGATGATCCGGCCGGAACTGCTGGGGCGCTGACTCCAAACCTACGATATTCCGGTCCTCTGAGGGGGAAGTTCGCACGATGGAATACCGCAAGCTCGGTAACACCGATATCGACGTCAGCCTGATCTGTCTCGGCACCATGACCTGGGGCGAGCAGAACAGCCGCGAGCAGGCGTTCGAGCAGATGGACTATGCCCTGGAACAGGGCGTGAATTTCTTCGACACCGCGGAGATGTATCCCATCCCCCCGCGGGCGGAGACCTATGGCCGTACCGAGGAGATCATCGGCGAGTGGATGAAGGCGCGCGGCACCCGCGAGCGCATCGTGCTGGCCAGCAAGATCGCCGGGCCGGGCGAGGACTGGCTGCCGCACATCCGCGGTGGCCGTACCCGTTTCAACCACGAGGACATCCCCGCGGCCCTGGACGCCAGCCTGAAGCGCTTGCAGACCGACTACATCGATCTCTACCAGCTGCACTGGCCGGAGCGTCGCACCAACTACTTCGGCCGACTCGGTTTCGAGCCGGAGCCGGAGTCGGAAAAGGATGTCACGCCGATGCTGGAGACGCTGGAGGTGCTGCACGAGCAGGTGCGCGCCGGCAAGATCCGCCACATCGGCCTGTCCAACGAGACCCCCTGGGGGGTAATGCGCTTCTCCTGCCTGGCGGAACAGTGCTACCTGCCGAAGTTCGTCAGCGTGCAGAATCCATACAGCCTGCTCAACCGCAGCTACGAGATCGGCATGGCCGAGGTCTCCTGGCGTGACAAGGCCGGCCTGCTGGCCTACTCGCCGCTGGGTTTTGGTGTGCTGTCCGGCAAGTACCTCGACGGCGCCCGGCCCGAGGGCGCGCGCCTGACACTCTATCCCGACTACGCCCGCTACAGCAGCCCGGCCGCCGAAGCGGCGACGGCGAAGTACGTCGCCCTGGCCCGCGAGCACGGTCTCGACCCGGCACAGATGGCGCTCGCCTGGGTGCACAGCCGGCCGTTCCTCACCAGCACCATCATCGGCGCCACCCGCAGGGAACAGCTGAAGAGCAACATCGACAGCGTCGACCTGAAGCTGCCGCCGGCGGTGCTGGAGGGCATCGAGGCGATCCACCAGCAACATCCCAACCCGAGTCCGTAGGAAATAGCCACGGAAGCACACGGAAGCAAACACCACAAGATATTTCCGTGTCTTTCCGTGTGATTCCGTGGCTATCTTCTCAATGGTCGAGGTATGCGACCAGGTTCATTCCTCCGGCAGCTTCTGTTCATTGGTTGCGCTTGCGCGGTACACCTACCTGTAAAACTCCCTTGCCGAATCGTTCACTGATGGCGTCGACGGTCTCCAGCAGCCGCCGGTTCTCGCGGTGTTGTTGGGGCGGATCGAAGAGGTCGGGTTGCTCCGGTTGTTCCTGCGCCCAGCCGCTGATGCCGACGCCGATGAGCCGCACGGCCTTGTCCGGCAGCTTGCCTTCCTGGAAGAGCCGCCACGCCGTTCTGAGGATATCGCGCTCGTCCTGGGTTGGCGCCGGTCGCTTGTGCTGGCGGGTATGGGTCTCGAAACCCGTGAAGCGGATCTTGAGGGTGACCACCTGGCCGCTGAGCCCCTCGCGGCGCGCGGTGCTGGCGACGTCGGCGGCCAGTGCCTGCAGCACGTCGTGCAAGGTATCGCGGTCGCGCACGTCGCTCTCGAAGGTAGTCTCCTTGGAGATGCTCTTGCGCTGTCGCCCGGTGACCACTTCGTCCGAGGCGATGCCGAAGGCCTGGCGACGAAAACTCCCGGCCGCGCGTTTGCCAAGGTGATCCTCGAGCAGTGATGCCGGAAACTCGCGCAACTGCGCCACCGTGTGGATTCCCAGGCGATCGAAGACCTTGAGCGTCTGGCGTCCCAGGCCGCGCAGGTTGCCCACCGGCATGGGTGCCAGGAAGTCGAGCACCTGCTGCGGATGGACCACGGTCAGGCCGTCCGGCTTGCGGTATTCGGAACCGAGCTTGGCGATCAGGCGGTTGGGGCCGATGCCCACCGAGGCGCCCAGGCCGGTGGCTTCCCGGATGCGACGCTTGATCTCGCGGCCGATGGCCGCCGGCGGGCCGAGCAGTTTTTCCAGGCCGCTGAGGTCGAGGTAGGCCTCGTCGATGGAAGCGGCTTCCACCACCGGCGTGATCTGCCCGAGAATGTCGAACACCCGGCGCGAGGCACGCCGGTACTTGTCGAGGTCCGGGCGCAGGTACACGGCGTCCGGGCAGCGGCGATACGCTTCGGAGATCGGCATGGCCGAGCGGATGCCGAACTTGCGTGCCTCGTAGGAGGCGGCGGCCACCACGCCGCGGTGGCCGGGCAGGGCGCCGACCACCACCGGCCGGCCACGGTATTCGGGTCGGTCGCGTTGTTCGCAGCTGGCGAAGAAGGCATCGAGGTCTACGTGGGCGATCCAGCGGCGTGGTGCTTCGGTGGCCATCAGGGCATTCAGCGAAGACGGTAGTGCAGGGTCTGGGTGAAGGTGCCGTCGTCGTTGTTGACGGATTCCATGTCGCCGGAAATGCCGGCGTAGCGACCGGTGCCGCCGACGATACTGATGCGTGAGCGGCCGCGGTCGAATTCGCGCCCGGCCACCTGGATGGTGCCGTCGCCGAGGCTCAGGGTCCACTGGCACTGGAAACTGTGTCCGCTGCGCGTGCGCACGCAGCTGCCGCTGTTGGTGCCGATGCGCTTGAAATTTTCGTCCAGCAGCGGCTGGTCGAAGACCAGCAGGTCACCGACGGAATCGCCGGCATCACCGCGGTCGACCAGCACCGCCGGGTGCTGGCGTGCGTCGGCGATGGTGATCAGTGTCCGGGAGGGGGGCGGCGAACAGGCGGCCAGCAGCAGGGCGCCGGCGGCGACCGGTCCCCGGGTTGCCATGGCGGCACGGCGGATCCTGCTTGTTCGCCAGGGCGGATGCATGGCGGATACTATAGCAGGGTGGCCGTCGCCGGCCGATGCCGGCGCGGCGTCAGATGCGCATGTCGAAATACAGCGCCACCAGCAGCCCGATGAACAGCAGGGTGCTGAACACCCTGGCACCGACGAGTACCCACTTGAGCCGGGGCGGTATCGCCAGCGCCGGTCCGGACGACGTAACGCTCGCCGCCGGTGCCGGATCGAGGGGCACGTTACGGCGGAAGAACTCCAGCAGTGCGTCGGCATGCTCCTGGCCGTGGATGTTGTCGCCCACGGTGAGGTTGCGACCGTCGCTCCGGCGGGCCTGGATACGATAGTAGAGTTCCGCCTGGCTCGCCTGGCCGGCCTGCATGCCGATCTTCTTGTTGAAACCGGTGATTTCGCCGAGCCGGGCGGCGGTGGTGAAGTCGCGGCCGAAGGCGCGCCGTATGCTGAGAAGTTTCTCGCGGTCGACCTGCACACTCAGGCGGTTGTTTCGCACGAACCAGCCGCCGGCGATGACGGCCGTGGACAGCAGACCGAAGATGGCGGTCATGAATCCCAGGATGATGGTTGAAAACCAGGATATGCGGGCGCCTTCGCCGGGGTGGAGCTCGCTGACGAACTGGTAGCCCAGGAAGCCGGCGGCGCCGAAAAAGAACAGGCCCACCAGCATGAGGATGGTCCCCATTTTGCCGCTGCGCCCGGCCGGGTATTCGATACGGAAACCGTCCGCCGTCCGTGTGACCGTTGCTATTCCGGGCGGCAGGTCTTCGACGCGCGGCGGCGTCTCTTCCCGGACCACGCCGGTGGGTCGCAGTCTGGATTCGGTCCGCGGGGTGTTGGCAAACACCGGGATCTCGTAGCTGCGGTCGAAGTCGGCGTCGGGAATGCGCACGCGTACCGACCAGTAGCAGCTGCCGTGCTTGCCGGACTCCAGGGTGGAGGGCGGCAGGCCCTCGTCGACGTCGACCACGAATTCCACCCGCGCGCCGCTGGCGCCCCAGCGTATCGCCGCCTTGGCCTTCTTGCGCCACACCACGGTATCGGAACGGCTGCGCGACTTGCCGCTGCCGGTAATCCTGACCTCGACGCAGTTCACCCGCACGTCCACGGGAATGTCGTTGTGGAACCTGAGGGCCGGGATGTCGAGGTAACCGCCGACCTGGCCGCCGATCGCTCCGGGGTAGGGGTCGAGGGTCATGTACAGGCGGCCGAAGCGGTGCCACCGGCGCCATTGGGCGATCAGCGTGGGGATGAGCGAGAGGTTGGCCAGCAGCAGGGCGGGGACCAGCAGTTTGGGGTCCCAGGTGTTGCGGTCGCTGAGTGACAGCTGCGTGACGGCGGCCCTGATTTCATCCCACAGGGAGACGGTGAGGGGAATCAGGAACAGGTTCCAGACCAGGGCGACGCCGAGCAGCACGTACAGTTCCAGCTTCGCGTTCGAGCTGATGCGGCCATTCTGCCACTTTTTCACCCCCAGCCAGGGGGCCGATGTGTCCTGCATGTCGATATCCGCTGCGAGTTCGGGGTGTCTCGCTACAGGATCGGTCGCTGTGCGGATTAACTTAAGAAGGACACCCCACCGCCATCCTGGTGCGGATCGACGAGCCGAAAATCGGTACCGGCCGGATCGAAGGCGCTATTCCTCGTTCCCCAGCATTCCCAGCAGGTGCAGCAGGCTGGTAAACAGGTTGTAGATCGCCACATACAGGGTGACGGTGGCCATGATGTAGTTGCGCTCTCCGCCGTGAATGATGTTGCCGGTTTCATAGAGAATGAGGCCGGACATCAGGAGTACGAACATGGCCGAGACGGCCAGCGACAGGCCGGGCATGTCGAGGAACAGCGCGGCGAGACCGGCGAGAAAGGCGACCAGGATGCCCGCGACCAGGAAGCCGCCCATGAAACTGAAGTCGCGGCGGGATACCAGCGCGTAGGCCGAGAGGGCGAGGAAGATCGTGCCGGTGCCGCCCATGGCGGTCATGACCACACGGGAGCCGTTCGGCAGGCTCAGGTAGGCGTTGAGGATCGGGCCGAGGGTATAGCCCATGAAACCGGTGAGGGCAAAGACGAATACCAGGCCGAGGGAGCTGTTGCGGAATTTCGTGGTGGCGAACAGCAGCCCGAAATAGCCGGCCAGTGTCAGCAGCAGGCCGGGATGGGGCAGGTTCAGCGACATCGAGACGCCTGCCGTCAGGGCGCTGAACAGCAGCGTCATGGATAGCAGGAGGTAGGTGTTACGGACCACCTTGTTGGTGCTCAGGACCTCGGTCTGCCGGCGGATGCCGGTGTTCAGCAAGGGTGCGTTCATGGGGCGTGTCTCCTGATTCGGATCGCTGTCAGAGGATTTCCGCGGTGGTCAGCTGTGGACGCATGGCGGTGGAGCGGCCGCGAGTCCGCTGGCGCGCCAGTCGGCGACCCAGGGTGCGATCGGCGCGATCGGCCGCGCGGTCGATGGCCCGGTAGAGATCCGCCTCGGTGTCCTTGATGACGATGTCGGGCAGGTGTTCGAGCGTTACCTGGACGTGGCAGCACTTGTCGTCACCGCCCTTGGGACCGTTGACGTCGGACAGCCGCACCCGCACCCGGCGGATGTGCTCGTCGCGACTGCCGAGGGCGAAGCCCAGTCGCCGTTTTATATAGCCTCGCAGCGCCTCGGTGAGGGTGAAGTGCCGTGACTGGATATCGATCTGCATGGTGGTCTCCGCAATTTTGCGTCATTGTCGACGGATGCTCAGGGTAGGCGCTTGTGGCACCGAGCAAAAGTCGAATATTATGTGTGTATGAATCGAAAAAACCGAACTATCGGCCGAGGCGATGATCAACTACAAGCACCTCCACTATTTCTGGGTGGTCGCCCGTGAGGGAAGCATTGCGCGTGCCAGCGAACGCCTGCACCTGACGCCGCAGACCATCAGCGGCCAGATCGGCCTGCTGGAGGACTATTTCGGTGAGCAGCTGTTCGAACGTGCCGGCCGCAAGCTGGAACTGACCGAGGGGGGACGCCTGGTGCTGAGCTATGCCGACGAGATCTTCTCGCTCGGCAGCGAGCTGGAAGAGACGGTGCGCAACTTTCCCGGTGGCCGGCCACTGGTCTTCAGGGTCGGTGTGGTCGACGTGGTGCCCAAGTCGATCGCCTACCGCCTGCTGGCACCGGCGCTGCAGTTGCCGGAAGCGGTGCGCATCGTGTGCCGGGAGGGTGCCATCGAGCCCCTGCTGGCCGAACTGGCGCTTCATCACGTCGACCTGGTGATCGCCGATGGTCCCATTCCGGCCGGGGTGAACGTCCGCGGCTTCAACCACCCCCTGGGCGACTGCGGCCTGAGTTTCTTCGCCACGCGGTCGCTGGCGCGTAGCCTGGGAAAGGAATTTCCCCGCAATCTGGATGGTGCGCCGCTGCTGCTCCCGGGGGAGAGCACGGTGCTGCGAAGCCGGCTGGAACAGTGGCTGGAGGAGCAGCACCTGCACCCGCGTGTCGTGGGCGAGTTCGACGACAGCGCCTTGATGAAAGCCTTCGGACACAGCGGCGCCGGGGTCTTTGCGGCGCCCACGCCCATCGCCGCCGAGGTATCGAAACAGTACGGTGTGGTCGAACTGGGAGCCACCGATGGGGTGCGCGAGCAGTTCTTCGCCATCTCGGTCGAACGCCGCATCTCCCACCCCGCGGTGGCGGCGATCACCGAGACGGCGCGGGCATGGTTGTTCACCTCCGCCTGAGAGGCGAGAATGAAACCACTGTCGGAGACGCTATCGCATGAATGACACCACCGTCTGGATCATCGCCCTGGGATTCTTTGCACCGCTGCACTACATGGGGCCGGTGCTGGTGACCTTTCTCACCGGTTCCGAGGACAGCAGGCGGCGCAGACGCCTGCTGCAGCGGGTGCTGATCGACTGCACCCTGTCCATGCTGGCGGGGTTTGCAATCGCTGTCTGGCTGTTCCGCTCGGAGCCGGCCTATGCCGGTGCGGTCTTCCTTCTGGTCATGGCGGCGCCGTACCTCTATTTGTGGTGGGCGCGCCGGTGAACACGCAAGCGGCGCGTACCACCTGAACCCCGGCGAGCCGTTCTTCCTCAGATCTTCCGGGTCGATCCTCTACACCCCCCTCTTTCAGCCGCGCACGGCGCAGTTTGCTTTGCCTTTGTTTCCCGGCGCGGCCGTTTTGTGAATCCTGTCCCGGTAACGAGGATCGACAGTCCGGTTGCTTGACTATTTCAAGAAATGGGATATATTTCCCAAATATCGGAAAGGTGCAGTGTAGTACCAGCTCTGTCCTTTCTTCCCAGACCCGTTGATCATCCAAGGAGATTGTTATGTATTTCAACAGAATGACGAAGCTTGCCACGGCCGTCGCCATTGTTTTCGGGCTCTCCGCCTGCGGCGGCGGTGGAGGTGGCGGCACGGCCAGCTCTTCGACAGTCGGGACGGCAGCGGTCGGTACCATCACCGGCTTTGGCAGCGTGTTCATCAACGGGGTGGAATACAACACCGCGGGCGCGACTATCACCGTCGAGGGCAGCCCGGCCTCGGAGTCCGATCTCGCGGTCGGTATGGTCGCCAGCGTCGAGGGCAGCGCCAGTGGTGCATCCGGTGTGGCCCTCAGCATCGACGTGTCCGACGAGATCGAGGGCCTGGTACAGAGCAACGCGGTGCCGGCGGGCGGCAACAGCGGTACCCTCGTCGTCATGGGGCAGACGGTGAACGTGGACGCCAATACACTATTCGAGAGCAAGGTGGCCGGGATCACCGCCCTGGACCAGATCGCAGGCGGTAATATCGTCGAAGTGAACGGCTACGGAGACGGTGCCGGCCAGGTGTTTGCGACCCGCATCGAGGTGAAGGCGGCGGACCTGGCCACCTACCTGGCGGCGCATCCGGATGGTATAGAGGTGAAGGGAGTGGTCGGCAATCTTGACAGCGCCGCGGGAAGCTTCCGGCTCGGTTCGTTGCCGGTCGACTACAACGGCGCCGTGCTCGATGCCGGTCTCACGCTGACCGACGGCGTCTATGTGGAAGTGAGAAGTGTCTCCGGGCTCGATGGCAGTGGCACGTTGGTCGCCAGCAAGGTCGACCTGCAGGGGGATGGCGTGAAGGGTCACCGCGGCAGCGAGAACGAAGACTTCGAGATGAGGGGTATCATCTCCACGGCTTTTGATGGCAGCGGCTTCGGTATGGACGGAACCCGCATCCGGGTTAGCGACGCCACGGAACTGAAGCGGGGCAGCAAGGCGGGGCTGCTCGCCGGCGTCATGGTCACCGTCGAAGGGACCTTCGACGCCAACGGGGTGCTGAACGCGCGGGAGCTGAAGTTCGAGGACCGCGGCGACCGGGAACTGAAAGATACCGTCACGGCCGTTTCGACTACTGGCGTCAACAGCGGAACCGTTACCCTGCAGGACGGCTCGGTCATCACGGTTGATAACTCGACCATCATGAAGGACAGCCGTCGCAACGGCATGATGCCCGATCCGCGCTTCAACCTGCAGGCACTGGGTACCGGCGACTACGTGGAAGTCCACGTGTACAGTGACAGCGCCAGCGGGGACCTCGTGGCGGTGAAGCTGGAACGCACCGACCCCTGATCCGACGTTCCATCCGGCGGCGGATCGTGGCAGCACGGTCCGCCGCTTTTACTGTGGTGGACGCCGGTTTGAAACTCTTGGCCACAATAATCCTCCGCGGGCTTTCCCACATTGGTGTTTCGTTCCATCCTGACTTGAATTGTCTGCCGCCGACATCTAGGTTGTAGGTGTAGTCCACTGTGGCGCATGATCCCCATGACGCTGCTGCTAGGAGGTGATGAAGGATGAAACTGGCATACGATGTGATCGAGGATGTCTACGACGATACCACCCAGATCCGGACCATGACCGAACAGGCCAGGCTGCCGTCCGGGCAGTGGCTGATCCGGACGACGGTCTATTCACCGCACCATATCGCCATGGATGTCACCCATATCAAGGGCAAGCGCAATCGCAAGATGTTCAAGGCCCTGGCCTGAGTTCCCTGTCACAGGGAGAGAACGGGTGGCCACCACGGTAAGCGGGAGCTGCCTGCGCGGTTCGGTACGCTATGCAGTCACTGGCGAAACGCGGCGCCTGTATCATGGCCACTGCCAGCGCTGCCGCACGCAGACCGGCAGCGCGCACGCGATCAATCTGCTGATGAAACTGATCGGTATCCCAGGATTGTCATGGGCGGGTATTTGGTCTGAGTCCCGTCTCATTGAAGTAAGGATTTACACCACTGCTGTCCCATAAACTTCGTATTCGTCATCCCGGCGCAGGCCGGGATCCAGCAACTTGCTGAAACTACTGGATTCCGGCTTTCGCCGGAATGACGGGGAAAGACCAGCGAAGTTCATGCCCATTGTTCTCGACCGGGGATGCCCGATTGGCGTAGCCCGGATGGAGCGTTGCAGAATCCGGCAAGGCGGCCATGATTTTCGTTGTATTACACGCGATGCGTGATCGCAAGAATTTGTTGAACGAATACATCACGACGTGTTTGCAGGTCTTTGCTGTACTTTCCGTTTCTCGGGGTCAGCACAAGGTAATGGTCGAGGAGTAAACGGGTACGTTGCGCCTTGTATGTCTTCAGATAGGGGACAATCTGGGCGAGAAGCTGCAGGGCCTGGCGATTGTAGACGGCATAGACATAGCTGGGTGTGTGGTGTGATTTTTGGATTCGTTTTCGTGTGATCTTGCCAGCGCCGACCGTATCGAGAACATACTTCAGCAGGTCGTAGTCGGTGTTGCTGATGCTCACCGCCACTTGATGATTCTCGTTACGGTGTTTGCGGCACAGGGTTACCGTGCCTTCGCCATCGATGACGCCGGCGATATAGGCGCTATCGGCGGGGGAGAGCGGTTTGACGCGTTTTGAAGAAGCCATCCGTGGTTCCGTTCCTGGTAAAAAAATGGCCCCGACATCCTGTCAGGGCCGTACTGTTGGTGGAGGCGGCGGGACAGCTTATCCAAACCTTTCGGAATGGGCTGGACTATACCTTCATCCTGTTGCCAGGATGCGGGGCGTGTTATCCACCGCGCAGTAGTGCGGCAAATCCTAGTATCGGCTCCATCCACATGGACTCAGCCGGTCTATGAGTCTCTACAGGGCAGGCATGAGGTTGGCCCTCTTCCTACCCCTCGGTATTGCCCTGGCAGCTCATGCTGCTTTAGGTTTCACCGATGTGAGCCCCGTTATTCACTCTACCCTTACGGGTAGAGGCGACCCTTGTATTGATCGAACCCGCGTCCGCAGGTCCTCCGCCTTCGGCTCTACATGCTTAGCCGCGTCTTTGCATTTAACTGGCTGCTACCCGACGGGCAGGGAAGACAGCCAGCGATTCCGGTAAGGTTTTGACGGATCCGCCCCGGACGAGCTTCACCGCGAGCTTGTGAGAATCGACGCCTGAATGCCCCGAGGGGCTCCGGACGCACAAGCACGGCTCCGGTCAGACGGCACTCTACCGGTTTTTAAGCGGCGAGTGCGTAGTTGTCGTCGTTGGCAACTATAAGTGGTACAGCTGGATTAACGAGGTCATCTGTCCCTCGGCATGCACCTCAGGTTTCGCAACCCACGTCGAAGCCAGGTCGCCCCCAAAGTCACAGGTCAGACAGTGTAGCACCGAATTGGTTCCCCGGGCAGGGGGCTTTCAGCCGTGCTTGAGGATGCGCTGTTTCTGGCGCTGCCAGTCGCGGTCCTTGAGGCTGGCGCGCTTGTCGTGCGCCTTCTTGCCCTTCGCGAGGGCGATCTCCAGCTTGGCGCGGCCCCTCTTCCAGTACATGGCGGTGGGAATGAGGGAGTAGCCCTTGCGGTCGACGGCGCCGACCAGCTTGTCGATCTCCTCGCGGTGCAGCAGCAGCTTGCGGGTGCGGGTGGGGTCCGGGTGGATGTGGGTGGAGGCGGTCGGCAGCGGGGTGATGGTGCAGCCGAACAGCCAGGCCTCGTGGTCCTTGAGCAGGATATAGGCGTCCACCAGCTGGACCTTGCCCGCGCGCAGGCTCTTGACCTCCCAGCCTTCCAGCGCCAGGCCGGCCTCGAAGCGGTCCTCGAGCAGGTAGTCGTGGCGCGCCTTTCGGTTGAGGACGATGGTGCTGCCGCCTCCCGCCTTGCCTTTTTTCTTGCCGGATTTCGCCATGGCGGCATTATACGCATTTCTTTCTTGAGCATTTCCGCGATTTTGCGGACAATTCCCGCCCAGTTTCAGGCCCGGGGTTCCCATGACAGAGAGAAGAAAATCGATCCACGGCAGCTGGTCGGGGCGCCTCGCCTTCGTGCTGGCGGCCACCGGGTCGGCGGTCGGTCTGGGTAACATCTGGAAGTTCCCCTACATCGCCGGCGAGAACGGCGGCGGGGCCTTCGTGCTGGTGTACCTGGTGTGCATCGCCACCATCGGCATCCCCATCATGATGGCCGAGGTCATGCTCGGGCGGCGCGGCCGCCAGAGCCCCATCAATACCATGCGCACCCTGGCCGAGGAGGCCGGCGCCAGCCACATCTGGCGCTATCTAGGCTGGATGGGCGTGCTCGCCGGTTTCCTGATCCTGTCCTACTACAGCGTCATCGCCGGCTGGGCGCTGGCCTACGTGTTCCGTGCCGCCTCCGGCATGTTCCACGGCGCCACTGCCGAAGGGGTGCTGAGCATCTTCGGCCAGTTCACCGGCGACCCGGAGAAGCTGCTGGCCTGGCACACCCTGTTCATGGTGATGACCATGATCGTGGTGGCGCGCGGCGTGCGCAGCGGCCTGGAGAGGGCGGTGCGCTTCCTGGTACCGGGCCTGTTCGTGCTGCTGCTGATGCTGGACGGCTATGCGCTCGCCAGCGGCGCCTTCGACCAGGGGCTGCGCTTCCTGTTCACCCCGGATTTCAGCAAGATCACCGCCAACGGCGTGCTCATCGCCATGGGACATGCCTTCTTCACCCTCAGCCTCGGCATGGGTGCCATCATGGTGTACGGATCCTATCTGCCGGAGCGGACTTCCATCGCCCGTACCAGCATCACCATCGCGGTGCTGGATACCCTGGTGGCAATGCTGGCGGGCATGGCGATCTTTCCGCTGGTGTTTCTCAATGGTCTGGAGCCAGGCGCCGGGCCGGGGCTGATCTTCCAGACCTTGCCGCTCGCCTTCGGCCACATGCCGGGCGGTGCGTTGTTCGGTGCGCTGTTCTTCGTGCTGCTGGTGTTCGCTGCCTGGACCTCGGCCATCTCCCTGATCGAGCCGGCGGTCGCCTGGCTGGTGGAGAACAAGGGCATGACCCGGGTCCATGCCTCGGTATTCGCCGGCATCGTCACCTGGGCCACCGGTCTGCTGACCGTTTTCTCCTTCAACCTGTGGTCCGGGTTCAGGCCGTTGTCCTTCATCTCGATCTTCAGGAACTACACCGTCTTCGACCTGCTCGACTATCTGACCGCCAACATCATGCTGCCGCTGGGCGGTTTCTTCATTGCCGTATTCGCGGCCTGGGTGATGAAGCGCGACGACAGCGTGCAGGAGCTGGACATGGGCGACGGCGCGGCCTACCGCTTGTGGTACGGGCTGGTCCGTTACGTCACGCCGGCCGCGGTGCTGCTGGTGTTCCTCAATGTCACCGGGCTGGTGGACTTCTCGGACCTGCTGGGAATGGCGAAGTAGGCCCATGACGACCATACACAAGTCGGCGCTGGTGCCCTACCGGCCGGAGGAGATGTTCGCGCTGGTGGACGATATCGAGTCCTACCCCCTGTTCCTGCCCTGGTGCAAGAGTGCGCGCGTGCTGCGGCGCAGCGACGACGAGGTGGAGGCGAGCATCGAGATCGCCAAGGGCGGGGTGGAGAAGGAGTTCACCACCCTCAATCGGAATCATCCGGGCAAGATGATCGAAATGCGCCTGGTGGAGGGGCCTTTCCGCCGTCTGGAAGGCTTCTGGCGTTTCGAAGCGCTCGGCGAGCACGGTTGCAAGGTGTCGCTGGACCTGGAGTTCGACTTTGCCAGTCGCGTGCTGGGCATGGTGGTGGGACCGGTGTTCAGCCAGATAGCCAACTCACTGGTGGATTCCTTTCAGAAGCGCGCGGTGGAAGTCTATGGAAAACGTTGAAACGATCCCGGTGGAAGTCGCCTATGCGCGCCCGGACGAACAGGTCATCATCGGCCTCGACGTGCCTGTGGGTACCACCCTGAAACAGGCCATCGAGCAGTCCGGCATTCTCGAACGTTTCCCGGAGATCGACCCGGAGAAAATGAAGGCCGGTATCTTCGGCAAGCTCAAGAAGCCTGACCAGGTGCTCACGGCGGGTGACCGGGTCGAGATCTACCGTCCGCTGATCGCCGATCCCAAGGCAGTGCGCAAGGAGCGCGCCGCGGCCGGCAAGCGCATGAAGAAGGGCGGCGGCGATATCAAGGGCTGAGCCGCGCCGCGTTCACTGCTCGTGGTGTTCCCCGAAGCCCAGCCAGCGCCAGAAACGGGTGAGAATGCCGATGTCTTCCGGCTCCTGCGGGGGAACCTCTACCGTGACCTGCTTGTTGCGCGGCTTCGCTTCGGTCGAGGGTTGCGGCAGCATGGTGCCGGTGATCCGCGAGACCCGCTGCTCGTCGTCGAAGAACAGGGTGACGCGCTGGCGCGAGGGTTTCTTGTCGCTGTCGCTGCCGGGCTCGAACAGGTAGACGTAGTCCCAGCGGTTGGCGTGGAAGGGATCGATCAACAAGGGCGAGCCGAGCACGAACTGGACCTGGCGCTTGTTCATGCCGGTGCGCAGCTGGTTGACGGCTTCCTGGCTGAGCACGTTGCCCTGCTGGATGTCGATGCGGTACACGAAGGGCAGGCGGTTGACGATCGGATCGCTGGAGCACGCCGTCAGCAAAAAGCTTGCAATCAAAGCAACAGGGATGAGAAGCTTTCGCATCAAGAACTGCGTCTGGTTGGCCTGGGGACGGGCGGCATGATACCCGATGCGATGGTGTTTTTATATGGTTGACCGCCGCGGAACAGGCGGGGACCCGGGTCGATACGAGGCAGGGATATCGTGGAATCCAGTGAATTGCGCAAGGTGGGGCTGAAGGTCACGCTGCCGAGGATGAAGATCCTCGAGATCCTCGAGACCGCCGAGCCGCGCCACATGAGCGCCGAGGATGTCTACAAGATCCTGCTCGAGGCCGGCGAGGAGATCGGGCTGGCCACGGTCTACCGCGTGCTCACCCAGTTCGAGGCCGCCGGCCTGGTGACGCGCCATCACTTCGAGGGTGGGCACTCGGTGTTCGAGATGAACCAGGGGCACCACCACGACCACATCGTCTGCAACCAGTGCGGCAAGGTGGTGGAATTCATCGACGAGACCATCGAGCGCTGCCAGGAAAAGGTGGCCAGAAAGGCGGGTTTCACCATCCGCGACCACTCGCTGATCATCTACGGCGACTGCAACCGCAAGGATTGCCCCAACCTCAAGTCCTGAGCCCGGTGCATGGGTTCGGGGAATCATGCTGAACGTGACTATCCAGCCCGGCGAGGGCGGGTGGGGCCTCTGACCGAATCGACCGCGCCTTGAAATGGGCCGGATTTTTCGGAAAAAGCCGGCCGTTGTCTGAGCGCAGCGAGTT
>DROT01000232.1 GCA_011321775.1 Gammaproteobacteria bacterium | reverse complement strand
GGCGCCGTCGTCATACTTGCCGTTACGGGCCTTGTAGTTCTGCTCCTGGCTGGGGTTGATGCGGATCTGGTACTTGCTGCCCTTGCCGTCACCGACCCAGTTATAGGTCTTGACGATTTCCTGGATGATGGGAGGAAGATCCGACGGGATCGGTGTCTTGTTGTCCGGGATTACGCCCGTGTCCCCCTTTACCGGCCAACTTTCCCAACCCGTGGGAAACTCGGCGTCAGAGGCCGCCTGAGCGCCCAGCATAAAAAACATACCCAACAAACCTAACCATAAAGCAATGTTTCTTGACATGGCATTCCCCTTGCTCGCAGTAGCGCATGCATCGTGAAAGTGTTTGCCGCGCTAATCGATTGAAGCCGGTTGACGTGTTCTGAAGGCAGTTCCGGCACCCTTGGTGCAGGCTATAATAATTAAAGCCGCAGCCGCGCTATGGTTATCGAGCAAGGAAATGAAATCTTTAGTGGCAGACGTGTCCGTCACCGGCAGGGGCGAAGGGCAGTAAGAGGGGGGATTCCTGAGCAAATGAAGGTGGATATTAAGGATCTTGCCGCGGAAAGATGCAGGCGTGGGCGGTGGAAAAGAGGACTGCTCAGGTGAGCAAGGCGCAGCGCGTGTCGTTACGGACTTCGCGGGGTGTGTCGTAGGTAAAGAGTAAAGAAAGATAATGGTGCCGAGGAGAGGACTTGAACCTCCACGGGGTTTCCCCCACTAGCACCTGAAGCTAGCGTGTCTACCAATTTCACCACCTCGGCAGGTGATTGTTGCGGATCGGCCAGGACAGCCTTCACAACTGGGCGCGAACTTTACCGACCCGCACGATTGTTGTCAACGTTCGGAAGGACTTTTTCTGCCGCCAATAACACATTTCATACGCCACTGGCCTCGTGTATCGAGTAGAATACCCGGATGACTAAACGAAAGAAGAAAACGACTGTTACCGATCCGTACGCCGAACGTGAGGCACGGAAATACGAAAACCCCATTCCCAGCCGCGAGCTTATCCTCGAACTGCTGGAAGAGGCCGGCGAGCCGCTGACCTGGCAGCAGGTGGCGGAACGTCTGGGCCTGGATGACGAGGAGTCGCAGGTCGCGCTGACCCGCCGCCTGCGCGCCATGGAGCGCGACGGCCAGGTAGTGCGCAACCGCCGCAATGCCTATGGGCCGCTGGACAAGATGGATCTGGTGCGCGGCCGCGTCATCGCCCATCCCGACGGCTTCGGTTTCCTGGTGCCGGACGATGGCAGCGACGACCTGTTCCTCGGCCCTCGCGACATGCGCGCGCTGTTCCATGGTGACCGCGTGGTGGCGCATGTCTCCGGCATCGACCGCCGCGGCCGCCGCGAAGGCTCGGTGGTGGAGGTGCTGGAACGCAATACCCACCAGGTCGTCGGCCGCCTGCTGATGGAGGGTGGCATCGCCGTGGTGGCGCCGGACAACAAGCGTGTGCCACACGATATCCTGATCCCCGATGAAGACCTCGCCGGTGCCCGCGAGGGGCAGATCGTGATGGTGGAAATCGTCGAGCAGCCCACCCGCCGCCGCCAGCCCGTGGGGCGCATCCTCGAAGTGCTGGGCGATCACATGGCGCCGGGCATGGAGATCGATATCGCCATCCGCGCCCACGGCCTGCCGCACCTGTGGCCGCAGGAAGTGGAGGAGGAGGTCGCCGGCCTCAAACCACGCGTGCTGCCCACTCACAAAAAAGGCCGCGAGGACATCCGCGAGCTGCCGCTGGTGACCATCGACGGCGAGGACGCGCGCGACTTCGACGATGCCGTGTACTGCGAGCCGCAGGGCAAGGGCTGGCGGCTGCTGGTGGCCATCGCCGACGTCTCGCACTATGTGGGCGTCGGCAGCGCGCTGGACGCCGAGGCCATCGAGCGCGGCAACTCGGTGTATTTTCCCGGCCGCGTGATCCCCATGCTGCCGGAGGTGCTGTCCAACGGCCTGTGCTCCATCAACCCCAAGGTGGACCGCCTGTGC
>DROT01000231.1 GCA_011321775.1 Gammaproteobacteria bacterium | reverse complement strand
GGTTCGACGGGAATCACCCAGCGCGCGTGGATCAGGGTCTCGGTCGTCTTCATCCGCGCGAGTATAGCGGGGCATCCGGGCCCTGGGCCAGTATGGCTCGGGCACAGGGTTTGAACAGGGTGACTGGAAGAACTCCGGCCTGATTAGCCACGGAACCACACGGAAAGACACGGAAACAAAAGCAGCAGACTATTTCCGTGTTCTTCCGTGTGGTTCCGTGGCTATCACATCGATACGGTCCCGATCAGGCGACCTGGTGCATGTACACTTCCTGCTGCGGGTAGGGGATGCTGATGCCTTCGGCGTCGAAGGCCAGCTTGATCTTCTCCAGCAGGTCGGAGCGCACCGGCCAGTAGTCGCCGCTCTTCACCCAGGGACGTACGTTGAAGTTGACGCTGCTGTCCGCCAGCTCGGCGAGTGCCACCGCGGGTGCAGGGTCCTCGAGGATGCGGTCGTCCTGCTGCATGATCTCCTCGATGATCTGCTTCGCCTTGCGGATGTCGTCGCCATAGCCGATGCCGAACACCATGTCGATGCGCCGGGTGTCCTTGGCGGAGTAGTTGATGATGGTGCCGCCGTAGATCTGGCCGTTGGGCACGATGATCTGGCGATTGTCACCGGTGCGCAGCAGGGTGGCGAACATGCGCACTTCCTCGACCACGCCGGCGACGCCGGCGGCCTCGATGAAGTCCCCGACCTGGAAAGGGCGGAACATGATGAGCATGACGCCGGAGGAGAAATTGGCCAGCGAGTCCTTGAGGGCCAGACCGATGGCCAGGCCGGCGGCGCCGAAGACTGCCAGCAGCGAGGTCGTCTTGATGCCGAGATGATCCAGGGTCGCCATGATGACCACCAGCAACAGCACGGTGTAGACGATGTTGGCAATGAAGTTGGTGAGCATGTCATCGACATTGGCGCGCTTCATCAGCTTGCGCACCACCCCCGTCAGCCACTTGGCGATCCAGCGGCCGACGATGAAGATGGCCAGGGCCACGGCCAGCTTGATGGCCCAGGGAATGAGCAGTTTTTCGATGAGGGTAGGGTCGCTCAGTTTATCGATCGATATCGATTCCATGATAGGCTCCTGTCGGTCGGTGGCAGTTGTTCTTTGCGTTGGCCCCGCGTCATGCTGCCGTCTGCCATCGGCAGCTGGCGAGCGGGCGGCATAGTAGAGCCCCTGCAGCAGCGGTTTGCAAGCGGGGAAGCCGATAACTGTACGATTGTTTGTGTGTAACGATTCAGATCAGGGAGCGTGGGGCATGTCTCTGACCGAATCGACCGCGCCTTGAAATGGGCCGATTTTTCAGGAAAAAGCCGGCCGTTGTCTGAGCGCAGCGAGTTTCGGCCGGCCCTGAAAAATCGGCCCATTTCAAGGAAACAAGCGGTCGTCTGAGGGAAGAGACATGCCCCACGCTCCCTGATCTGAATCGTTACCCTCCGCATTCAAGAGGGAGATGAGTCAGTTCGAATGAACAACAACGAAAACAGCAACGGCATCCGGGCCATCGAGTGGGCCGACGGCCTGTTGCGCCTGCTGGATCAGCGTCTGCTGCCGCGGCGTATGGAGTGGCTCGAACTCGAGGACTGTGGCGCGGCCGCGGATGCGATCCGCGACATGGTGGTCCGCGGTGCGCCGGCTATCGGCATCACCGCGGCCTATGCGGCGGTCATCGCCGCACGCGACCGTTACCGGGAAGATCCGCAACGCTGGCGAGACGGCTTTCAGCGTGACCTCGACGGGCTGGCACAGGCGCGGCCCACGGCGGTGAACCTCTCCTGGGCGGTGCAACGGATGCGCGCAGCCGCGACCGGAATCGAGGGTGACCCGGTTCCCGCGTTACTGCAGCTGGCACGCACTATCCACGACGAGGATATACGCGCCAATCACGCCATGGGCGAGTATGGCGCCGGTTTCATCGCCGCCGGCAGCGGCGTGCTGACCCATTGCAACGCGGGCGCGCTGGCCACCGGCGGCTACGGCACGGCCCTGGGCGTCATTCGCAGCGCCTGGGCGGGAGGGCGGCTGCGCGAGGTCTTTGCCGACGAGACCCGTCCCTGGCTGCAGGGCGCGCGGCTGACCGCCTGGGAACTGCTGCAGGACGGCATTCCGGTAACCCTGCTGGTGGACGGGGCGGCGGCCCACCTGATGGCGCAGGGACGGGTTCAGTGGGTGGTGGTGGGTTCCGATCGCATCGCCGCCAACGGTGATGTGGCCAACAAGATCGGCACCTACAGCGCCGCCGTGGCCGCGCGTCATCACGGCGTGAAGTTCATGGTGGTGGCCCCCACCTCGACCGTCGACATGAGCATCGCCAGCGGTGCCGACATCCCCATCGAGGAGCGCGGAATCGACGAAGTGCTGGAATGCGGCGGCGAACCGGTCGCCGCCCGCGGCGCCGGGGCCTGGAACCCGGCCTTCGACATCACCCCGGCCGAACTGGTGGACGTCATCGTCACCGAGAAGGGGGTGGTGGAAAACCCCGACCGCGCCCGGATGGAAGCGCTGATGGCCGAATGAACTGATTTCGTTGTAATTGGCCACGGAAAACACGGACAAACACGGAAATGTTTTCTTTTTTTCCGTGTTCTTCCGTGTTTTCCGTCGCTGATTACGCCGTGTTCTCTTTTCCACCGCGTAATCCGGACTGTAAGCCCGGGACCCACGCTGGCGGAGTGGCAGCGGCGAAAACCGCACTGCAAACCCGGCAACTCCGGTCTCAGGCGCCCTCAGAGCGCTTCTGAGCCCCGATTCCTCATATGCAGTACCCCCACAGCTATGGTACCATTGCGGTTTTACGCGCCCTGAATTGGCGGGTGTGACCTGAGTCATCGCTGGATTACTGAAAAGGGGCGGCTTCCCCAGGCGGCTCCCGGGTTGAAATTTCATGGCTGACTTCGCCAAAGAAGTGCTTCCGGTCAATCTGGAAGACGAAATGCGGCAATCCTACCTCGATTACGCCATGAGCGTCATCGTCGGCCGCGCCCTGCCGGACGTTCGTGACGGTCTCAAGCCGGTGCACCGGCGCGTGCTCTATGCCATGCACGAGCTGGGCAACGACTGGAACAAGCCCTACAAGAAGTCGGCCCGTATCGTCGGTGACGTCATCGGTAAGTATCACCCCCACGGTGACACCGCGGTCTACGACACCATCGTGCGCATGGCGCAGCCGTTCTCGCTGCGCTACATGCTGGTCGACGGCCAGGGCAACTTCGGTTCCGTGGACGGCGATTCGCCGGCCGCCATGCGTTATACCGAAGTGCGCATGTCGAAGATCGCGCACGAGCTGCTGGCGGACCTGGAGAAGGAGACCGTCGACTTCGTCCCCAACTACGACGAATCCGAGCACGAACCGAGCGTCTTCCCCACGCGCATACCCAACCTGCTGATCAACGGCTCGGCCGGTATCGCCGTCGGCATGGCGACCAACATCCCCCCGCACAACCTCACCGAGGTAATCAACGGTTGCCTGGCGCTGATCGACGATCCCGACATCAGTATCCGCGACCTGATGCAGCACATCCCGGGTCCGGACTTTCCCACCGCCGGCATCATCAACGGCGTACGCGGTATCCACGAGGCCTACCACACCGGCCGTGGCCGGGTGTACATCCGCGCCCGCAGCCATATCGAGGGCGAGGACACGCCGCGGCAGAGCATCGTCGTCACCGAGCTGCCCTACCAGGTCAACAAGGCGCGGCTGCTGGAGAAGATCGCCGAGCTGGTCAAGGAAAAGAAGATCGAGGGCATCAGCAACCTGCGCGACGAGTCCGACAAGGAAGGCATGCGCATGGTCATCGAGCTCAAGCGCGGCGAGGTGGCCGAGGTGATCCTCAACAACCTCTACCAGCACACCCAGCTGCAGAGCGTGTTCGGCATCAACATGGTGGCGCTGGTCGACGGCCAGCCGCGGCTGCTGGATCTCAAGCAGATCCTGGAAGCCTTCATCCGCCACCGCCGCGAGGTGGTGACCCGGCGCACCGTGTTCGACCTGCGCAAGGCGCGCGAACGGGCGCACATCTTGGAAGGCCTGGCGGTCGCCCTCAACAACATCGACGAAGTCATCGAGCTGATCAAGTCGTCGCGCAGCCGGGCCGAGGCGCGTGCCGAGCTGGTGCGGCGCGAGTGGCCACCTGGCATCGTCTCGGAATACCTGGAACGCAGCGGCAGCAAGGCCTCGCGCCCCGACGGCCTGGAAGCCGAATACGGCTATCACGGTGACATCTACCGCCTGTCCGAGACCCAGGCCCAGGCGATTCTCGACCTGCGCCTGCACCAGCTCACCGGCCTGGAACAGGACAAGATCATCGACGAGTACAAGCAGGTCATCGAGCGCATCGACGACCTGCTCGACATCCTCAACAACCCGGACCGGCTGATGCAGGTGATCCGCGACGAGCTGATCGAGGTGCGCGACCGCTTCGGCGACGAGCGCCGTACCGAGATCCTCACCGACCAGCTCGATCTCACCATGGAAGACCTCATCACCGAGGAAGACGTGGTGGTGACCCTGTCGCACTCGGGCTATGCCAAGTCGCAACCCTTGTCGGACTACCGCGCCCAGCGCCGCGGCGGGCGCGGCAAGGCGGCGACGCGGGTCAAGGAAGAGGACTTCATCGACAAGCTGTTCATCGCCAGTACCCACGACACCATCCTCTGCTTCAGCAGCCGCGGCAAGGCCTACTGGCTCAAGGTCTACCAGCTGCCGCAGGCGGGACGCCTGGCACGCGGCAAGCCGATCGTCAACCTGCTGCCGCTGGAAGAGGGCGAGCGCATCAACGCCGTGCTGCCGGTGCGCGAGTACCGCGAGGACCG
>DROT01000230.1 GCA_011321775.1 Gammaproteobacteria bacterium | reverse complement strand
GTCGATCCCGGCACCGTCGGCGGCGTCGCCGCCCCGGCCACCTGGGTACTGGGCGACCTCGAGACCATGGAATTCACCCTGCACGAAGTGGTGGAAGACGTCGAGGACGACGCACTGGCGGCGTCCTCCTGAAGGGGGAGTAAAGCAGGATTAGCCACGGAACACACGGGGGCCAGGAGCGCCGGGCTCCAGCCCGGCACGGCGGAGGCGTCGGCCATCGTCCTGGGCGGAAATGCCCTTGCCGGGCTGGAGCCCGGCGCTCCCGGTGGACTGGCCGCGTAGTTCCCGGTGACCGTCATTGCGAGGCGCCTGGCGCCGCGGCCATCTCCAAAATCCGTATGTTTCCGTGGCTAACAACGACCCTGCTCGGCGGTGCACCTCATTCGCCGGCATGCCCGGGGAGTCGATCCTTCCTGCAACACCATCACCTTGTCAGGACGGCCGGCGCTAACCTTCGGTGTTGTGTTCCACCCAGCGGCTGCCGTCGGAGAGCTGTTCCTTCTTCCAGAAGGGCGCCCTGGACTTGAGTTCCTCCATCAGCCAGCGGCAGGCCTCGAAGGCGGCCTTGCGGTGGGCCGACCATACGGCCACCAGCACGATGGGATCTCCGGGCTGCAGTTCACCGACGCGGTGGACAATGAGGCTGTCGTCGAGTTCCCAGCGCCCCCGTGCCTCGACACTGATCTTCTCCAGGTGCCGTTCGGTCATGCCGGGGTAGTGCTCCAGCAGCATGCCGTGGACCTCGTCACCCTCGTTGAAATCGCGCATGGTGCCGACGAACACGGCGGTGGCGCCCGATTTCTCGCGGCCCTCCCCACCCCCGTGGTAACCGGCCAGCTTCGCCCAGGGATCGAAGCCGCTTTCCAGCACCTCGACGCTCACCGCTCACCCCCGGTCACCGGCGGGAAGAAGGCCACCTCGTCCCCCTCCTGCACCGGACTGTCGAGCGCGACGTACTCCATGTTGCGCGCCGCCAGCACATTGTCCGGGAGCGGTTCGCCGGGAAGCGCCTGCGCCCAGACCTCGGCCACCGTCGTCCCCGCCGGGACCTCGAGGCGCCGTTCGGCGAACCCCGCCTTCTCCCGCAGACTGGCAAAGAAACGAACCTGGACGTGCATAAGCAACCTCGTGCGAAATCCAACCCCTGCCCATAGTAGCGGACACAGCCGGGGAGTCGATCCTTCCTGCAACACCATCACCTTGTCAGGATAGCCACGGAAGCACACGGAAATACACGGAAAGGTTTTCCTGGTTTTACTTCCGTGTTTTTCCGTGTGTTTCCGTGGCTAACAACGACCCTGCCCGGCCGTACACCGCTACCCGCATACACGCGGGACGTCGATCCTCCCCACCGCCGGGTTTTACAAATCTCCCGCCGGCGACTATAAAGGTTCCCGGTATCCTGCCACTAGTCTATCACGCACCGGATCCGAAGCAGCCATGAGCGAACTGACCCATTTCAATGCCGCCGGTGAGGCACACATGGTCGACGTCGGCGACAAGGCCGTGTCGTCGCGGCGCGCGGTGGCCGAGGGACGCATCCTCATGGGCCGCGACACCCTGGAAAAGATCCGCGCCGGCACCCACCGCAAGGGCGACGTGCTCGCCGTGGCGCGCATCGCCGGCATCATGGGCGCCAAGAAGACCGCCGAACTGGTACCGCTGTGCCACCCGCTGGCGCTCACCCACGTCGAGGTCGATCTGCGCGCCGAGGAGCAGCCGCCCGCCGTGCATTGCACCGTCACCGTCGAGACGCGCGGCCAGACCGGTGTCGAGATGGAAGCGCTGACCGCCGTCCAGGTGGCACTGCTGACCGTGTACGACATGTGCAAGGCGATGGACCGCGGCATGACCATGGAGCGGATCCGGCTGCTGGAGAAACTCGGTGGCAAGTCGGGCCACTGGCAACGTCAGAACAGGGAGTGAATGGCCGTCATGAAGACCCCGCTGCGCCTGCTGCTGATCGAGGACAACGACGACGACGCCCAGCTGTTGCTGGTGCGGCTGCGACGTGCCGGCTATGCACCCGAGTACCGGCGCGTGGATTCCGAGGCGGAACTGCGCGAAGCGCTGGACGAGGGTGGCTGGCAGATCGTCATCTCCGACTACGCCATGCCGGGCTTCAGCGGCATGGAAGCCCTGCGCATCCTGCGCGAGAACGATCCCGACACGCCCTTCATCCTGGTATCCGGCACCGTCGGCGAGGAAACCGCGGTGGAGGCCATGCTCAACGGCGCCAACGACTACATCATGAAGGACAACCTGGTACGGCTGGTGCCGGCGATCGAGCGCGAGCTCAAGGAGGGGCGCGAGCGCCTCGACCGCAAGCGTGCCGAAGACGCGCTGTATCAGGAACGCGAGCGCGCCCTGATCACCCTGCACTCCATCGGCGACGGCGTGATCACCACCGATGCCGAGGGCCGCGTCGACTACATGAACCCGGTGGCCGAGAAACTGACCGGCTGGACCATCGGCACCGCCCAGGGTTACCCGCTGGACGAGGTGTTTCCGCTGGTCGAGGAACTCAGCCGCCAGCCGGTGGAAAACCCGGCCAGCATCAGCCTGCGCAGCGGCCAGGTGGTCAAGATCCGCGAGCAGTGTCTGCTGGTCAATCGCCACGGCGAGGAATTCCACATCGAGGATTCCGCCGCCCCCATCTACGACCTCGACAACCGCATCATCGGCTCGGTACTGGTATTCCATGACGTCAGCCGCGAGCGCCGGCTGGCGCACCGCATGGCCTGGCTGTCCAGCCACGACCGCCTCACCGGACTGGCCAACCGCGACGAGTTCAGCGAACGCCTGGCCACCCTGCTGGAGGAACAGAGGGCCGGCAAACACGCGCTGCTGTATCTCGACCTGGACCAGTTCAAGGTGATCAATGACACCTGCGGCCACGCCGCCGGTGACCAGCTGATCAAGCAGGTGAGCCAGATGCTGCGTGCCAACGTGCCGGTGGGCGCCTCGCTGGCGCGTCTCGGCGGCGACGAATTCGGCATCCTGCTGGAGAACATCTCGCTCGAACAGGCGCGCGTCATCGCCGAGCGGCTGCTGACAGTGATCGGCGACTTCACCTTCCAGTGGCAGGAACGCCGTTTCGACGTCGGTGTCAGCATCGGCATGGTACCCATCTCCGGAGAGCTGCAGAGCGCTTCGCTCGTCCTCAGCGCCGCCGATGTGGCCTGCTACGTGGCCAAGGACGCGGGTCGCAACCGCGTGCACGTCTACCAGGAGAGCGACGCCGGTCTTGGTGAACGGCACAGCGAGATGCACTGGGTATCGCGCATCAAGCAGGCACTGGAGGAGGACCGCTTCCTGCTCTACCGCCAGTCCATCACGCCGCTGAAGCCGGACGAGCACACGCCGCACCACGAGATCCTGCTGCGCATGGTGGACGAGAACGGCGAGATCATACCGCCGGGCGCCTTCATTCCCGCGGCCGAACGCTACAACCTCATGAACGCCGTCGATCGCTGGGTCATCGACGCCGCCTTTCGCCACCTGCGCACGGCCCAGCAGGGGGGCGACCAGGGCATCTGGTCCATCAACCTGTCCGGCAACTCGCTCAACGACCAGAACCTGCCGGCCTACATACAGCAGAAGATCAACGAGCACCCCCTGCGTACGGGGCAGCTGTGTTTCGAGATCACCGAGACCGCAGCGGTGTTCAACCTCGACAGCGCCAGCCACATGATCCAGGAACTGAAACGTCTCGGTTGCCGCTTCTCGCTGGACGACTTCGGCAGCGGGCTGAGTTCCTTCGGCTACCTCAAGAACCTGCCGGTGGACTTCCTCAAGATCGACGGCAGCTTCGTCAAGGACATGAACATCGACCCCATGAACCGCGCCATCGTCGAAGCCATCCACCAGGTCGGCCATACCCTCAGCATCCGCACCATCGCCGAGTTCGTGGAGAACGAGGCGGTCGCGGAGCAGCTGCGCGACATCGGCGTCGACTTCGCCCAGGGCTATCACTTCAGCCGCCCCGAACCGCTCGAACCCGGCGCCGAAATCGTGCGCCTGCACGGCAAGGCTCATACGTCATAGCCTGACATATCTGGGGAGTCGATCCTCCCTGCAAAGCCGTTACGTTGTTAGGATAGCCACGGAAGCACACGGAAATACACGGAAAGGTCTTCCTGGTTTTACTTCCGTGTTCTTCCGTGTGTTTCCGTGGCTAACAACGACCCTGCCTCCGGGCACAACTCGTCCCCGGGACGATGTGCTAGCATGAGGCCATGAATCGACAGGACCTCAATCGGCAACTCATCGACTTCATCCGGCGCTCGCCGACGCCCTTTCACGCCACCGCGCAGCTGCGGCGCCGGCTGGAGGAAGCCGGTTTCTCGGCGCTGCCTGAAGGGGCGCACTGGCGGCTGGAGCCCGGTGGTCGCTACCTGGTGACACGCAACGACTCCTCGCTGATCGCCTTCAGCCTGGGGGAACGGCCGCTGGCGGAGAGCGGCCTGCGCATGGCGGGCGCACACACCGACAGTCCCTGCCTGCGCGTCAAGCCGGAGGCCGGCTCGGTGCACCATGGCTACTACCAGCTGGGTGTCGAGGTCTACGGCGGTGCCCTGCTCAACCCCTGGTTCGACCGCGACCTCTCGATCGCCGGGCGCATCGGCTACCGCGACGCCGACGGAAAGCTGGCGAGCGCGCTGATCGACTTCGGCACCCCGGTAGCCGTGATCCCCAGCCTCGCCATCCACCTCGACCGCGAGGCCAACAAGTCGCGCAGCATCGACGCCCAGAAGCACCTGCCGCCGCTGCTGATGCGTTGCGAGACCGAGGACGCACCGGAGTTCCGCGAACTGCTGCTGCGGCAGGCACGGCGCCAGCACCCGGCGGCCGGCATCGAGGCGGTGCTGGACTTCGAACTGTCGCTGTACGACTGCCAGCCACCGGCGCTCACCGGCCTCGACGGCGACTTCATCAGCGGCGCCCGTCTCGACAACCTGCTGAGCTGCTTCATCGGCCTGCAGGCGCTGCTGGACACGGCGCCCGGCACGCCCGCGCTGCTGGTGTGCAACGATCACGAGGAGGTCGGCAGCGCCTCGACCAGCGGCGCCGACGGCCCCTTCCTCAAGTCGGTGCTGCAGCGACTGTGCCCGGACGCCGAATCCCTGGCGCGCTGCGTGGACCGCTCCTGGCTGGTCTCGGTGGACAACGCCCACGGCATCCACCCCAACTACGCCGACCGCCACGACGCCCGCCACGGGCCGCTGCTCAACCGCGGTCCGGTGATCAAGGTCAATGCCGGCCAGCGCTACGCCACCAACAGCGAGACCGCCAGCCTGTTCCGGCTGCTGTGCCAGCAGGCCGAGGTACCGCTGCAATCCTTCGTGGTGCGCAGCGATCTGGCCTGTGGCAGCACCATCGGCCCCATCACCGCCAGCAACATCGGCGTGCGCACCCTCGACGTCGGCGTACCGACCTTTGCCATGCACTCCATCCGTGAACTGGCGGGCGCGCGCGACAGCGAGTACCTGTACCGCGCGCTGGGCGCCTTTTTTGCCTATGATGGATAGCGGGGAAAACGCAACCGGAAGCGCCATGCCGCAACAGAAACACGCCCTGGTGGTCGACGATTCGAAGGCCGCGCGCCTGGTACTGCGGCGCATGCTGGAGAAATACGGCCTGCGGGTCGACACCGTCGAGTCCGGCGCCGAGGCGCTGGAATACCTGCGCCAGCATCGCCCCGACGTCGTCTTCATGGATCACATGATGCCGGGCATGGACGGTTTCGAGGCGGTGCGCGCCATCAAGGACAACCCCGACACCGCCACCATCCCGGTGATGATGTACACCTCCAAGGGTAGCGACCTGTACCTGGGACAGGCGCGCGCCCTGGGCGCCGTAGGCGTACTGCCCAAGACGGTGGCGCCGGCGGAACTGTTCGAATCGCTGCGCCGGATCGGCCTGGTGGAAGACCGGCGCAGTCACAAGCGCGAAAGCACCGAAGACATGCCCTCGGAACGTGCCGAGGACGTCCGGCGGCGCAGCACGCCGCCACCACCGGTATCCGCCTTCACCGAGCCCGGCATGCGCGACCAGGGCGAACTCGACGAGCACCTGCGCAAGCTGCTCGACGAACAGCGGGTGGAACTGCGCAAGGATCTGCTGCTGGGCATGGAAAGCGTGTCGAAGCACACCGCCGGCCGGCTCGACCGGGAACTGGACGAAAAGCTCGAAGCCTTGCAGCGCAAGCTGCCGTCCCCCGCTCCTTCGATGTTCCCGGTGATCCTGCTGAGCACCCTGCTGTTCGGATCGCTGGCCTGGAACTACAGCCTGCAGCAGCGCGAGGCGCCGCAACCGCAGGCGGCGACGGTGGTCGAAAAGGCTTCGGCACCGGCGGCCGTGGTGCCCGAGCCGCCACCCCAAACCGCGGCAAGCATCCCTGCCAGCCTGTGGCAGACCATAGCCTGGGCCATGAACCGCAGCCTGCAATACGACTACGACCAGATCGCCCTGGACGAACAGCGCGTCGACCTGATCGACAAGCTGGTGGAGCAACTGGCCGGGGAGGGGTTCCACGGCAAGCTGGTACTGGAGACCCACGCCGGCGAGTTCTGCCTGCTCGGCGGCCAGGAGAGCGGCTTCCGGCTGCCGCCGCCGGAGCTGACGGTCGACAAGTGCGACTTCATCGGCAACCCGGTACAACCCACCGACTCGGCCGCCGCCCACCAGTCACTGCGCTTTGCCAACTTCTCCGCCAGCAACCCGCTGCTCAATGGCGGCCCCATCACCCTGGAAGTCATCGCCGCCAGCCGCAGCGATCCCCTGTTCCCCTACCCCCCGCGCACGGCAGACACCACCGCACAGCAATGGAACCGCGTCGCAGCGCAAAACAACCGCGTGCTGGTGCAACTGGAGCCGGGCACTCCGCGGGAAGGCGTGGGGGAGTAGTCGATAGCGTCTTTATTAGCCACGGAAACACACGGAAGAACACGGAAGTAAACACAAAAAACCTTTCCGTGTGTTCCGTGGCTATCTTCTCAATGCAACAGGCTCGCAGGGAAGGTCGACTCCCCCTCCCTTCACGCCTTGCGGTAGATCTCCGCGCCGGTCTCGACAAACTCGACCGACTTTTCCTTCATGCCCTCGCTGAGGGCGTCCTGCTCGGACATGCCGTGTTCGCGCGCGTAGTCGCGCACGTCCTGGGTGATCTTCATGGAGCAGAAATGGGGGCCGCACATGGAGCAGAAGTGCGCCACCTTGGCGGAGTCCTTGGGCAGGGTCTCGTCGTGGAAGGCGCGCGCCTTCTCCGGGTCGAGGCCGAGGTTGAACTGGTCTTCCCAGCGGAACTCGAAACGCGCCTTGGACATGGCGTTGTCGCGCACCTGGGCGCCGGGGTGCCCCTTGGCCAGGTCGGCGGCGTGGGCCGCGATCTTGTAGGTAATGATGCCCTCGCGCACGTCTTCCTTGTCCGGCAGGCCGAGGTGTTCCTTGGGGGTCACGTAGCACAGCATGGCGGTGCCGTACCAGCCGATCTGGGCGGCGCCGATGGCCGAGGTGATGTGATCATAGCCGGGCGCGATATCGGTGGTCAGCGGCCCCAGGGTGTAGAAGGGCGCTTCGTAGCAATCGCGCAGTTCCTTGTCCATGTTCTCCTTGATGAGCTGCATGGGCACGTGACCGGGGCCCTCGATCATCACCTGCACATCGTGCTCCCAGGCGATCCTGGTGAGTTCGCCCAGGGTCTCCAGCTCGCCGAACTGGGCGGCATCGTTGGCGTCCGCCAGCGAGCCCGGCCGCAGGCCGTCGCCGAGCGAGAAGGACACGTCGTAGGCCTTCATGATTTCGCAGATATCGGCAAAATGGGTGTAGAGAAAGCTCTCCTGGTGGTGGGCCAGGCACCACTTGGCCATGATGGAACCACCGCGCGAGACGATGCCGGTGACCCGGTCGGCGGTCAGCGGCACGTACTGCAGGCGCACGCCGGCGTGGATGGTGAAGTAGTCCACACCCTGCTCCGCCTGCTCGATCAGGGTGTCGCGGAACAGCTCCCAGGTCAGCTCCTCGGCCTTGCCGTCGACCTTCTCCAGCGCCTGGTAGATGGGCACGGTACCCACCGGCACCGGCGAGTTGCGCAGGATCCATTCGCGGGTCTCGTGGATGTTCCTGCCGGTGGACAGGTCCATCACGGTGTCGCCGCCCCAGCGCGTCGACCACACCATCTTCTCCACCTCCTCGGCGATCGAAGAGGTCACCGCCGAGTTGCCGATGTTGGTATTGACCTTTACCAGGAAGTTGCGGCCGATGATCATCGGCTCCAGCTCCGGGTGATTGATGTTGGCCGGCAGGATGGCGCGGCCGCGAGCGATCTCGTCGCGAACGAACTCGGGCGTTACCCGCTCGGGGATGCTGGCGCCGAAACTGTGGCCCCGGTGCTGGCGCAGCAGGCCGCTGTCGCGCAGCTCTTCCAGGCGCAGGTTCTCGCGGATCGCCACGTACTCCATCTCGGGGGTGACGATACCCTTGCGCGCATAGTGCATCTGGGTGACGTTGGCGCCGGCACGGGCGCGACGCGGGCGGCGGATGTGCTCGAAACGCAGGGGCGCCAGTTCCGGGTCGGCGGCGCGGTGGCGGCCGAACTCGGAACTCGGCCCGTCCAGCCATTCAATATCGCCGCGCTCATCGATCCAGGCACCGCGCACGTCGGGCAGACCCTTGAGCAGGTCGATCTTCACCTCCGGGTCGGTGTAGGGGCCGGAGGTATCATAGACGGTGATCGGCGGATTGTCCTCGGCGCCGAAACTGGCGGCGGTCGGCGCCTGTCCGATCTCGCGCATGCCGACGCGGAGATCGGGGCGTGAGCCTTCGACATAGATCTTGCGCGAACCGGGAAAGGGTCGCGTGACGTCGGCCGACAGTTCGATGGTCTTCTGGACGAATTCTTCGGGGATTGCGCTCATGGTCCTTCCCTCGTGACGGGTACGGGATCGATCGCCGGGAAGAACTGATGCGGTTTTCAGCTTCCCTGCGCCGGTACTAGCCGGATCAGGTTCAAAGGGTCTCTCTCAGCTCCGCCGCGCGAAGCACCCCCAGCCAAGCTCGTTGAAGTTAGCCCAAGCCCCCTTCCATTGCAAGCCGGTGCCGCTGGCGGCACTTGCCTGCCCCCGGCAAAGGCCGTACCCTTGCGGCCAACCCGGTCGCGAGAAAACCACGATGGATGCATTGAATAGCGAGCAGGCCCGCTTCAACATGATCGAGCAGCAGATCCGCCCCTGGGACGTGCTCGACGACCGGGTGCTGGAGACGCTGGCGGCCATGCCGCGCGAGGATTTCGTGCCGGAGCGCTACCGCGCCCTGGCGTTCTCCGACATCAGCATACCGCTGGAACACGAGCAGGTCATGATGCCGCCCCGGCTGGAAGGCCGGCTGCTGCAGAGCCTGTTCATCCAGCCGGACGACGAGATCCTGGAGATCGGCACCGGCAGCGGCTACCTGACCGCCTGCCTGGCGCGCCTCGGCGGCCGCGTCCGCAGCGTGGACCTGTACCAGGACTTCATCGACGGGGCGGCGGAGAAAGTGCAGCATCACGGTCTCGGCGCCATCGAATTCGAATGCGCCGATGCCGCCTCCGGCTACCCGGGCGAGGCGGTCTTCGACGCCATCGCCGTCACCGGCTCCCTGCCGCTGCTGCACCAGGGCTTTCACCGGGCACTGAAGGTGGGCGGCCGGCTGTTCGTGATCGTCGGCCAGCCACCGGTGATGCAGGCGCTGCTGATCACCCGCACCGGCGAACAGGAATGGATCGAGGAAAGCCTGTTCGAAACCTCGCTGCCCGCCCTCGTCAACGCGCCACAACCGGAACCGTTCCACTTCTGAGGCATGTCGCTGCGCCACATCGTTACCCTCGTCCTGCTGCTGCTCGCCGGCACGGCACGGGGCGCCGACCTGCTCACCGTGTACCAGCAGGCGGCTGCCACCAACCCGCAGTTGCGGGCGGCGGCGGCGAAACTGCGTGCGGCACGGGAAAAACGGCCCCAGGCGCTGGCCGGTCTGCTGCCGACCCTGAGCGCCAGCGGCACCCTCAAGCGCAGGCGCTTCAAGGAGCTGAACAGCTCCACGCCCTCCACCCAGTCCACCGACAAGCTGGCCAGCCTCGACCTCACCCAGCCGCTGTTCCGCTGGGACCGCTGGATCCAGCTCAAGGAATCCGACAGCGAGATCGCCCAGGCCGAGGCGGAGTATGCCGCCGCCCAGCAGGATCTCATGGTGCTGGTGGCCGAACGCTACTTCAAGGTGCTCGACGCGCTGGACAGCGTCGCCTTCGCCCAGGCCGAGAAAGCCTCCATCGGCCGCCAGCTCGACCAGGCCACGCAGCGCTTCGACGTGGGACTGATCGCCATCACCGACGTCAAGGCGGCGCAGGCGCGCTACGACCTGTCGGTCAGCCGCGAGATCCAGGCGCTCAGCCAGCTGGTCGAGGCCAAGGACTCCCTGCGCGAGGTGGCCGGCCAGTATTATGAGGAACTGGCGCCGCTGAGAGAGGACCTGAAACTGGCCCGCCCCGATCCGGCGATACCGGAGAAATGGATCGAGACGGCGGAAAAACAGAACCTCAAGGTGCTGGCCGCCCAGGCCGCGAGCGAGACCGCGCGCCAGGAAGTCCGCCGCCAGCGCGCCGGTCACCTGCCGACCCTCGATCTCAACGCCCAGACCAGTTACATCGACACCAACTTCGGCGGCATCGCGCCGCTGAAACGCCACGACAGCGAGGTGGGCGTGCAGCTCAACGTGCCGCTGTATACCGGCGGACTGGTAAGCTCGAAGACGCGCGAGGCGCACAACCTGTTCCAGCAGGCGACCGAGCGACTGGAGCAGGAGGTACGCGCGGCCGAGCTGAACACCCGGAATGCCTTCCGCGGCGTGGTCACCGACATCGCCCAGGTCAAGGCGCTGGGCGAGTCGCTGGAATCCACCCGCGTCGCCGTCGAGGCCGAGAAGGCCGGTTTCGAGGTCGGCACCCGCACCGTGGTGGACGTCCTCAACGCCCAGCGCGAGAACTACCTGGCACGCCTCAACTACGCGCGCGCACGCTACCTCTACGTGGTCGACCGCCTGCGCCTCAAGCAGGCCGCCGGCACCCTCTCGGTCGCCGACCTCCAGGCCGTCAACGACGCCCTGGGGGCAACACCTGCCGCGAAGAGTAAATAGCCACGGAAGACACGGATAAACACGGAAGTGAACACAAAAGCATTTCCGTGTATTTCCGTGTGCTTCCGTGGCTATCCTGACAAGGTAACCGCCTCGCAAGGAGGATCGACTCCCCGGGCAGGTACGCGCATGAGATGTACCACCGAACAGCTGCGTTATTAGCCACGGAAACACACGGAAGAACACGGAAAAACACAAAAAGCATTTCCGCGTGTTTCCGTGGCCATCTCCTTCGATCTTCAAAAAACCGGGGGTCTGCTAGAATAACGCCCCATGAACGACACCCTGATTCCCTCGGTACCCGACTTCGACGACCCGCTGGGGCTGCTGCGTGCCTGCCATGAGCGCATGCTGGCGCACTGCGACATGCTGGAGAAACTCCTGCCGCACCTGGCCGACAAGGGCTTCGACGAGGAGGCCCGCAACGCCATCGGCCGGATCGCGAACTATTTCGGCACCAGCGCCGTGCACCATCACCAGGACGAGGAACAGGACCTGTTCCCCATCCTCAACCGCCAGTCACTGAAACTCGCCGACATGGTCTACCGGCTGAAACAGGAACACCGGGAACTGGACGATCTCTGGGCAACGGTGCTGCAGGACCTGAAGAAAGGCCCGGAGCTGGCCACGGACGAAGACGCCGCCGGCCACTTCGCGCGCTTCTGCCAGCGCTGCCGCGAACACATCGAGTTCGAGAACCGCGAACTGCTGGAAATGGCCCGCCACATCCTCAGCAGCCGCCAGCTCCAGGACATGGGCGACAACATGGCCAGACGCCGGGGCGTGAAACGGCCATAGGGATCAGGCCATCCTGACAACATCACCGCTGCGCAGGAAGATCGACTTCCCGGGCATGCCCGCGAGTGGGGGGTACAGTCGAACAGGGTCGTTAGTAGCCACGGAAACACACGGAAACACACGGAAGAACACGGAAGTAAATACAAGAAACCTTTCCGTGTATTTCCGTGTGCTTCCGTGGCTATCCTGACAATGCAACAGGTTCGCAGGGAGGATCGACTCCCAGGGCATATCCGTAACGGATGTGTACAGCCGAACCGGGTCGTTGTTAGCCACGGAAACACACGGAAGAACACGGAAAAAAACACAATAAACATTTCCGTGTGGTTCCGTGGCTATCCTGACAAGCTAACCGGCTCGCAGGAAGGATCGACTCCCGGGCATACTACGGCTCAGATGTACACGCAAACAGCATGTTCCGTGGCTATCACCGCCCGTCCTCCAGTGACAGGATATCCAGCGTACGTTGCAGGGCACCGCGGTTGTGCTCGATCACCTCGAGGCCGGCCTCGGCCGCCTGGCGGCGTGCGGCTTCGTTGCTGAACCACTCACCCAGGCGCCCGGCGAGGGCCTGCTCGTCTTCGACCAGGCGCGCGGCGCCGGCGGTGAACAGGCGCTCGTAGACGTCGGCGAAGTTCGCCACCGAGGGGCCACTCAGGACCGGCGTGCCGGCCAGTACCGCTTCCAGCGGATTGTGGCCGCCGCGCTGTACCAGGCTGCCACCGAGGAAGGCTGCCTGCGCGGCCCCATAGAGGTAGACCAGTTCGCCCAGCAGATCGACCACCACCACCTGTACGTCCCCGTCCCCGGACTGCGAGCCGGACAGACGCCGGCAGGACCATCCCTCGCGCTCGCACAGTCGCAGGACCTCCGTGGCGCGCTCCGGGTGACGCGGTGCCAGCAGCAGCAAGGCTTCGGGGAACGAAGCCAGCAGCCGCCGATGGGCCCCCAGTACGGCTTCCTCCTCGCCCGCATGGGTGCTGCCCGCCACCCATATGGGCCGGCGTCCGCCCAGCTGCTGCCGCACTCCGGCGACCCGCTGCTCGAAAGCGGCCGGCAACCGCGCCTCGAACTTCAACTGGCCGACGCTATGCACGCGCTCGCGCGGGGCGCCGAGGCGGACGAAGGCCTCCGCGTCCCCGGACGTCTGCGCCGCGATTGCCGTCACGCCACCCAGTGTCGTCGCCGCCAGGCGCCGGAAACGCAGCCAGCCGGCCAGCGAAGACGGCGACAGGCGGGCGTTGACCAGGTACAGGGGAATCCGCCGTTCCGCGAGGGCGTGGAACAGGTTGGGCCACCACTCGGTCTCGACCACCAGCGCCGCGGCCGGCCGGGTGCGCTCGAGAAAACGTCCCACCGCGCCCGGCAGGTCCCAGGGCAGGTAGCGACACTCGACCTCCCCGCTCCAGAGACGTTCCACGGTGGCGCGTCCGGTCGGCGTGCTGGTAGTCAGCAACAGCGGTCGCTGCGGCCAGCGCGCGCGCAGTGCCTCGACCAGCGGCTCGACGGCGCGCACTTCGCCCACCGATACCGCGTGCAGCCACAGCACCCCGCTGTCCGCGCGCTGCGGCACGTAGCCCAGCCGCTCGCGCCAGTGACGGCGGTAGTCCGGCAGGCGGTATCCGCGCCACCACAGTCGCGTCAGCACCCAGGGGAAGGACAGGTACAGCAGCAGGGTATAGAAAGCGCGCAATGCTTTTCCTCACCAGACCGAATGGCAGTTACTCAAGAAACCCACGCTTCCCGTCATGCCGGCGCAGCCAACCCCGCATTGCCGGACAGAATGTCCCGGACCGAGGCGATCATGGTACCGGTGCCCTTTGCTACAATCGAGCCCGTGCACAGCCCATCCACTCTCTGGTGGCGCGCTTACCTGGCGCCACGCTTCTGGCCGACCTGGGCACTGTTCGCATTGCTGTGGCCGGTGACGCGCCTGCCCTTCGGCTGGCAGATGGGCATCGGCAGCGCCATCGGCGCCCTCGCCCGGCGTTTTGCCCGCCGGCGC
>DROT01000229.1 GCA_011321775.1 Gammaproteobacteria bacterium | reverse complement strand
GCCGGCCAGCCCAGCGGCATGCCGTTGAGCGGCGTGTCGGGCTGCACGTCCTCCGGCGAGGTGGGCGTCTTGGCGCACGGCGGGATGGGGCGTGGAAACGGCGCCTTGTGGCGGAAGCCGCCGGGCCGGTCGATGGTCCCGAGGATGCTCATCAGGATCGACAGGGCGCGGATGGTCTGGAAGCCGTTGGAATGCGCCGCCAGGCCGCGCATGGCGTGGAAGGCGACCGGGTTGCCGGTCACCGACTCGTGCTCGTTGCCCCAGGTGTCGGTCCAGGGAATCGGCAGCTCGATCTTCTCGTCGCGGGCGGTGATCGCCATCTCGTGCGCCAGGCGGCGGATGGTCTCCGCCGGGATGCCGGTGATGGTGGCCGCCCAGTCGGCGGTATAGTCCTTCACCCGGTCGGCCAGCAGCTGGAAGGCGGGCTTGACCGGGGTGCCGTCGTCGAGCCGGAACTCGCCCAGCAGGTAGGGATCGGCCCCCGGGGTGTGGGTGGAGATGGGCTTGTTCAGTTCGCGGTCCCACCACAGCTTGTTCTGCGGGTCGAAGCAGCCCTCCTCGGGCGGCACCTCGAAGCGCACGAACATGCCGTACTCGGTGGAGGCCGGGTCCATGTTGACCAGTTCCGCGGAATTCGAGTAGTTGACCAGGAAGTCGCGGTCGTACAGTCCCTGCTTGATGATCTCGTTGGTCAGCGCCAGGAACAGGGCGCCGTCGGTGCCCGGCTTGATGGGGATCCACTCGTCGGCGATGGCCGAGTAGCCGCTGCGCACCGGGTTGATGGAGATGAACTTGCCGCCCTGGCGCTTGAACTTCGACAGCGCCATCTTGAGCGGGTTGGAGTGGTGGTCCTCGGCGGTGCCGATCATGACGAACAGGCGCGCGCGGTCCAGGTCGGGGCCGCCGAACTCCCAGAAGGAGCCGCCGATGGTGTAGATCATGCCCGCCGCCATGTTGACCGAGCAGAAGCCGCCGTGGGCGGCGTAGTTGGGTGTTCCGAACTGGCGGGCGAACAGGCCGGTGAGCGCCTGCATCTGGTCGCGTCCCGTGAACAGGGCGAACTTTTTCGGGTCGGTGGAGCGGATCGCGGCGAGCCGTTCCTCGAGGATGTCGAAGGCCTTCTCCCAGGAGATGGGCTCGAACTCGTTGGTGCCGCGCTCGGCGCCGGGCTTGCGCAGCAGCGGCCGGGTGATGCGCGCCGGCGAATACTGTTTCATGATGCCCGCGGAGCCCTTGGCGCAGATCACGCCCTTGTTGAGCGGATGGTCGGGGTTGCCCTGGATGTAGCGTACCTCGCCGTCGCGCAAGGTCACCCGGATGCCGCAGCGGCAGGCGCACATGTAGCAGGTGGTGTTGCGGGTCTCGATCCGGCTGTCGCGATCGGGTTCTTTCGACAGCGGATCGTGAATCGGGTGGGACATGAGGTGGTCCTCGTTGGAAATCGGGCGCCCGGCCAATAACCGAGTAATCTACTGGACTATTGTCGACCCCGGCCAATCAGGATTACTGAAACGCGCATTAAATATCATTATATTCTAATGTTTCACAAAAACGATAGAATACAGGATGTTAGCCATCCATAACTGCCCGATTGACACAATAAGGTGGCTTTATGCTGGAGTAAATTAAAACTGTTGGAATTCCCCCTGCACATCATTATGGTAACACCCCCTGCCGGCCGCGCCGGTGGTGGGCGCTATCGTTTCGATAGCCCTGTTACAGCCAGCTAGTTAAAGGAGTCTCATGTCCAGTCTAGTGAAGCCCCACGGCGGTGGTGACCTGAAACCGCTGCTCCTCGAAGGCGACGCGCTTGCATCCGAAAAGGATCGCGCGGCCTCTCTTCCCAAGGTCAACGTTTCGTCGCGCGAAGCCGGCGACATCATCATGATGGGCATCGGCGGCTTCACGCCACTGGATGGCTTCATGACGCACGCCGACTGGGAAGGTGTCTGTGACGGAATGAAGATGGCCAGCGGCCTGTTCTGGCCGATCCCGGTCACCCTGTCCACCGACCAGGCTACCGCCGACTCCATCAGCGAGGGCGACGAGGTCGCGCTGTTCGATCCCGAGCGCGACGAGATCCTCGCCACCATGAAGGTGACCGAGAAGTACAGCATCGACAAGAAGCACGAGTGCATGATGGTCTACAAGACCACCGACATCGAGCACCCGGGCGTGAAGATGGTCATGGAGCAGGGCGACGTCAACCTCGCCGGCCCCATCAAGGTCCTGTCGCAGGGCGGCTTCCCCGAGGAGTACGGCGAGCAGTTCATGACGCCGGCCCAGACCCGCGCCGAGTTCGAGAAGCGCGGCTGGAAGACCATCGCGGCTTTCCAGACCCGCAACCCCATGCACCGTTCGCA
Organism: Gammaproteobacteria bacterium; assembly: GCA_011321775.1. Lineage (GTDB taxonomy): Bacteria > Pseudomonadota > Gammaproteobacteria > DSM-19610 > DSM-19610 > Thiogranum. The sequence continues at coordinate 4,778 of DROT01000229.1, read as the reverse complement.
CGAATTCCTGGCCAAGATCGCCATCGAGACCCTAGACGGCGTACTGGTTCACTCGCTGCTTGGCAAGCTGAAGCCCGGTGATATCCCGGCCGACGTGCGCAGCAAGGCCATCGGCACCCTGATCGACAAGTACTTCGTCGACAACACCGTCATCCAGGCCGGCTATCCGCTGGACATGCGCTATGCCGGTCCGCGCGAGGCGCTGCTGCACGCCCTGTTCCGCCAGAACTACGGCTGCTCGCACCAGATCGTCGGCCGCGACCACGCCGGTGTCGGCGACTACTACGGCCCCTTCGACGCCCACCACATCTTCGACGAGATCCCCGCCGACGCCCTCGAGACCCAGCCGCTCAAGATCGACTGGACCTTCTGGTGCTACAAGTGTGACGGCATGGCGTCCATGAAGACCTGCCCGCACGATGCCGAAGACCGCCTGCTGCTCTCCGGTACCAAGCTGCGCAAGGCGCTGTCCGAGGGCGAGGAAGTGTCGGACAAGTTCTCGCGTCCGGAAGTGCTCGAGATCCTGCGCGCCTACTATGGCGGGCTGAAGGACGAGGACAAGGTCGAGATCAAGATGTCGGGCCACTCGGCCAAGTAACAGGCTCTAGAGACCGTTGCCGGCTCGTCTGTCAACGGATGATATATCACTGAAGTAAAGTAAAACGGAGACAAAACCATGCCTACATTTGTACGTACAGACAAGTGCGACGGTTGCAAGGGCCAGGACAAGACGGCCTGCATGTACATCTGCCCGCACGATCTGATGAAGCTGGACAAGGACGGTTCCGAGACCGGCCACGAGATGCGTGCCTTCAACCAGGAGCCGGATCAGTGCTGGGAGTGCTACTCCTGCGTCAAGATCTGCCCGCAGCAGGCCATCGAGGCCCGTCACTATGCCGATATCGTTCCCCTGGGTGGCTCCGTGCAGCCGCTGCGTGGTACCGACTCCATCATGTGGACCATCAAGTTCCGTAACGGCACCATGAAGCGCTTCAAGTTCCCGATCCGCACCACGCCGGAAGGTTCCATCGATCCCTACGCCGGCAAGCCGGCCGCCGACATGGCCAAGATCGAGGAGCCCGGTTTCTTCTGTCAGGAGAACGGCTACCGCGCAGGTGATCGCAGCGAGCTGATCAACCTGTAAGGTCCGGGAAAACAGAACACCCTTTCTAGATTCAGAGTACAGAGGTAATTACAAATGGCAGGAGAATTCGGAAATCCTGAAGTCGTCGAAGAAGAAGTTGATATTCTTCTCATCGGCGGTGGTATGGCCTGTTGCGGTGCTGCGTTCGAAATCATGCGCTGGGCCGAAGGCACCGATCTGAAGATCAAGCTGGTCGACAAGGCCGCCATGGACCGCTCCGGCGCCGTGGCGCAGGGCCTGTCCGCCATCAACACCTACATCGGCCCCGAGCAGGATCCGGCCGATTACGCCCGCATGGTCTCCAACGACCTCATGGGCATCACCCGCGACGACCTGGCCTATGACGTCGGCCGCCACGTCGACGAGTCGGTGCACCTGTTCGAGGAATGGGGTCTGCCCATCTGGAAGACCGACGAGAACGGCGAGCGTCACAACGGCGCCGAAGGTCTGACCCCCCTGAAGGACGGCGGCAAGCCCGTACGTTCCGGCAAGTGGCAGATCATGATCAACGGTGAGTCCTACAAGTGGATCGTCGCCGAGGCCGCCAAGAAGGCGCTGGGTATCGACAACATCCAGGAGCGTATCTTCATCGTCAAGCTGGTCAACGACAAGAACGACAAGAACCGCATCGCCGGTGCTGTCGGTTTCTCCGTCCGCGAGCACAAGGTATTCGTCTACAAGTTCAAGGCCTGCCTGCTGGCCGCCGGTGGTTGCGTCAACCTGTTCCGTCCCCGTTCCGTCGGTGAAGGTCAGGGTCGTGCCTGGTACCCGGTGTGGAACGCCGGTTCCACCTATTCCATGGCCGCTGAAGCCGGTGCCGAGCTGACGCTGATGGAAAACCGCTTCGTGCCCACCCGCTTCAAGGACGGCTACGGTCCTGTGGGCGCCTGGTTCCTGCTGTTCAAGGCCAAGGCCACCAATGCCTTCGGCGAAGTGTACATGGACCGCAACAAGGAAATGCTGGACGACTATCCTCCCTACGGCCAGGCGGCCGTGCCGGCTTCCTGCCTGCGTAACCACCTGATGCTCAAGGAAATGAAGGAAGGCCGCGGTCCCATCTACATGGACACCGTGACCGCCCTGGCGAACCTCCGCGAGACCCTGTCGCCGCGCGAGGTGAAGCACCTGGAAGCGGAAGCCTGGGAAGACTTCCTCGACATGTGCGTCGGCCAGTGTGGTATCTGGGTCGGTGAGAACATCGAGCCGGAGAAGAAGAACTCCGAGCTGATGCCGACCGAGCCCTACCTGCTGGGTTCCCACTCCGGCTGCTGCGGCATCTGGGTCTCCGGTCCGACCGACGTCGGTGCGCCGACGGACGAGGAATACAGCGACGTGCCCGAGCACCTGCCCAAGGGCTGGAACTGGGGCTACCGTGGCATGACCACCGTCAAGGGTCTGTTCACCGCCGGTGACGGCGTGGGCGCCTCCGGCCACAAGTTCTCCTCCGGTTCGCACGCGGAAGGGCGCATGGCGGCCAAGGCGATGGTCAAGTACTGCCTGGACAACAAGGACGTGACGCCCGAGCTGGATACCTCCGTCGACGATCTCGTGGCCGAGATCTACAAGCCGGTGCGTAACTTCCTGGAGCACAAGGACTACACCACCGCCATCGACGTCAACCCCAACTACATCACTCCGCGCATGCTGCAGTTCCGCCTGCAGAAGATCATGGACGAGTATGTAGCCGGCGTGGCCACCTACTACGTCACCAATGCCAAGATGCTGGAAGTGGCCGGTGAGAAGCTGGACATGCTGAAGGAAGACGCCGAGAAGATGCGTGCCAAGGACCTGCACGAGCTGCTGCGTGCCTGGGAGAACTACCACCGCATCCTGACGGCCGAAGCCCACATGAAGCACATCGAGTTCCGCGAGGAGTCCCGTTATCCGGGCTTCTACTACCGCGCCGACTACAACATCGTCGACGAGGAGAACTGGAAGTGCTTCGTGAACTCGATCTACGACAAGGAGACCAAGAAGTGGACCTGCTTCAAGCGCAAGCACGTCGACCTGGTCGACAAGAGCAAGCTCTTCAAGTAAGCACGGCTCGACCGTAGTACGAGTAAGAAATCCGGGTCCCTTTGGGGCCCGGATTTTTTTGTGCCCGCGGGAAAGATATGCCGCCTTCGAGCAATATAGGGGTTAGCCACGGAAAACACGGAAGAACACGGAAAAGAGCTTTGCGTGTTTGGGTCCGTGTCTTTCCGTGTTTTCCGTGGCTGATTTTCCCGTTGTTTGTTTTTCCCCTGAGTTTCGTGGCTGAATACATGGTGGCGGCCCGTGATAGAATAGCCCGTTCCCCCAATCCTGCGTGGTTACCAGGCAGATCATAGAGGTTAGAGTCATGGCTGATGTGGATATCGACATCGAGGAATCGCCGTTCCAGGCGAGTCCGGTAACGCCGGCGACGTTTGATGAGGATCATGTCATCAAGTTTCGTTGCCACAAGGGCATCGAGTGCTTCAACGCCTGCTGCAAGTCCATCGACATCATGCTCACCCCCTACGATATCGTGCGTCTCAAGAACCGCCTGGGTATGAGCTCGAGCGAGTTCCTGCGCCAGTACACCTTCCCTTTCGAGTTCGACAAGAACAGCATCGCCGGCGTCAAGCTCGAGCCGGTCGAGGGCACCACCCAGTGCCAGTTCATGACCGAGGAGGGTTGCAGCGTCTACGAGGACCGTCCCACGGCCTGTCGCTACTACCCGGTGGGGCTGTTGTCGCTGCGCCGCGCCGACGAGAACTTCGACCGGGCTTCCTATGCGCTGGTCGAGGAAGATCACTGCAAGGGACACCTGGAAGACCGCGAGATCAGTATCAAGGACTACCGCAAGGAGCAGGGGCTGGAGGAATACGACGAAAACGGTCGCGCCTGGCGCCGGCTCGTACTGAAGATGAAATCCTCCGGACCGGCCATCGGCAAGCCTTCGCTGCAGAGCCGGCAGTTGTTCTTCATGGCCAGCTATGACCTCGACCGCTTCCGTGAATTCGTGCGCAGCGAGGGTTTTCAGAACACCTTCAAGCTGGAGCCCGACGAGCTGGAAACCCTCTACCAGGACGACCTGGCACTGATGAAGTTCGCCGACCGTTTCATTCGCCAGGTGATGTTCGGCGAGGAGACCATCGAACGCCACCCCGATGCCTTCGAGAAACACGTCCGGCGCCGCGAGGAGGCGCGCAAGCTGCGCGAGCAGGCCGGGGACGATTCGGAATAGTTGCCGGCTTGGGGGTTGTTAGCCACGGAAACACACGGAAGGACACGGAACGAATTGCTCGGTCATTGCGAGGAACGAAGTGACGAAGCAATCTCCAACCGACTCATTCCATTGCAGGAGATTGCCGCGGCGCTGCGCACCTCGCAATGACAGGGAAATCAGAGGCTTTCCTGTGTTTTTCCGTGCCCTTCCGTGTGTTTCCGTGGCTGACAAAGCCATGTCGTCCGGCTACCCGGAGGATCGACTGGCACCCGCCTGCACCATAAGTAATCCCTTATCGTAACAATCAAAAACTCTGAGTGTCATTTATCAAACGAGCCGCGTACAGTACCTCCTCCCGTTGAGCGGGCCCTGTGCTTACCGGCCCGATCAGCGACCGAATTCGTTCATCCAGTCCTACGAGGAGAAGTGGCATGGCTCTCG
>DROT01000228.1 GCA_011321775.1 Gammaproteobacteria bacterium | reverse complement strand
TGGACCCACTTTTCAGGAAAAAGCCGGCCGTTGTCTGAGCGCAGCGAGTTCAGGCCGGCCCTGAAAAGTGGGTCCATTTCAAGGAGAAAAGCGGTCGTCTGAGGGAAGAGGCACCACCTCCGCCCGGCGAGCTGAATAGCCGCATTTTGCAGACGTGCGCCTTCAGACATTCAGCTGTCGCAATGGCTGTTCCACCTCGAGCATTTCCGCGCGTACCAGGTTGCATACGTGGATGTAGAGATCGAGGTAGCGCGCTGCACTGCTGGCCCAGCAGAAATCCTGGCGCATGCCGGTGATCACCAGCTTCCACCAGTCGACACGCGAGGATTCGAAACAGGACAGTGCGCGCAGACAGGCTTCGAGCATTGCCGCGGAGGTGTCCTGCTCGAAGACAAAACCGGTCGCAGTGTAGTCGGCGGCCGTCTCCTCGGTGTGGTCGACGACGCTGTCGGCCAGCCCGCCGGTTCGGTGCACGATCGGGACCGTGCCGTAGCGCAGGCTGTACAGCTGGTTGAGGCCGCAGGGCTCGTAGCGCGACGGCATGAGCAGGCAGTCGGCACCGGCCTCGATCCGGTGAGCGAGTCCCTCGTCATAGCCGATGTGAACCGCCAGTTGCCCGGGAAAACGTTCGGCGGCATGTCGCAGCCGGGTTTCGAAACGGCGTTCTCCGCTGCCCAGCACCACCAGCTGAAAGGGATGCTCGAACAGGGAGTCGAGCGCCTCCAGCACCAGGTCGATGGCCTTCTGTTCCACCAGCCGTCCTATGAATCCCAGCAGCAGGCGGCCGCGATCTGCATGCAGCCCGGTTTCCGCCTGCAGTGCAGCCTTGTTGTCCGCCTTGTGCTGCAGGGTGCGCACCGTGTAGTTGCGTTCGAGGAAGGGGTCGGTCGAGGGGTTCCACTCGACACAGTCCATGCCGTTGAGGATACCGCTGAGCCGGTCGGAGCGATGTTTCAACAGGCCATCGAGTCCGCAGCCGAAGGCCGGCGTGCAGATCTCCCGGGCGTAGGTCGGACTGACGGTGGAGAGCCAGTCGGCGAATACCAGACCGCCCTTGAGAAAGGACAGCTGGTCATGAAATTCCAGGCCGTCCATGGACCATAGTGTTGCCGGCAGTCCCAGCCTGGTGAAGGTCTGTCGGGGAAACAGTCCCTGGTAGGCGAGGTTGTGTATGGTGAACAGGACGGCCGGCCGTGGCGTGTGCGACCGTAACAGTGGTGCCACCAGTCCTGTCTGCCAGTCGTTGCAGTGCACCAGCTCCGGTTGCCAGCCGGAATCGAGCGCACCGCGGGCGATGGCGACAATGGCGCGCGCGAACAGTGCAAAGCGCTCGGCGTTGTCCGGCCAGTCGCGACCGTCCGCCTGCAGGTAGGGATTGCCGCGGCGCCGGAAGTGCTGCGGGGAGTCGACGAGGTAGAGGGTGACCTCACTGTCGGGAAAGCGGCCCTGCAATATCTCGACGACGCCATCCGCGCCCTCCAGTCCCAGGCGGGCCACCGTGGTGAGTTCTCCGGCCCGTTCCACGGCCTCGGGGTAGGCCGGCAGCACCAGCCGCACGTCGTTGCCCGGTTTGGCCAGGGCGCGGGGAAGACTGGCGGAGACGTCCGCCAGACCGCCGGTCTTGACGAGGGGGTAGGCTTCGCTGGTGCAAAACAGTATGTCCATGGCTGCGCTCCCGGCAGGCCTCCGGCGAGGGCGTCCAGCCGCGCTCGCCCCTGTTGGAATCATTGTCCGGCCAACAGCCGCCGGATTGCAAGACGTTTGCGGGATGGTTCAGGTCTGGAGACCGTGGGCGGCCGGCGGATGGGTGCCGATGCGCTCGTATTCCGCGATGACCTGGGCCCCGAGCAGCAGGATGGTGGCAGCCGCTTCGAGGGTGAGCAGGACGATGATGGTGGTGGCGAAGGTGCCGTAGATGACGTTGACCAGTGAAAGGGTGGAGAAGTACCACACCAGCAGGTGACGGGTCAGTTCCCACAGCAGTGCCGCGGTAACGCCCCCGATCAGGGCATGGCGCAATGCCAGCTGCCCCACCGGCATCACCAGGTAGAGCGAGGTGAGCAGCAGGGTTTCACCGAGCATGCCCAGCAGATAGAAGAGAAATTTCTCGGTACCACTGAGTGACCAGCTATGGCCCAGTACCTGCAGGGTCTCGGTGTCGAGGGCGTGCAGGCGGCCGCTGACGATGCTCACTACCAGCAGGCCGGCGGCCAGCAGCAGGATATAGCAGTAGGGAATGATGGCCGAGATCAGGAAATGGCGCCGGCGCACGGCGACGCGGTGGAAGAAGATCACCGACATGGCGTTCTCGAGCACGGTGAAGGCCAGGGAGCTGAAGAACAGCAGCACCAGGATGCCGATGCCGCCGACCACTTTCCAGTTGCCGATGAACAGCTGGATCTGTTCGGTGAGGGCGTCGGCCTGGCCGGGCGCGACCAGGGCCAGGTAGTCGTGCAGGCTGGCGAGCAG
>DROT01000227.1 GCA_011321775.1 Gammaproteobacteria bacterium | reverse complement strand
TTCCAGGATCCGCTGTTCGGTTTCGGCATGCGCTGCGCCATCCTCTCCGGCGCCGCGGCCGGACGCGCCCTCGCTACCGGCGACCCGGCGTCCTACGAACGCTTCTGGAAGCGGCGCCTGCGCGCCTGGCACCAGACCTCGGCCACCAACCGCTGGTTCTACCGGCGCCTCGGCAACCGCGGCTATCGCCTGGCCCTGCAGGGCTACCACAGGGAGAAGGACGTGCGTGACTGGATGCGCCGCTCCTACGCTCCGCGGGCATGGAAACGGATCTGGTATCAGCTGGCGGTGGCGCGCCGCGAAACGCCGCTGCTGAGAACCGACCGCAACTGCGACTGCACCTGGTGCCGCTGCTGCGGGACAGCCGGCGACGGAAGCCGGTGATGCCTTCAGCGCCGCCCGCTTCCGCCCGGCGACGGTGTCGCCCGACGGAGTGGCAGGTGCGCGCATCCGCGGCCATACTTGGGGCAACGAACGAACGTATCCATGCATGGGGACAGACCCGGTCCTACAGGAGGCAGGAATCATGAAGCGAACAACAATCGGCACGGCGGTATTGTGCTCCGCCATCGCGTTGGGCGGCTGCGCCGACTACGGCCGCCAGGAACAGGCGGGCATGGTGATCGGCGGCGCCCTGGGCGGTCTGCTGGGCTCGCAGGTCAGCGGCAAGCACAACGACTGGAGAACGGCGGCCATCATCGCCGGCACCATGGCCGGTGCGGCGATCGGCGGTTCCATCGGGCGCACCATGGACGAGGTGGACCGGATGAAGACGGCGCAGACCCTGGAGGCCGTTCGTACCGGCGTCCCGTCCACCTGGCGCAACCCCGATACCGGCATCCAGTATACGGTGACGCCGACGCGCACCACCATGACGCCGTCCGGCCCCTGCCGTGACTACACCATCAACGCGCTCATCGAGGGTCGGCAGGAGACCGTCCGCGGTACCGCCTGCAGGCAGCCCGACGGCAGCTGGAGAACGAAGTAGGGCGACGACAGGGCAGGGGGGGTGACCCTATCCTTTCCTGCTCGCGACCATCACGAAGGGGTCGATGCAGCCGCGCTCGATGTTGGCCAGGGTATTGGTGAACTTCTCCCGGGCGCTCTCGCCCATGACCAGGTGAACCCCCGGCTGCGCACCGCCGGCGGGGGAGGAGGTCAGGCGCTCGCGGAAGAATTCGATGGCGAAATCCGTGCGGTCCTCGATCTCGCGCACTTCGAAACCGGCTTCCTCGAGCAGGGTCTGCGTCTGCTCCGGCGTGGTCAGGAAGCTGATCTCCGGTGACGATGCCCAGGGAACCGGGAACAGCAGTTCGCCGTCGCCTTTCTTCATGACGTCATAGAGACACAGGGTGCCACCGGGTTTCAGCACGCGACCAATCTCTTCGTACAGCGCGCCGCGGGCGGCGATGTTCATGGCCGCGTGCAGGCTGATGGCGGTGTCGAAACTGGCATCCTCATAGGGCATCTCCAGCGCGCTGCCGGTATCGAAGTGCACCTTTCCGTCCAGCCCCACCGCTTCCGTCAGGGCCTTTGCCACGCGGATGTATTCCGGCGTCAGGTCGAGGCCGGTCACCTGGCAACCGACGCTGGCGGCCAGAAAACGAACCGCGCCACCGATACCGCAGCCCACGTCCAGGACCCGGTGTTCGGGCGCGAGCGAGAGCCTGGCGAGCAGCTGCTCGGTCGCCTTGCGCCCGCCGATGTGAAACTCTTCGATGGGGGCGAGATCCTCCGGGCGCAGCGCCTCCCGCTTCAGTCCCGCAGCCTCGAGACCGGAGAGCAGCCGTTCCAGCAGGTCCCCGTCCCCGTAGTGCCGGCTGACACCCTCTTCGATCGCTGCTTCCCCGTTACCCTTCATGCTGTCGCTCATTGATATGACTCCGCTCTGCAACGCGCACCGGTAAGCTCAACTCTGTTCCAGCAACCGCCGGGTCATGTGCAGCCGCATGTCCGCTGCCCGGGTAATGGTGTGGAACAGGTGATGGGGACTGGTGGACGTGGCGATGATTTCATCCAGATCCCCCTTTCTTTCCCGGTAGAAGGCCAGCAGGCGCAGATCGAAACGGTGCAGGGCGTTGCTCAGGGGGTCCCGGGCCTGGCGCCGGCGGATGACTTCCATGCCGTCCTCGAACACGTTGCCCAGGCACAGATGGACGGCCGAGAACAGGGTGGCCCAACCGTTGAACCAGAGCATCAGGTCCTTGTCGAAGGTCTCGCCGCCGGTGCCCTTGCCGGCGAGCATCTGCTGCAGCAGGTCGCGTTCGTTCACGGTCTCGTGCAGGCCCATGGCGGACGCCCGTCCATAGGCATCGATGGTGCTGCTGGTGAGCATGACGGGCGCCTCCGGATAGCGCTCGAGCACGAAACTGGCATCCTTGATCAGCGCCGCCGGCCGTGCGGGATCCTGCGGATTCCGCTTCAGACGCGAGGAAGGGGCGGTGGAGAGGACCCGGATGCGGTGACCGCGGCGTCCGAGTTCCTTCGCCAGACGGGCGAACACGCCCTTGTGAAACAGGTCGTTGGAGAAATTCAGGGGGCCCTGCTTGTGGACCAGGCAGAGCTGTATTTCGTTCCTATATTTTGGCGCTGTTTCAATGATATGCGCAATCTTTGTAATGGGAATTCTTTCCTTTAGCCGGCCGTTGCGATCGACCACCACCTCCTGGTGGAACTCGTCGAAACTGATCTGCAGCATCACCTGCGCTTTCCGCCAGGAGGGCGGACGGCGGCGGATGGCGGCGGCCATCTTGCCCATGACCTCGCGGGTGGCGTTGGCACTGTCGGCAAAGTCGCCGTTCAGCAGGATCGCGAAGGTGCTGACGTGGCGCATGGAGCCGATGGCGTCGTAGAAGTGCTCGAGGTGGCCGCTGAGGTCGCCGCCGGTGAACAGCACCGAGCGGGTCAGTTCATCCACCATCCGGAACAGCTGCCGGGGATCGCCGGCGTTCTTCACCAGCGGGCGAAAGATGAACATGCAGTGGCGGCAGGTCTGCGGGCAGCCCATGGCCGGAATCAGCCCCAGCTTGTCGAAGGTCGCCGGCAGCTTCCCCCCGGGCAACCGGTCGACCAGGGCCAGACGTTGCCGGTCCTCCGGTCCCAGCATCTCCCGGTAGCGTTCGCGTTCCTGCCTCGCGAGATCCCGGTAGGCAACGGACAGGTCGTGGTCGAACAGCCCCAGTGCCTTCCAGCGCGCCTCGATAAAGTCGGTGAGTGCCCCGGCGTCCCGCTTGTCCTGCAACAGGGCCAGCAACTGGCGCCCCTGTAGCGGCGCTTCGCCCGCATGGCCTTGCCAGTGGTCGATATAGGAGCGGATGAATTCGCGGCTACCGGTACTGTTCAGCAGGAGGTCCATCAGAAAGGCCTGCGGCCCGCGCGAGAAGGCCGCCAGCACCTCGGCCCGGTATGCCGGGTGCAGGTTGTCCTGCAACCAGTGCCAGGCGTACACATAGCTCAAGAGGAAGGCCAGGGCCTCGGCTTCCGGCGACGGCGATCCCGCTGCCTCCAGCATGGCGCGCATGTCACCGCGGGTCAGTCGATTGATTTCGCTCTTGAAGCGCTGGCGCATGGTCGCCAGAAAGGCCTGACGCACGTCCTGTTCCGCCTCGGGACTGATCTCGATCCGGCTGGAGGGGCGGCCGGATTGGATGGTGGCGGCGGCTCGGTTCATGGTCGAATTCTAGCAGCTTTGCCGGTCGATCGGCCTGCGGCGGATGGTGCAAGCACAACTCACCGACGAGCACGAGGAGGAGGGGATCGAAGCAAAACCTGCGGATCTGTATTGTTGTCGCTGTAATGCCGTACGACTTCTTTCCCCGATCTGCTGTCCAAGTGTGTACGCTGAAGACCACGTACCAACTTCGTTCACGTGGCCGGCGAATCAGGAGATCTGTCATGAATACCAAGCAATGGACAGCAGTATCGATCGTTTCTTTTCTCTCGTTCGGCACGGTACAGACGCTTGCAGACAGCAGCTGGTACTATGACGAAGAGGGAGACACCATCGTCTATAACATCGACGGAAGCCGGTGCAATTACGATCCCAGCGCTCCTTCGGCGGGTGACGGCGCGGTGACGACAGGCGCCTGGCATTATGATGAAGAGAGCGATACGATCGTCTACGATATCGAGGGGAGTCGCGTGCACTATGCCCGCACCGGCGTTCCGGACGAGAAAATCGTGGCACATGGCGGCGGCTGGCATTACGACGAATCCGGGGACACGATCATCTACGACGTGGATGGAAGTCGACTCGGGTATACCGCGGCCGGTCAGGGTGGAAACAAGCTTTTCCACGCCAGACAGCTCGCGCGGAAACACTGTTGACCCTGGTCAGCTCACCCTGATCCAGGGCCGCCGGGCCCCACGCCAGCGGCCCTGGATATCTGTATAGCGATTCGACAGGAGGCCTGTTCGTGAAAGATATAGCATGGGACGAGGTACTGAGCGTGGGGAACGAGGAGATCGACGAGGACCACCACAGACTGGTGGATCTCTTCAATATGCTCAATCATTCGGTATCCGAGGGAAAGGACCCGGAATATCTGGCCGCATTGCTCGATGAGTTGATCAATTGCACCGTGTGGCACTTCAGCCATGAGGAGCGGCTGATGCTCCAGTATGGCTATCCGGAATACGCCGAGCACAAGGAAGAACACCAGGCACTGATCGAAAGCGTGAAGAAACTGCGCGACAAGATTCTCAAGGAAGGCAAACTCGTCGCCAGCGAAAAGGACCTCGAGTTCCTCGAAACCTGGCTGACCGGCCATATCCTCGGTTATGACATGAAGCTGGGTTCCTATCTCGCCACCGTGTGAGCCTACGACGGCGTCGCGTGCGCTGGTAGAAAGGCGGCTGCGCGAACAGTTCCACATCAGTCACATCACGCTGCAGGTCGAGGACCCGCAAGCCAATTGCCCGACGGTCGATTTTCCCTGATGATTGGCCTCTGTGAATATCGTCCTTCACGGGAGCGACCGAAATCAGCCAGCACGTATGCACAAGCGACTTCGCTGCGTCGCGGCCGCGCCGGGCCTTAGCGTGAGGGGCAAGCGGGGCAGATAGCTGAAACCAGAAGGAGTGGTCAGGGGAGAAAACGATGACGGAACTCGATTTCGGCGAATACCTCGAGGCCTTCGACTACGACGAACGCCTTGCCATGAAAATCGGGCTGACGGAAATGCTCGATCTCTATGCCGAGGGCAGGGCACAGCTGATCGATATCCGCTTCCCCGAGGAGCACGCCGCCTGGCAGGTGGGGATCGGTCAGCATATCCCGCTCAACGAGCTGCCCGGGCGACTGGACGAACTGGATCGCGACAAGACCATCGTCACCATGTGTCCACACTATGACCGCGCCGAGATCGCGCGCCTCTACCTGACTCTGAAAGGCTACCATTCACGTTATCTGACCGACGGGCTGCTTGGTATCGCCCAGCATCTGCGGGGTGACACCGCGCGCGATTACATGAACAGGCTGGAAGGCTGACGGGACAACACAAACCGGGATGATCATGGAAATGAAACGAATCACGATATTGTTTGGACTGCTGTTTTCGGTGGGAACGGTTCTCTCCGCCCTTGCAGACAGTGCCGAAGACACAATGGTTCCAATGGAACACCACGACAGGATGGCAAAGGAAAAGGACGGGCGGATCCCGCTCGGCATTCCAGAGCCGATGAAGCAACACCAGCTGGCCAACATGAGGTCCCATCTGGAAGCGATACAGAGCATCATCGGCTTGATCGGCGAAGGTAAATTCGACGCGGCAGCCGAAATCGCGCACGCCAGGCTCGGCCTGACCGAAGAAATGAAGAAAATGTGCAGCATGTTCGATAACCGGGATTTCCGCAGGCTGGGACTGGCGTTCCATGAAAGCGCGGATGCCCTTGCCGAAGCCCTGAAGACAAAAGACGTCGACAAGTCCCTGGGTGCCCTCCACGAAACCATGGGATATTGTGTTCGATGCCATGCCACCTATCGCCAGTGAATGCTCCACCGGTTTCGACGACTGGGTCGCCGATTGCGATTTCACCTAATGGAGTCAGGTGCAGCACAAGCCCTGCCTGGTAGTTGTCCATGAACCTTGCTGCCGGAACCTGATCCGCAGGCCGTAGCATGGAATTCACCCCAGGCACCTACGCCCTGGCGACGGGACTGATCTTCGTCGTCTCCGTTGTGTTCGCCATGCTGGGTCTGGGCGGAGGCATGCTCTACGTGCCCATCTTCAAGTGGGTGGGCTTTCCGCTCAAGGGGATGGCGATCCCGACCGGCCTGCTGCTCAACGGGATCACCACCTTCTCGGCCTTCCTCCGCTATGCCCGCGAGGGCCTGGTCGACTTCCGGGGTGGCAGTCCGGCCGCGATCACCGGCCTGGTGCTCGCGCCCGTGGGCGCCTGGTGCGTGCAGTTCGTCTCGCGTGAAGCCCTGATCGTCCTGTTCGCCGTGGTGGTCAGCGTTGCCGGCATTCGCACGCTGATGATCTCCGGCCGGCCGGAGCCCGAGACCCGAATGCCCGTGGGGCGACGGATCCTGGTGGGGGCAGGGGTCGGCGGCCTGGCCGGGTTCATCGCCGGACTCCTTGGCGTGGGCGGTGGATTCATCGTGGCGCCCATGCTCATGGCCATGGGCTATCCGACCAAGGAGGCCGCGGCCACCACCTCCTTCGTGGTGACCTTTTCCTCCTTTTCCGGCTTCCTGGGGCACATGGCGGAAGGCCACCTCGATCCCTGGCTTGCCGGCCTGTGCGTCGTGGCGGTGATCGCCGGCTCCCAGCTCGGCGCCTGGTTCATGGCCGCTAGGGCACGACCCGGCTGGGTGAAGAAGCTCTATGGCGTGGTGTTGCTCGCGGTGGCCGCCAAGCTGGTACAGGGTCTCCTGAGCGACTGATGGGCGATGGGCCGGTATTCGCGGTCCGAGCTGTCACCCCTGTGACAACCACCCACTATTTAACATAATATACATTATACGCATCAAGGAAACCGTATCGCGGGAGTCCGGCCGCCACCGTGGACCTATACCCGCCCCAGTCCCGGCAGCAGTTCCACCAGCCCGGCCGTGAGCATCTGCATTCCAATCGCCGCCAACAACAGTCCCATGACACGGGTGGCGATATTGAGACCGGTAATCCCCAGTTTTTCGCCGATGGGTGTAGCCATGCGCAGTGCGATCCACACTGTCAGCGCGACCAGGATGATGCCGGCGCTGAGAATCAGGCGATCGATCCAGCCGCTCGACTGGTGGGCATCGACGATCACCAGGCTGATGGCGCCGGGGCCCGCCATCAGCGGGATGGCCAGCGGTACCACGGCGATGTTTTCCTTGCCGCTGGCCTCGTCCGCCTCCTCGGGGCTCTGGCGCGTGTGGCCGCGCCTGGCGTGCAGCATGTTGATCGCCATCAGCAGGATCAGCAGGCCGCCTCCGGCGCGAAACGCCGGGACACCGATACCGAAGAAGGCCAGGATGGCGTCCCCGGCCCAGGTCGACAGCACCAGAATGATCGCCACCGCCAGCGCGGCGGTTGCGGCCACCTGGCGACACTGGGCCTCGCTGCGATCCTCGCACAGCGACAGGAATATGGGGACCGCCCCCAGGGGGTTGACGATCGCCAGGACGCCGATGAGGGCCTTGGCGTAGAGGGTGTATTCGGGAGAGAAAACCATGTCGTTGGACGTCGTGTCAATCCCGCCGGCAACAAGCGGGCACCCGTTTACCGGTGAACGCTGGGGCCGTATCGTTGTCGCAGGACACGCAGGCGCATAGCGACCTTTCCGGTACCGCCCGGGCACGCGGGGCACAGACAAGTATCGCTACCGGAAGACTGACCGGAGTACACATCGCTTTCTTTCGCATCATGGTCCCGCAAGACTGTTGTCCGGTTGCCCAGTATAGTCCGCCACAGGGCGGCAGGACACACCTCCCCGCCCCGCACGCCGTTCGATCACGGACTTCGCCCATGAAAACGCTGTTGTTCCGGCAGGCATGAAGACAGGGAAGCTACCTGGCTGCTGTCTGCTGCTCGCGGCCCTCTGTCTGGTATCCGTCACATTTGCAGCGGAGCGCCACGGCAAGGTGCTCATCGAAGGCGTCGACAGCGAGCTGCGAAAGAACGTTCTCGGCTGGCTGAGTCTCGACGACGAGCCCTGTGACGCACCGGCCTGGCGTCTGCAGGCACGACTGCAGAAGGCGGACCGCGAGATCGGCGAGGCGCTGCAGGCCTTCGGTTACTACCACCCGGCCATCGAACACCGTTTCCAGCCGGGTGAAAACGGCGGCTGCTGGGAAGCCCGGTTCCGGATCGAGCCCGGTAAACGCGTTCGTTTCCACCGGGTCGATGTCGAGATCCGTGGCGAGGCCACACAGGACCGCGCCTTTCGCAAGCTCATCGATGCCAGCAAGGTCCATCCCGGCGCCCCCTTGCGCCACGACGCCTACGAAGCCCTGAAAAAAGGCATCGCCGAACTTGCCCGGAACCGGGGCTATCTGCGCGCTCGTTTCAGCGTCCACGAGCTGCGGGTTGATCCCGAACACGAGCAGGCCGACGTGAAACTGTATTTCGACTCCGGACCTCGCTACCGCTTCGGGCGGATCCGCATCCGCCAGGACGTCATCGACGACGCCCTGGTGCAGCGTTTCCTGACTTTTCACGAGGGCGAACCCTATCTCGGTGACGCCCTGAGCAAGACCTCGCAGGCGCTGAGCAGCAGCGGTTATTTCGCCCGCGTACAGGTGCAGCCGCTGCCCGAGCAGGCGAAGGATCTGCGGGTTCCCGTCGAGATCACCCTGACCCCGGCAGACCGGCACCACTACAGCGCCTCGATCGGCTACGCCACCGATACCGGCCTTCGGCTGGGGCTGGGTTATGGCAACCGGCGTCTGAACCGGCGCGGTCATCGTCTCAGGAGCAAGGGCTCGCTGTCACCGGTCGTCTCTACCCTCACCCTCGGTTATGACATCCCGCTGCGCAACCCGGCCAGCGACAAGCTGGGCTTCGAGGCCGGCTACAAGCGCGAGGATACCGACAGCTTCAAATCGGATACCACGGCGATATCGGCGATCTGGACGCGCAAGCACCGCAACGGCTGGCGCGAGGAGCGCGCGCTGGTGTACGGGCAGGAGGACTACAGGATCCGCCACGGGGACAGGACCACCTCGGTATTGCTGATGCCGGGCACCCGCTGGACCCGGATCCGGAGCGACCGTCCGCTGTATGCCCGCAAGGGCTACCGGCTCCAGCTCGCCGTGCGCGGCGGCCACAAGCAGCTGCTGTCCGACGTCAGTTTCCTGCAACTGATCGCCAATACCAAGTGGATTCTTCCCCTGCCCCGCCGCACGCGCCTGCTGGGGCGCGTCGACGGCGGCGTCTCCCTCATGAACGAGTTCGACGAGCTGCCGACCTCGGTACGCTTCTTTGCCGGCGGCGACAGCAGCGTGCGCGGCTATGCCTACAAGTCGCTCGGACCGAAGAATTCCGATAGCGAGGTGGCCGGCGGCAAGAACCTGCTGGTCGGCAGCCTGGAACTCGATCACATGTTTACGGAAAAATGGGGGCTGGCGGCCTTCGTGGACTCCGGCAACGCCTTCGATCGTTTCGACGTCAGTCCCAAGACCGGCGTCGGCATCGGCATACGCTGGCATTCACCGGTGGGACCGGTGCGCCTGGACCTCGCACACCCGCTGAACAAGGACGGCGACCTCGTGCGCGTGCACTTCTCCATGGGACCGGATCTCTGATGTCCGCCGCGTGGCACCGGCTGCGGCGACTCAGCGTGCGGCTGCTGTTGAGCGTCGCCGGCACGCTGCTGCTCGTCGTGGGCATCCTCACGGCACTGACCGCCACCCCCTCCGGCAGTCGCTGGCTGCTTCAGCAGGCGATCGGGCAGCTGCCGGCGAGCCTGACGATCGAGCGGGTCGACGGCACCCTCCTGCACGGCATGAACCTCGCCGGCATCGACTACCGGGACCGGGAGACGGAACTGGAGATCGAGCGGCTCGAGCTGGCCTGGCGTCCGACCGCCCTGCTCCGCGGACAGCTGCGACTGACGCGCGTCGACGTCCGCGGTGTGCGCTACCGCGAAACGCGGCCGGCCAGCGAAAGCACGAACTTCTCCCTCCCCGAACACATTCCGCTGCCCCTGGCCATCGCCATCGACGAGGCTCATATCGAGGCCTTGCAGGCACAGATCGGCACGGACACCTATGTCATCGACAACCTGTGGCTGTCGGCGCACGCCGGCTCGATACGCGGCCTGGTCGTGGACCGCTTCGACATCCGCTCCGGCGACAGCCGTGCCGAGCTGAGCGGTCACGCCGGCTTGCAACAACCCTACCCCCTCCACGCCCGCCTGCACTGGCGGACAAGACTGGAGGACGAGGCCGAAGCCGTGGGCGAAGCCACCATCGAGGGCAACCTGAAGCGCATCCAGGTGGATCACCGCCTGCGGCAACCGTTCGAAGTCGGCACGCGCGGCAGCATCAGGATGGCAGCCGGCACCGCCGTCATGGACCTGTCGGGCCAGTGGAAGCGCGCCCGCTGGCCGCTGAGCGGCAAGACAGGCTACCTCAGTCCACAGGGAGACTACCGCCTCCAGGGTACCGTGGACGACTGGGACGCCACCCTGGCAGGCACGCTCACCGGCGCGGACATTCCGCCCATGGAGATCCGGGCCCGCGGACAGGGCAACCGTCGGCAGGTCGACTTTCGCTCCCTGCTCGTCCGGACCCTGAACGGCGAGTTGAGCGCCAGCGGAACACTCGGCTGGGAGCCGTCCTTCAAGGTCGATCTCGACGTCCGCGCCAAGGACATCGATCCGGGCGCACGCTGGTCAGCGTGGCCGGGGCGGCTGGCTTTCCGCACCCGCCTGCGGCTGCAGCAGGACGGGACGATCAGCCTGTCGCTCCGGGATATCGACCTCAGCGGCCGGCTGCGCGAACGCCCGGTCGCTGCCCGCGGCGACCTGGAATTGGGCGATGACCGTCTCGCGGCGCGGGAGCTCGTCATCGCTTCCGGCAGCAACCGCCTGTCGCTCACCGGCGAGCTGAACAAGGGCAGCGCGCTGGAGTACCGGCTCGATGCCCGGGAACCCGCCACCCTCCTCCCCGGACTCTCGGGCCACTTCCAGGCCAACGGTCGCCTCCAGGGGACGCTGACGCGGCCCTGGGGCACGCTGACACTGAACGCCGGCGAGCTGGCCTGGCAGGACACGCGGATACGCACCCTGAAGGCAAAGGCGACCCTCGACCCCTGGCGCCCCCGGCGCTCACTGGCGACCATCGACGCCCGGGGGCTGGAGGTGGACAACCAGACCATCGAGCACCTGCGCCTCGAGGCAAAGGGCTGGCTGCAGGAACACCGGATCAGCGTGCGCCTGGGTGCGCCAGACGGCAGCGCGCAGCTGGAACTGCGGGGCGCCTACCGCGCACACCGGTGGGACGCGAAGCTGAAGCTCGCCACCCTGGAGTCGCGCACGCTGGGCACCTGGCGGCTACGCCAGCCGGTTCCCCTGACCATCTCCGCGGAACGCGTGCAACCGCTGCGTGCCTGCTGGTTCTCCGGGAAACGCGAACTCTGCCTCGGCGGCCACCGCAACCAGGCCGAAATCCGTCTCAGCATCGCCGGCCAGGCGCCTGAAGGTGAACTGCAGGGGGAAGTCCGGATCAGCCCCCCGGGCACGACCGGCGCGAAGCTCGCCGGCAGCATCGAGCTCGACATACCCAGGCTCGCCGCCATCGCTCCACAACTGCCGGAGCTGCAACTCGTCGCCGGTTCGGCGCGCCTGCAGGCGCGCCTGGCGGGAACCACCGACCATCCGCTGATCAACGGGCGCGCGGACGTCGAAGGGGGCACGGTACGGGTGCCGCAGCTGGGGGTGGAGGTGAAGGAGTTCGTCTTGCAGGGGCGCGCCGAGGGCCGGCAGCTCCGTGTGGAGGGCAGCGCCCGTTCCGGCCCGGGAGCCATCCGGCTCGCCGGGGAGCTTGCACTGGCACCGCGGCGGGGCTGGCCGTTCCGGCTCACCCTTACCGGGGAACGCGTGGCTGTCGCGCGCTTGCCGGACGTCGAAATCGACGCCAGCCCCGAGCTCGCCATCCAGGGCTCGCTGAAGCGTGTCGAGGTCAGCGGCTCGGTGCTGATTCCGCATGCACGGGTCGAGATCAGGAAGCTGCCGGCCGGCGTCGTGCGTCTGTCTCCCGACCAGGTCATCGTGGGCCAGGCGCAGGCCCGCGCCGCGAAAAGGAAGGGACGCATTCCGCTGGTGGTCGATGTCTCGCTGGCACTGGGCAAGGACGTCCACTTCGAGGGACTGGGGCTCGACACCGACCTCGCCGGCAGCCTGCGGCTGCGCAGTCAGGACACGCACAGGCTGGCGGGTTTTGGCGTACTCCGGCTGATCAATGGCCGCTACGAGGGCTACGGCCAGCGGTTGCGCATTCGCCAGGGCCGTCTGGTATTCGCGGGTCCGCTGGACGACCCGGCACTGGACGTGCGCGCCACGCGCACCATCGGCGATGTGGTCGCCGGCCTGCAGCTGGTCGGCAAGGCCAGCGCGCCGCGGATCACCCTGTTCTCCGATCCCGCCATGCCAGACGCCGAGATCCTCTCCTGGCTGATCACCGGCAAGCCGCTCGACGAGCAGGGCGGCGGCAGCGATTCGCAGGCACTGGCGGCGGCCGCGGCCTCGCTCGGGGCCAACAACCCGGTGGCGCAGGAGATCAGCCGTGCGCTGGGCATCGAAGTGGGGGTACAGTCCGGGACGGCCGAGGAAGACACCACCCTGCGGGTCGGCAAGCAGCTGTCGCCGCGACTCAAGCTGAACTATCTCTACGGCCTGTTTACCGAGAACGGCGCGGTGCAGCTGATCTACCGGCTGTCGCGGCACCTCAGCCTGACCGGGCAGTCCGGGAGGGAACAGTCCATCGATCTCACCCTGGGCATCGACCGGCCGTGAGTTTTCCGCGCCGGGACTGTCACCGGTGTGACAGACTGCCGTGCCACCCTGCCCTATATTCCCGTACATCCCTCCCGTCCCTTCAGGGCCGGGAAGCCCGAACGATCTCAATCGAGGAGCAACTCCATGAAGACACCCGTACTGAAGATACTGCCATTGCTCGTATCCGCCGCCCTGGGCGGTGCTGCATTGCAGGTTCCGGCGGCATTCGCCGAGACCCTGAAGGAGAATGTCACCATCGAGCCGGGCCGCAGCATCACGCCGCAGGAAGAAAGCATCCTGTCGCGTTCCGCCGCCTACGTGCTGAGGCATATCGCCGCCGCGCGCAGCGCCATCCAGCAGGACGATCCTGAGCTGGCCGCGAAACAGCTGGAAAAGGCCCGCAAGCTGATCGACATCATCAAGTCGGCGCGACCGACCACGAAGGTCGTCGACCATATCTGGGTGGACAAGAAAGACCTGGACTATCAGACGGTCGACGAGGTGGCCGTCGACCTGATCCCCATCTATACGGACCTGGCGGAACTGGACGAATTGCTGCCCGCCGGCAAGACCAGAGACTATCTCAGCCGCAAGGGCGGCGGCGAGGCGACCGCCGCCAAGCTGAAGGCGATCGAGGATGCCGTCGCCTATACCGAGGTGGATCTGCCGCTCGCGGCAACCGAACGGCAAGTGATCGCCGCACAGAAACAGCTTGCAGCCAAGCAGTTGAACCAGGCCGACGAGGCGCTGGCCAAAGCCGAGAATGCGGTCCAGGTCGTCACGCTGGTGGTCGAATCCCCCATGGCGAAAGCACGCGAAGACCTGTGGCAGGCGACCAGGGACTACGCCACCGGTCAGTATGACGCCGTGCGCAAGGACCTGGCCTCGGCGCGCAACTGGCTGGCCAGGGCCGGTCGCGACGGCGACCGGTTGACACGCGAGGCGGCCAGCCGGCTGGAGAAGGCCATCGCCAGGATCGATACCTCGATTTCCGCCGCCGGCGGCGCCGATACGGCACACAAGCTCGAGGGATTGTGGCACCGTGCCGTGGCGCTGGCCGAGCGCGAAGCGGAACGGGTCTCCATCGGCTGGAGCAAGCATCGCTCCACGGCCGAGGCCCGGGCCGAACTCATCGAGGCCAAGCAGCACATCGCGTTCGCGGAAAACCTGCAGTTCTACGCCGAGTCGACACCGGACGACATCTACAAGGCGCTCGACGACGCCCGCGCGGAACTGGAGAAGGCCCGTGCCTCGAAGCGGCTCGACGATGCCACCAGGAACAAGATCGTGGCGCTGGAAACGGAGCTGGCGCAGATCCGCAAGGATCCGGCCGATCGCAGTCGCTACCGTGATCTGCGCACCAAGTTGCGCGCCATGATCGCCAGCCTGTAGGCATCGTACCGCGACTGCCTGCACACCGGGCCGCCTTCCTTGTCAAGGGCTCTACGAGGGGCCGAATGAACGGCGACAGCAGCTGTGTAGCCGTGTGGAACAGCCACGAGGATGCCGAACACGGCGTCCGGATTCTGCAGCAGGCCGGTTTTGATCCGGACAGCTTGTCGGTCGTTGGCAAAGGTGGGCAATCCGCGGAACCTTCCCTCGGCTACTATACTACCGGTGCGCCTGTATGGCTCCGGGACGCCCAGGGGCTGTTTCGGGGTGGCCTCCGGAGTATGCTGGCAGAGCCGGCCCTCTTCCGGTTGCCCGGATCAGGGCCACTGACGGTCGCCGGCGCCTTCGCTTCGGTACTGAGTGAGGCAATCGAGGAGGCCATGCCCGGTGGCAGCACCGGGGCACTGGGTAGCGCGCTGTACCGTATCGGCATTCCGCGTGACAGCGTCCTTCGCTACCAGGCCGAGCTGGAGGCGGAGCGGTTCCTGCTGATCGTGCACGGAAACCAGGACATGGTTCACGCGGCCGCCGATGTCCTGCACGCGCTCGAAGGTTCGGATGTAACGGTTCACACGGCCTGAGGCCGCCGCCGGTTGCGACCGCCTTCAGAAAGTATTCGCTGGTACGCAAACGAGGAGTCTGTTGTGTCGAAATACGTTCGCTGGTTCTCCGAGATCGGTATCGATGACGTCGCCGAGGTGGGCGGCAAGAATGCCAGCCTCGGCGAGATGTACCGCAACCTCACCGCCGAGGGCGTGCGGGTGCCGAACGGCTTTGCCGTCACCGCTACCGCCTACCGGGACGTGCTGGAGTACAACGGCGCCTGGGAGAAGTTGCACGCGGCGCTGGACGGCCTGGATCCGGACGATGTCAGCGATCTGCAGGCGCGCGGCGCCCGCGCCCGCGCCATCGTCTACGACTGCAAGTTGCCGGAACGCCTGAAGGACGACATCCTGCAGGGCTACGCCCGGCTGCGCGAGGAATACGGCGAGGAAGTGTCGCTGGCGGTGCGTTCCTCGGCCACCGCCGAGGACTCGCCCGAGGCCTCCTTCGCGGGCCAGAACGACACCTATCTGAATATCGCCAGTGGCGACGCCCTGCTGGATGCCTACCGGCGCTGCCTGGCGTCCAATTTCACCGACCGCTCCATCCACTACAAGTACGACAACGGCTTCGACTACTTCAAGGTCTATCTGTCGGTGGTGGTCATGAAAATGGTGCGCAGCGACATCGGCGCCAGCGGCGTGATGTTCTCGCTCGACACCGAGACCGGCTTCAAGGACGTGGTGTTCATCAACGCCGCCCCCGGACTGGGCGAGAACGTGGTCCAGGGCACCATTGACCCCGACAGCTTCTACGTGCACAAGCCGACCTTCGAGAAGGGGTTCCGCGCGGTGCTCAAGCGCCGCCTGGGCGGCAAGGACCGCAAGATGGTGTTCACCGACACCCTCAACACCGACAACATTGCCGTCGAGTACACGCGCAACGTGGAGACCACGCCCGAGGAGCGTCAACGCTTCTGCATCAGCGACGAGGAGGTCATGGTATTGGCCGACTACGCCATCCGCGTCGAACGGCACTACTCACACAAGGCCGCCTACGACAAGCCCATGGACATGGAATGGGCCCGCGACGGCATCGACGGCCAGCTGTACATGGTGCAGGCACGCCCGGAAACCGTGCAGTCGCAGAGGAAGGGCACGGTGCTGGAGATCTATCACCTCAACGAACACTCGCGCGTGCTGGTGGAGGGACGCGCCGTGGGCACGCGCATCGGCAAGGGCAAGGTGCGCGTCATCGAGGACGTCGAGCATCTGAGCGACTTCCGGCCCGGCGAGGTGCTGGTGGCGGACACCACCACGCCCGACTGGGAACCGGTGATGAAGACGGCCGCGGCCATCGTCACCAACCGCGGCGGGCGCACCTGTCACGCGGCCATCGTGTCCCGCGAACTGGGCGTCCCCGCCATCGTCGGCAGCGACAGCGCCACGCAGGTGCTGCAGACCGGCCAGGAAGTCACCGTCAGCTGTGCCGAGGGCGAGACCGGCCGCGTCTACGAAGGCCTGCTCGACTACAGCGTACAGCGGACCGACCTCAGCACGCTGCCGCACCCGAAGACCGACATCATGATGAACCTGGGCAACCCCGACCAGGCCTTCAGCCTGGCCTCGCTGCCGGTCGACGGCATCGGCCTGGCGCGCATGGAGTTCATCATCAACGAGTACATCAAGGCACACCCGATGGCATTGCGCCACCCGGACAAGGTGGACGAGGCGACCCGCGAGCAGATCGGGCAACTGAGCACGGCCTACCAGGATCCGGTCGATTTCTTCGTCCGCACCCTGTCGGAAGGCGTCGCCACCATCGCCGCGGCGGTCTACCCCAAACCCTGCGTGGTGCGCATGAGCGACTTCAAGAGCAACGAGTACGCCACCCTGCTGGGCGGTCGCTTCTTCGAACCCGAGGAAGACAACCCGATGATCGGCTTTCGCGGCGCCGCCCGCTACGCGCACCCGGCCTACGAGGACGGCTTCGCCCTCGAGTGCCAGGCCATGAAGCGGGTGCGCGAGACCATCGGCATGGACAACGTCATCCTCATGATCCCCTTCTGTCGACGCGTCGAGGAAGGCCGCAAGGTGCTCGAGACCATGGCGAAGCACGGCCTCGAGCGCGGAGAGAAGGGCTTGCAGATCTACGTCATGTGCGAGATCCCCAACAACGTCATCCAGATCGATGAATTCAGCGAGCTGTTCGACGGCTTCAGCATCGGTTCCAACGATCTCACCCAGCTCACCCTGGGGGTGGACCGCGACAGCGAGATCGTCGCCTTCGACTACGACGAACGCGATCCCGGGGTGTTGAAGATGATCCGGCTCGCCGTCGAGGGCTGCCGGCGCAACGGCCGCCACAGCGGCATCTGCGGCCAGGCACCCTCGGACTATCCGGAGGTGGCTGCCTACCTGGTGCAGCTGGGCATCGATTCCATGAGCCTCAACCCCGACAGCGTGCTCGGCACCATCCAGCACATCGACGAGCTGGAGGCTCGCGGCGCCTGATCAGCCGGCCATGCCCGCGCGCGCCGACAGGGTGAAGTAGAAACTCGCCCCCTTGCCGGGTTCCGCTTCCGCCCAGATGCGGCCGCCGTGACGGTGGACGATGCGCTGTACCGTGGCCAACCCGACGCCGACGCCTTCGAATTCTTCCGCCCGGTGCAGACGCTGGAAAGGCACGAACAGTTTGTCGGCGTGCCTCATGTCGAAGCCGGCGCCGTGGTCGCGAATGAAGTAGACCCGTTCCCCCTCCCGCTCCAGGCTGCCGAATTCGATACGGGTCTGCGCACGACCGCTGCTGTATTTCCAGGCATTGCCCACGAGGTTCTCCATCATGATCCCCAGCAGTGCCGGATCGCCTTCCACCACCTGGTCGCCCGCAATCTCGAGCTCGACCTCCCGCTCCGGCTCCTGTTCACGCAGTCGGGCAATGGTCGCGGCCACCAGTTCACCCAGATCCACGGGCTGGCGCGTCAGTTCACTGCGGCTGACGCTCGCCAGCTGCAACAGTTCGTCGATGAGCGTTTTCATCGTCAGGCTGCCGGCGCGGATCCGGCGGATGAAATCCAGATCCTGCGAATCGAGGCGATCCGCACAGCTCTCCATGAGTTCCTGGCAGAAACCGTCGATGCGGCGCAGCGGCGCCCTCAGATCGTGGGATACCGAGTAGGAGAAGGTCTTGAGTTCCTCGTTTGCCTGCTTCAGTTCCCGGGTACGTTCCTGGACCATCTCGCGCAGGCGCCGTTCCTCGTCCTGCAGGCGGGCATAGGAATCCTCCAGACGATCGAGCAGGCGGTCATATTCGCGCGCCAGCGCACCGACCTCGTCCCTGCGCCGCAGCAGGTCAGGGTCCGGGCGCTGCACGCTCGCCGCCCCCAGCGAGGTCGCCGTGATCGACGCCGTGAGGCGCGCCAGCGGCCGGGTGTGACGGCGCAGAAGAAACAGCGTGGCCACCAGCAGCAGTGCCAGGAACAGACCGATGACAAAGACGATCCGCAGGGCGGCATCCCGCGTGTACAAGGGGCGGGTGTCGGCCCGGTAGCCGATCACCGCATTGGCCAGATGCTGTTTTCCGATACGGGCGGGATAGATGGCTTCGCGGACGGGGTGTTGCCCCTGCCGGCGAATGCGCAGGCTGCCGTGATCGAGTTTTCCCAGGGCCTCGAGATACCGTCCGACCTGGGCCGGGTCCGTGTGACTCAGCACCTGCCCGTTTGCCCTCGCCAGATAGGCGTACAGGTAGTAGTCGCCGGGCATGACCGATCGGACCCAGCGCTCCAGCAGCTCGTAGTCATGACTGACCAGCGCGTCCAGGCTGCCTTCGGCCAGTGTCCGGGCGAGCGCGGCGGCCAGTTCATCGCGCTCCCGCATGGCCTGCCGGTCGGCGTGTTCCAGCAGCACGTAGCCCAGCGTCAGCAGGGCCACGCACAACAGCAGACCAAGACTGATCGCCGTCCGGGCAAAAAGGCCGCCCCGCATCTCAGTGACCGACCTGCGCCTGCTGTATCAGCTTGCGGGTGATGGCCTCCACGGCCGGGTCATACGGCCGGAAGCGTCCGATCTTCATGCCATGCATCGCCGTCAGCACTTCACTGCCGTCCGGAGTGTCGTCCATCGCAAGCAGGATCGTGGCGACCTGCCGTACCAGCCCGGGTGCCAGGTCGGAGCGCGCAGCGACCAGGTTTTCCGGATATTCGTCGCTGACGCCGATGACGCGCAATTCCCCCGTATCGAGCTTGCGACTCATGAGGCGATAGTTGACACCGCACATGGTACCGGCGTCGATATCACCCAGCAGGACCTCGTGCAGCGAACTGCTGAGATTACGGGTAAAGACTTCCTCGCCCGTGTTCACGCCCATGCGGCGAAGATAGGCACGCGGTGCCAGGTAACCACCGGCACCCATGGGACTGATGAAGGCCAGACGCTTGCCCTGCAACTGTTCTACGGTTTCGATGCCACTGTCACTGCGCACGAAGATCTGGCTGCGGCTGGTGACATGGCCCTCGACGTTCTCCATCTGGGCTACGGGCACGGCCCGTCCTTCGCTCTTCAGGCGGTAGAACACGTGGGAATTGACATAGAAGAGGTC
>DROT01000226.1 GCA_011321775.1 Gammaproteobacteria bacterium | reverse complement strand
GTCACAGCCGGGAAACCGCATCCTCACGCTCGCGGACGCGGACTACCCGCCGTTGCTCAAGGCCACTCCCGACCCGCCCGCGCTGCTGTTCCTGCACGGTGACGCCGACTACCTGCTGCAGCCGCAGCTGGCCATCGTCGGCAGCCGCAATCCCAGTCGTGACGGCGCGGCCCTGGCACACGAATTCGCCGCCCACCTGGCGCGGCACGGCCTCACCATCACCAGCGGCCTGGCCCTCGGTGTCGATGCCGCCGCCCATCAGGGCGCCCTGGACGGCGGCGGCGCGACCGTGGCCGTGGCCGGCACCGGCCTCGACCGCGTCTATCCCGCGCGCCACCGCGAACTGGCCCACCGCATCGCTGCCAGCGGCGTACTGGTATCGGAATATCCCCCCGGAACGGCGCCGGTGGCCGGCAACTTCCCGCGTCGCAATCGCATCATCAGCGGACTCAGCATGGGCACCCTGGTGGTGGAGGCGGCGCTGCGCTCGGGCTCGCTGATCACCGCGCGCGCGGCGCTGGAACAGGGCCGCGAGGTGTTCGCCATTCCGGGCTCCATCCACAATCCGCTGGCGCGCGGCTGCCACGCCCTGATCCGCGAAGGCGCCAAGCTGGTGGAGACCGGTGAAGACGTGCTCGAGGAACTGGCGCCGCTGCTGCGACTGTCGCGCACGGACGATCCCGGCGAGGCGTCACTCGAGCCGGCCGGTGAGCCGGCGGACAAACCCCGCAGACTTTCCCGGGAATACAGGCAACTGCTTGATTGCATGGGTTATGGCCCCATCTCTGTAGACCAGCTGGTGGAACGAAGCGGATTGACGCCGGATCAGGTTTGCTCCATGCTGCTGCTATTGGAGCTGGAAGACTACGTGGTTTCCGGCAGCGGCGGGCGCTATACGCGCAGCACATAGGGGCCTGGCATGAAAGAGAATATGTTCGATGTGCTCATGTATCTGTTCGAGCACTACTATATGGACGAGGAAACCGACCTGAATCCGGACCGGGAGTCACTGCACACCGAGCTGGTGGAAGCCGGCTTCCCTTCCAGCGATATCAACCAGGCTTTCGAATGGCTGGAGGGCCTGGCGGTGCAGCAGCACGAGATGAAGGCACCGGAGACGGAAAACGCCATCCGCGTGTTCTCCGAGCGCGAGTCCGAACGCCTGGATACCGAGAGCCGCGGCTTCCTGCTGTTTCTGGAGCAGATGGGCATCCTGCCGCCGGAATCGCGCGAGCGTGTCATCGAACGGGTCATGGCGCTGGATACCGAGGACTTCGATATCGGCCAGCTCAAGTGGGTGATCCTGATGGTGCTGTTCAACCAGCCCGGTGCCGAGGCGGCCTATGCCTGGATGGAGGACCTGGTGTTCGACAGCCTCCCCGGAGGCTACCTGCACTGAGACCCGCCCACAGCCATCGCCCCGACAAGCCGCACCCCAGACGTGCGGCTTTTCACTTTTTCCACTGTAGAGAACTATGAGCAAGAATCTGGTTATCGTCGAATCGCCGGCCAAGGCGAAGACCATCAAGAAATACCTGGGCAAGGGCTTCGAGGTGCTCGCCTCCTACGGCCATGTGCGCGACCTGGTGCCCAAGGAGGGGGCGGTCGATCCGGAGCACGACTTTGCCATGAAATACCAGGTGATCGACCGCAACGCGCGCCACGTGGACGCCATTGCCAGGGCCCTCAACAAGGCCGAGAACCTCTATCTGGCCACCGACCCGGACCGCGAGGGTGAAGCCATCTCCTGGCACCTGCTGGAACTGCTGAAGGAGCGCGGCAAGCTGAAGAACAAGGGTGTGCACCGGGTGGTATTCCACGAAATCACCAAGCGCGCCATCCAGGAGGCCGTCGAGCACCCGCGCGAACTGTCGACCGACCTCGTCAACGCCCAGCAGGCGCGCCGCGCCCTCGACTACCTGGTCGGCTTCAACCTGTCGCCGTTGCTGTGGAAGAAGATCCGCCGCGGGCTGTCGGCGGGCCGCGTGCAGAGCCCGGCGCTGCGCATGATCGTCGAGCGCGAGGAAGAGATCGAGAAGTTCAAGCCGCGCGAGTACTGGACCATCGAGGCGGACCTCGAGAAGGACCGGCAGGCGTTCGCGGCCAAACTGACCCACCTGCACGGCAAGAAACTGGGCCAGTTCACCATCCACGAGGAGAGCCAGGCACGCGCGGCCGAACGGGAACTGATGGAAGCGGCCGGCGGCAAGCTGACCGTCAGCGCCATCGAGAAGAAACAGCGCCGGCGCAACCCGGCGGCCCCCTTCACCACCTCGACGCTGCAGCAGGAAGCCTCGCGCAAGCTCGGCTTCAGCGCCCGACGCACCATGAGTGTTGCCCAGCAGCTGTACGAGGGCATCGACATCGGCGAGGGCTCGGTCGGCCTGATCACCTACATGCGTACCGACTCGGTCAACCTGGCCAACGAGGCGCTGGAGGAACTGCGCGAGCTCATCGGCGAACGCTACGGCGACAAGGCGCTGCCGAAGCAGGCGCGCCACTTCAAGACCAAGGCCAAGAACGCCCAGGAGGCGCACGAGGCCATCCGCCCGACCTCGGCGCGCAACCTCCCGGAGAAGATCAAGGCGCACCTGTCGGCCGACCAGTACAAGCTCTATGACCTCATCTGGAAACGCACCGTCGCCTGCCAGATGATCCACGCCACCATCCACACGGTGGGCGTCGACTTCGCCGTCGGCGAGGGGAATGTGTTGCGCTCCACCGGCTCGACCGTGGTCGATCCCGGTTTCATGGCGGTCTACGAGGAAGGGGTCGATGACAGTCGCAAGGGCGGCGGCGAGGAGAACCGGCTGCCACCGCTGGAAAAGGGCGATGTCGTGGAGCTGAAGAAGATCCGCCCGGAACAGCACTTCACCGAGCCGCCGCCGCGCTTCAGCGAGGCCAGCCTGGTGAAGGCGCTGGAAGAATACGGCATCGGCCGGCCCTCGACCTACGCCACCATCATCTCCACGCTGCAGCAGCGTGAATACGTCACCCTGGAACAGCGCCGCTTCCGGCCGACCGACGTCGGACGCATCGTCAGCAAGTTTCTCACCGAGCACTTCACCCGCTACGTGGACTACGATTTCACCGCGCGGCTGGAAGACGAACTCGACGAGGTGGCGCGCGGCGAACAGGAATGGATACCGCTGCTGAAGGAATTCTGGTACCCCTTCAAGAAGCTGGTCGACGACAAGGAAGCGAGCGTATCCCGCAGCGAGGTCACCACGGAGCCCATGGACGAGGCCTGCCCCAAGTGCGGCAAGCAGCTCAATATCCGTCTTGGCCGGCGCGGCCGCTTCGTCGGCTGCAGCGGCTACCCGGAATGCGACTACACCCGCAACGTGGGTGAGGACGGGGAGAGCCAGGAACCGGAGATCGTCGAGGGTCGCAGCTGCCCGGAATGCGGCTCCCAGCTCATCATCCGCAGCGGTCGCTATGGCAAGTTCATCGGCTGCTCCGGCTACCCCGACTGCAAGTACATCGAGCCGCTGGAAAAACCGGTCGATACCGGCGTCGCCTGCCCGAAGTGTGGCAAGGGCACCATGCTCAAGCGCAAGTCGCGGCGCGGCAAGATCTTCTATTCCTGCTCCACCTACCCGGACTGCGACTATGCCGTGTGGAACGAACCGGTGGAAGGACCCTGCCCGAAATGCAACTGGCCCATTCTCACCATCAAGACCACCAAGAAGCGCGGCACCGAGCGCGTATGCCCGCAGGCGGACTGCAGCTTCTCCGAGCCGTGGGAAGTGGAAGCCGAAGAAGAGAGCGCCACTGAATAGGCGGAGGGACCCGGAGCCTGACGGACATGGCGACTGCCTTCCCTCCATACTGGCGGCTGGCGCTGGCGGCTCGCCAGCTGCGCGCTGGCGGCATCGTCGCCTACCCCACCGAATCGGTGTTCGGGCTGGGTTGCGATCCGGCCAACGCGGCGGCGGTGATGCGGTTGCTGGAACTGAAGCGGCGACCGCCGTCCAGGGGACTGATCCTGATCGCCGCCGACTGGACCCAGCTCGAGCCCTGGGTGGGGGCGATCCCGGCTTCCAGCCGGCGCCGCCTGGAAGCCGGCTGGCCGGGGGCAATCACCTGGCTGCTACCGGCGTCCGCCGATTGCCCGCGCTGGCTCACCGGCGAGCACGACACCGTGGCGGTGAGGATTCCCGGCCACGCCCTGGCCCGCCGGCTGTGCCGGCGCGCCGGAACGGCGATCGTCTCGACCAGCGCCAACCGCAGCGGGCAGCGACCGGCGCGCTCGGTACTGGAAGTGCAGCTGCGCCTCGGGCGTGACATCGACGGTCTGCTGCCCGGCGAGACCGGTGGCCGCCCCAGACCGAGTGAAATCCGGCATCTCGCCACCGGCGCCACCGTCCGAACAGGCTGACACCACATGAAGCAACCCGACATCCGCTCCGTTTCCGACTACCTGCTGGACCTGCAGGATCGCATCTGCCGTTCCCTGGAACAGCTCGACGGCGGCAAGCGCTTCCGCGAGGACCGCTGGAGCCGCGCCGAAGGCGGTGGCGGTCGCTCGCGTGTGCTGGAGGAGGGCGCCCTGTTCGAGAAGGCAGGCATCAACTTCTCCCACGTGCAGGGCACCGAACTGCCGGCATCGGCCACCGCCCACCGCCCGGAGCTGGCCGGCCGCCACTACGAGGCGCTGGGGGTATCGCTGGTGATCCACCCCCGCAACCCCTATGTGCCGACCTCGCACGCCAACGTGCGCTTCTTCATCGCCGACAAGGCCGGGGCCGAACCGGTGTGGTGGTTCGGGGGCGGTTTCGACCTGACGCCCTACTATGGCTTCGAGGAGGACGCAGTCCACTGGCACCGCGTCGCCAGACAGGCCTGCGAGGCGTTCGGCGACGACCTCTATCCACGCCTGAAGCGCTGGTGCGACGACTATTTCTATCTGCGTCACCGCCAGGAGGCTCGCGGTATCGGCGGTCTGTTCTTCGACGACTTCAACGAGCCGGACTTCGAGGGCAGCTTCGCCTTCATGCGCAGCGTCGGTGATCACTATCTGCCCGCCTACGTTCCCATCGTGGAACGGCGCCGCGACCACCCCTGGGGCGAGCGCGAACGCGACTTCCAGATGTACCGGCGCGGACGCTACGTCGAATTCAACCTGGTCTACGACCG
This sequence comes from Gammaproteobacteria bacterium, assembly GCA_011321775.1. Lineage (GTDB taxonomy): Bacteria > Pseudomonadota > Gammaproteobacteria > DSM-19610 > DSM-19610 > Thiogranum. Next base: position 28,924 of record DROT01000226.1, on the reverse strand, counting down.
CGGTACCCTGTTCGGACTGCAGAGCGGCGGGCGTACCGAATCCATCCTCATGTCCCTGCCCCCGATCGTGAAATGGCGTTACGACTGGCAGCCCGAGCCCGGCAGCCCCGAAGAGGAGCTGTACACCCGCTTCCTGCCGCGCCGTGACTGGCTGGCGGGGGCGAGCGGACCATGACAAGGAGCAGCAAGATGAAGAAGTGGGAATGTACCGTCTGCGGTTTCATCTACGATGAAGCGGCCGGACTTCCGGAAGAGGGCATCGCCCCCGGCACCCCCTGGGAAGAAGTACCCGAAGACTGGGAATGCCCCGAATGCGGGGTCACCAAGGCCGATTTCGAGATGATCGAACTGGAGGACTGACACCCGTCGCACCTTTCCTCCGGGCAAAAAAAAACCCCACCGAACCGGTGGGGTAAAAACGCTTTTCAGCGTCGGAGGAGTCAGTCATGTAACACAAGGCCCTGTGTGCTTCCTTTAGATTGCACCCTGGGTCACAAGGCGCAGTCTAAAGGAGTCCATCCCTGGATCGGGGTTGCCGACCTTGTCCCTTGTAGCGGCCGGCGCGGCGTATCCTTTAGCATCCTGTTGCTGCCGTATCCCTCTCCTTGCCCTGTACAATGCAATACGAGTGCCAACTTTTGCCAAATCCAGCTATCTTCTTGTTTTTTAATTGATTAATTCAAAATTCCCCGGCGCGGTGCGGTCGCCGGGAAGGGCCTCGAAGACGGGGCCAGCCGGAAATCCGGCACTTTGGGCAATGCCATTGCCGGAAAACCGGCAACCGTTGTCCCGTCGGCAGGCGAATCCATGGCGGCCGGTCTCAGCCCAGGGTATCGACGTGGTTCCGGTCGAGCGGACGCCGGGGTTCACGACCGCCCTGCAGACGACGAATCACACGCGCCTCCCGGAGCAGGCTGTGCAGGCTGGCGGGTTCCATCGCCTGATCGCCCAGCGGCAGGGCGCGCAGGCACTCGTGGCGGCGCAGCAGGCGGAAATAGTCCTGCGGCTCCAGCGACGGCGCCGCCAGTTCGAAGCCCGGCTGCAGCCACTCCCAGGCCGCACGCCGGCGACGTGCCAGCAGCAACTGGCCGTAGCACAACAACGGCAGCGCACGCTGCTCCGCCTGCGCGAGCGTGGCGGCCAGATTGGCGAAACCGGGCTCCACCTGCTGATCCGCCCAGTAGCCGGCGATCAGTTCCGCCACCGCGGCGCAATGGCTGAACGCGTGACCGGAGTGACGCTGCCTGCGAATGCGCGCCAGCCACGCCTTTGCCTGCGCACGGGGCAGGGGATCGGCGAACCAGCTCGCCAGCGAAGGCTCGCAGCCGGACAACAGCCTTGACAACATTTCCGACACCATGACTCCGGCGCAAGGGAAGGGGCGCCCGATTCTACCGCGCAGGCGCCCGATCGAGGTACACTCTGTGCTGAGAGTCACAAACATCGACAGGAGTTCCGCTTGACCTCTTTTGAAACCGGCCGCGGCCGCTATCCGGGGGTGCGCATGCGGCGCATGCGCCGTGACGCCTTCTCCCGGCGCCTGATGCGCGAATCGCGCCTCGGCACCGACGATCTCATCTGTCCACTGTTCGTGATCGAGGGCGATCAGCAGCGCGAGGCCGTTGCCTCCATGCCCGGCGTGGAGCGCCTCAGCATCGACCTGCTGGTGGCCGAGGCGCAGGAACTCGAGGCACTGGGCATACCGGCGGTCGCCCTGTTCCCGGTGACGCCGCCGGAACAGAAGAGCGACGATGCCCGCGAGGCCTGGAACCCCGATGGTCTGGCGCAGCGCGCGGTACGCGCCCTGAAACAGGCCTGCCCGCGACTGGGCGTCATCACCGACGTGGCGCTGGATCCCTTCACCAGCCACGGCCAGGACGGGCTCATCGACGACAGCGGCTACGTGCTCAACGACGAGACGGTGGAGGTGCTGGTGCGTCAGGCACTGTCGCACGCCGCCGCCGGCGCCGACGTGGTGGCGCCCTCGGACATGATGGACGGGCGCATCGGCGCCATCCGCACCGCCCTGGAACAGCACGGTCACCGCAATACCCGTATCCTGGCCTATTCCGCCAAGTACGCCTCCAGCTTCTACGGTCCGTTCCGCGACGCCGTCGGCTCGGCCGCCAATCTCGGCGGCGGCAACAAGTACAGCTACCAGATGGACCCGGCCAACTCCGACGAGGCGCTGTGGGAAGTGAGCCTGGACCTCGACGAGGGTGCCGACATGGTCATGGTCAAGCCGGGCATGCCCTACCTCGACATCGTGCGCCGTGTGAAGGACCAGTTCGGCGCGCCTACCTTCGTCTACCAGGTCAGCGGCGAATACGCCATGCTCGTGGCGGCGGCTCAGAACGGCTGGCTGGACGAGCGCGCGGTGGTCATGGAGTCGCTGCTGGCCTTCAAGCGCGCCGGCGCCGACGGCATCCTGACCTACTTCGCCAAACGCGCCGCGCGCTGGCTGGGGGAAGGATGAGCGGGTCGGCCTGCGAGCTGTGCAAGGAAGACTGCTACGCGGTGATGGGCAACCCCATCGCCCACAGCAAGTCCCCGCTGATCCATCACCTGTTCGCCGAACAGACCGGGCAGCGCATCACCTATGACGCCCTGTGCGTGGACACCGAGATCTTCGCCCAGGCGGTGGCGGCCTTCCTCATCGGCGGCGGCAGCGGCCTCAACGTCACGGTACCCTTCAAGGCCGAGGCCTGGGAGATCGCCGACGAACTCAGCGAACGGGCGCGACGGGCGGGCGCGGTCAACACCCTGATGATCCGCGAGGATGGCTCCCTGTTCGGCGACAATACCGACGGTATCGGCCTGGTACGCGACCTGACCCAGAATCTGGGCATCGCGCTGGAAGGGCGCTCCATCCTGCTCCTCGGTGCCGGCGGTGCCGCCCGCGGGGTGCTGGCACCGCTGCTGGAGCAGAAGCCGGCGCGACTGGTGATCGCCAACCGGACCCCCGGGCGGGCCCGGGAGCTGGCGGAGGAATTCGCCGATCTGGGCAATGTCAGCGGTTGCGGTTTCGACGAGCTTCGGGGACAGCGCTTCGACCTCGTCATCAATGCCACCTCGGCCGGCCTGGAGGATCAGGTGCCGCCCCTGCCGGAGGGGGTGATCGGACCGCAGAGCAGTTGCTACGACCTGATGTACGGCGACGAACCGACCGCCTTCGTGCGCCACGCGCGCGCGCAGGGGGCCGCGCACGCCTTCGACGGCCTCGGCATGCTGGTCGAACAGGCCGCCGAGTCCTTCCGCATCTGGCGCGGCGTCATGCCCGAGACCGCGCCGGTAATCGACAAGCTGCGCGCAAGCGCATAGTTCCCTACCTCATGGTGACCAGCTCCTCGGCGCTGGTGGGATGGATGGCGACAGTATCGTCGAGATCCTTCTTGGTGGCCCCCATGCGGATCGCCACGGCGAATCCCTGCAGCATCTCGTCGGCGCCCGGGCCGATCACGTGGCAGCCGACGACCTTCTCCCGGGCCCCCACGGTGACCAGTTTCATGGCGGTCTTCTGCTTGCGCTCGGTGAGGGCGTTGTACATGGCGGTGAAGCGCGTCTGGTAGACCTTCACGGCTTCGCCATGCAGGTCGCGCGCCTCGCTCTCGGTGAGCCCGACGGTACCGATCGGCGGGTGGCTGAACACCACGGTGGGAATGTTCTCGTAGGGCAGGTGACGCTCCGCCGTGCCGCCGAACAGGCGGTCCGCCAGGCGACGACCGGCGGCGATGGCGACCGGCGTCAGCTGCGCCCGGCCGGTGACGTCACCGACGGCGTAGATCCCTTCGACGCCGGTCTGCTGGAACTTGTCCACCGGAATGTAACCCTGTTCGTCGCAGGCGACGCCGGCGGCTTCGAGGTTCAGCGCCGCGGTCAGCGGGTAGCGGCCGATGGCCCAGATCAGCTGGTCGAAACCCTCCAGACGCTGGCCGTTCTCGCAGTCGAGTGAAAGCGTACCGTCGTCCTCGCGCGACAGCTGCCGGACCTGGGTGCGCGCCAGGATGTCGATACCGTCGCCGAACATCTCCTCGGTGAGATTCTCGCGCAGCATGGCGTCGAAACGCCGCAGCAGGTGCTCGCGGCGCAGCAGCATGGTGACGTCGGAGCCCAGGGCGTTGAGCATGCCGGCCAGTTCCACGGCGATATAACCGGAACCGACCACGGCCACGCGCCGCGGCAGCTGCTCCAGCTCGAAGAAGCCATCCGACGTAATACCGAGCTCCGCCCCCGGCGTATCCGGCACCAGCGGGGCACCGCCGGGAGCGATGACGATGTGGTCGGCGCTGTAACGCTGGCCGGCCACCTCGATCGTATGCGGGTCGACGAAACGCGCCTCACCGACGATCTCGGCGATGTCGGAATCCGCCAGATAGGTGTGGTACCAGTCGTTGATGCCGTGCACGTAGGCGTCACGCGCCGCCTTGAGCCGGGCCCAGTCGAACTGCTGCCCGGCGAGGCTGAAGCCGTAGGCCGGCGCATCCTCGAGGGTGTGGGCGATACTGGCAGCGAACCACATGACCTTCTTGGGTACGCAACCGACGTTGACGCAGGTGCCGCCCAGCGGCCCCTTCTCCACCACCGCACAACGGGCGCCATAGCGCGCTGCCCGTTCGGCCACCGACAGGCCGCCGCTGCCGGCACCGATCGCTATCAGGTCATACTGCCGTGCCATGGGTACATCCCCTTGCTGACGAAAGCGCAGAGTCTACTCAAAAGCAGCGCCAGCGGCACGCGCGGGAGCAACAACCACGCAAGGCACGGACGGGGGGAACCCCCATGGCGAGCGCCCCGGGCCGGAGGCCCGCGACGGCCGCCTTGTACATGCCTGCGCCGAAGGCCGGCGGGGGTCACCGGCCCGGGGCGCGGTTCGAAGCCACCAGCCGCAGCACGCGCCCCCGCCATCCGGTACAATCGCACCCCATGTCCTACCGCGACCTGCGTGATTTCATCGGCCAGCTGGAGACCTCCGGCGAACTCAGGAGAATCGCCCTCCCGGTCGACCCCAGGCTCGAGATCACCGAGGTCTGCGACCGCACCCTGCGCGCCGGCGGCCCGGCACTGCTGTTCGAGCAGCCGACCGGCTTCGAGATCCCGCTGCTGGCCAACCTGTTCGGCACCACCCGGCGCGTGGCCGCCGGCATGGGCGCCGACAGCGTGGAATCCCTGCGCGAGATCGGCAGGCTGCTGGCCTTCCTCAAGGAGCCCGAGCCACCGCGCGGCATGAAGGACGCCTGGGACAAGCTGCCGGTGTTCCGCAAGGTGCTGGACATGGCGCCGCGCGTGGCCAGGAAGGGCGCCTGCCAGCAGAACGTGTTCCAGGGAGAGGAGGTCGACCTGGGGCGGCTGCCAATACAGACCTGCTGGCCGGGAGACGCCGGCCCGTTGATCACCTGGGCGCTGGTGATCACCCGCGGGCCGCACAAGGAACGACAGAATCTCGGCATCTATCGCCAGCAGGTGCTGTCGCGCAACCGCGTCATCATGCGCTGGCTGGCGCACCGTGGCGGCGCCCTCGACTACCGCGACTGGCAGCAGCAGCGGCCGGGGGAACCCTTCCCGGTGGCGGTGGCGCTGGGTGCGGACCCGGCGACCATGCTGGCGGCGGTGACGCCGGTGCCGGACAGCCTGTCGGAATACGCCTTCGCCGGCCTGCTGCGGGGTTCCAGGACCGAACTGGTGAAGTGCCGCACCCTCGACCTGCAGGTGCCGGCCAGCGCCGAGATCGTGCTCGAGGGCTTCATCCACCCCGGCGACGAGGCGCTGGAAGGGCCGTTCGGCGACCACACCGGCTACTACAACGAGCAGGAACGCTTTCCGGTGTTCACCATCGACTGCATCACCCACCGCGACCAGCCGATCTACCACAGCACCTACACCGGCCGGCCGCCGGACGAGCCGGCCATCCTCGGCGTGGCGCTCAACGAGGTGTTCGTGCCCATCCTGCAGAAGCAGTTTCCGGAAATCACCGACTTCTACCTGCCACCGGAGGGCTGCTCCTACCGCATGGCCTGCGTGAGCATGAAGAAGCAGTATCCGGGCCACGCCAAGCGCGTGATGTTCGGGGTGTGGAGCTTCCTGCGCCAGTTCATGTACACCAAGTTCGTGGTGGTCACCGACGACGACATCGACGTGCGTGACTGGAAGGACGTCGTCTGGGCCATGACCACGCGCATGGACCCGGCGCGCGACATCACCCTGGTGGAAAACACGCCGATCGACTACCTGGACTTCGCCTCACCGGTATCGGGACTGGGCAGCAAGGTGGGTTTCGACGCCACCAGCAAGTGGAAGGGGGAGACCGAACGCAACTGGGGACAGCCCATCAGCCGCGATGCGGCGGTCACGGCGCGGATCGACGAGATCTGGGAACAGCTGGACATCCTCGCCAACGACCGCGACTGACGAGCCTCAACCGTCCTCCGCCGCACACAGCAGGCTGCTGTCGCCCTCGGCGGTCGCGGCCATGTTCTCGAGGCAGGCGAGCACCTCCAGGCTGGCCCGTTCCATCTCCGACAGTTCGATCAGTGCCTGGTCGATGTTGCCGTCGGCATGCTGTACCAGGGCCTCCAGCGCATGACGATGGACCGCGCGGTGCGGTTCTTCCAGTTCCCGGTATCCCGGCAGCTGGCTGAAGCAACTGTGGCCCTCGCCCTCGTAGTACCACTTGCCGAGGCGGCAGCCGGTATGGTCGGCGAAATCCTCCACTTTCTTGTTGGAGACGCCCATCATGACCTGGTAGATGTTGAACTTGTATACCAGGTGGTCGGTCTTGGCGAGTTCCACGAAACTGCGCAAGGCACTGGCCGAGATGACGCCTTCCATCTGGCGCGACAGCTCGAGGATCGACCCCATGCCACTGCTGGCGGTCGAGCCGATACTGCCCAGATGGTTCGACTGTTCCGCCATGGTCTGCATCTTCTCCTGGGTGTGCCCGGTCTCTTCCTGGATCTTGGCGACCTGTGAGGCGATCTCTTCGGTCGCCTCGTTGGTACGCTTCGAGAGGTTGCGCACCTCGTCGGCGACCACGGCAAAGCCACGCCCGTGTTCGCCGGCACGCGCGGCCTCGATGGCGGCATTCAGCGCCAGCAGGTTGGTCTGGGCGGAAATCTCGCTGATCATGCTGACGATGTGGCCGATGGCGTCGGCGCGTTCGTTCAGGCCTTCGACACTGGCGACGACGTCATTCACGGTGGCCGTCACCTTGCCCAGATTGGCCACCATGGTTTCGGTACCCTGACGGGCGTCCACCGAGACCCGTGCCGCCTCGATGGCAACCCGTTTCTCCGCCGCCAGGTTCGACGCCAAGCTGCCGAGCGTACCCTGCAGCTCCGCCATGCTGGTGCCGAAATGGTGGAAATTGCGATACAGGCCCTGTGCCAGCTGCAGTTCTGCCGCCACCCGTTTCTGCTCGTCGTGTGCCTCGCGAAGTCGCTGCTCGGCGTCGGCAAGAGCCGCCTCCCGCTCCGCCAGTTCACGCTTCAGCGCACTGACCTCGGCCAGTGCCGCCTCGAGTTTCGCCCCTGAATTTCCAAACCATCCTGCCATGCCGTTCTCCTGCTGCGTTCGCATTCTCCTTATGGCCCCGTTAACGGCTTGCCGGACATCGTCTTTAACCACCATAAACCCATTAAAAACAGGGATAAAGACTGCCATCCAGACGCTCCATGAAGCCCGTGCGGGCGCAGCCCCGGCCGCGGATGGGCACACGGATCCTGCGTTTACCCGCGGCGCAAAATCAACGAGAATGCCCGCTCTTCGCCTGCCGGCTACCGGCGCCAGTGGAACGCCCTATGAGCTTTGACATAACGATCGAATCGAGCGGACACCGTTTTCCGGTGGAACGCGGCGAGACCCTCCTCGAGGCCGCCCTCGCGCACGGCATCGGCCTGCCCTATGGCTGCCGCAACGGCAGCTGCGGCAGCTGCATGGCCACCCTGCTTTCCGGTCGTGTCCATTACCCCGACGGGCCACCGCCGGCCCTCGAGGGCCAGGCGGAAGATCAGGTGATCGTCTGCCAGGCGCTGGCCGACAGCGATGTGCTGCTGCGGGTACGGGAAGTCGAGCTGGAGCAGGACATCGTCGTAAAGACCCTGCCCTGCCGCGCCGAGCACATGGAACGCTTGTCGGAGGACGTCATGCTGGTGCAACTGCGGCTGCCGGAGGCGGAACGCCTGCAGTTCCTGGCCGGACAGTACATCGAGTTCATCCTCAAGGACGGTCGCCGGCGCGCCTTCTCCATCGCCAACGCGCCCCATCGGGACGACTTCCTGGAACTGCACATCCGCCACGTCCCCGGCGGCAGTTTCACCGGCCACGTGTTCGAGGAGATGCAGGACCGGGCGCTACTGCGCATCGAGGGCCCGCTGGGCTCCTTTTACCTGCGCGAGCGCTCCGCCAGGCCGATCCTGATGATGGCCGGCGGCACCGGCTTCGCACCGCTCAAGGGCATGCTGGAACACGCCTTTCACATCGGCCTGGAAAACCCGCTGCACCTGTTCTGGGGCGCGCGCAGCGAGCCCGACCTGTACCTGGACGAACTCCCGCGTCGCTGGCAGCAGGAGCATGCCAACTTCCGCTATACGCCGGTGCTGTCGGAGCCCGGCCCGGACTGGCAGGGCGCCAGCGGGCCGGTCGACGAGGCCCTGCTGGCGGAATACCCGGATCTCGCCGGCTTCGACATCTACATGAGCGGTCCGCCGGCGATGATCGAATCGGCGACGCCGCGCTTTGCCGATCACGGCGCACAGCTGGAACACATGTACTCGGACGCCTTCGAATTCGCCAGCGACGTGCTGGAGAAGATGGGCCATACCGGCGCCTGACCGGGCTCAGGCGGAATCCGCGCTGCGACTGTCTTCTGTTTTCGCGTCGGACTCGTCGCCTGCAGCGCGCTCTTCCGCGGGTGCCGGCAGCATGGCATCGGTAAGGGTCGGACCGGTGAGTTCCAGCCCCTTGCGATAGCATTCGGCGGCCTTTTCCGGCTCCTCCAGGCGTTCGAGCAACGAACCCAGCAGGCGGCAGGCCTCCGGCGTAGGCTGCCTGGAGATGCTCGCTTCGAGGTAACCGCGCGCCTTGCCCCACAGCTGGTTGCGCAGACTGATCTTGCCCAGCGTCAGCAGCAGCACCGCGTCGTCGGGATGCTGCTCCAGCCAGCGCTCGGCCGTCTCCAGCTGATGTGCCGCGTCGGCGCCGTCCAGTTCACCATAGAGATACACCAGGCGCGGACTCCAGTGGTCCGCGATGCGCTGCTGCAACAGGCGTTCGGCCTGGCGCTGCTCGCCCAGGTGCAGCAACTGTTCGACATACACCGCCAGCAGACCCTCGTCCTGGCGTACCGGCGGCGGCAGTTGCTTCCACGCGCCCTTGAGGCCGGCCTCGTCGCCGGCATCTCCCAGGGCGCGCACCTGTTCCCGGTACACCTGCGCCGCCAGCTGCTGCCAGCGTTCGGACTCCAGCACCCCCGCGTGCAGCAGATCCGGCAGCAGGGCGCGCAGCTGTTCCCAGTCCTGCTGCTTCAGATAGAGCTGCATGCGCAGCTGCAGCGTGCGGGCGCTGTGCGGTGCCTGCTTCTGCAGCTGCTCGAGCGTGGTCTGCGCCTGGTCCAGTTGCGAGCGTGCCAGCTGCAGCTCGGCACGCGTCATCTCCACGGCAACGGTCGCCGTGGGAAAGCGCCGGGTCGCCAGCTCCAGATAGCGGTCGCGACGATCGTCGGCGCCCGCCTGGCTGGCCAGCTTCGCTGCCGACAGGTAGGCCTGCAGGGGCGCCTGGCCGGATTTCAGCAGTCGTGCCAGGCGCCGCTCGGCGCGTTGCGGACGTCCCTCCAGGAGTTCGATGACCGACTCGTCGAACAGGCGCTGCAGCCGGCGCGCCCGGCGACGCTGCTCCCAGTGATGCACCTTGCGGGGCACCTGCCAGAGGCCGGCGAGCAGCCGCAGGCCGAAGTAGACCAGCACCAGCAGCACCACGAACACGATCAGGGTGGTCTCGATGCTGTAGTTGCCGTAACCGATCAGCACGTAGCCGGGGTCCGGCAGCGCCACCAGCGCCACGGCGACGGACGCCAGCAGGACTGCCAGCGCAACCAGCAACCATTTCACTGCGCCGGCTCCGCAGGGGTTTCCTCTCCGCCGGCTGCCTGCGGCAGCGCTTCCCGGCGCGCCGTAAGCTTCATCTGCCGGCGCAACAGCCGCAGGGAGGCCGAGATATCCGGCAGGGCGGGGCGGATGTCGATGGCTTCGAGCTGCTGCAGCTGTTTCGAGAGCTCCCTGACACCGGCGTCCTCGGTGTCGAACCAGCCTTCCAGCCAGCTGCGGGCGGTGGACAGGCTGTCGCGGTACTGCAGCGGATCCCCGCGCAGCAACGCCAGGCGCGCGGCTTCCAGCTGCAGGCGCAGGTTCTGGCGCAGGAAGTACTCGCGCTCCGGAGGCAGCATGGGCGCGACCGGGCGCTCGAGCTCGCGCACCGTCACCAGTTCGCGCACGGCGTCCCAGACCACCGCCGGCAGCTCCTCGAGACTCCTGGCGGTCTTTTGCGGCGACCGCTCCGCGCTGCCGCCGCTAGCGGGCGGCCGGTAGTGTGCGCCCGCCACCGGAAGCCGGTCGATCTGTGCAAGTGCCGCTTTCAAACGTGCCGAGATTCCCTCCACGTCGACGGCCGGCACCGATTCCACGGCCTCGATATCGCGGGCAATCTGTTCGCGCACCCCGAGGTATTGGGGATCGGCGAGTTCCCGCAGACGCTGGTCGGCGCTCTTCAGGGCGGCGATGGCGGTCACCGTATCGCGCTGCAGCTGCAGCCGCTGACTGGCAATACGCAGCAGGTATTCGACCTCCGCCAGGTTCCAGTCGTGCTCGCTGCGTCCCATCAGCGTCCCCAGCACCTCCACACGCTGCTGCAGGGTGTTCCAGCGTTGCTGCAACTGTTCCAGACTGTGATCGACCTTGCTGCTGCGCGTCTGCATCGAGTGATCGAGCGCCTGCAGGGACTGGTTCAGATCCCGGAGAGCATCCCGCAGCGGCTGCAATCGGCTCTCCAGCCGGCTGTCGAGCGCCGCGCGACTTCCGTGCAGCTGCTGGATCTGGTGCCAGGAAAAATAGGCCGCGACCGCGAGACCGATGGAGATACCGAGCGCCAGCAGGGCCAGGACCAGTGCGACCGTACCGCGAGCGCCGGCCGGCGGCGGCGTGGGCGAGACCTCACCCGGGGGCGGGGAAGAGGGTTCGGGCGCGGCCAGCTGTTTTTCTTCGCTCATGGCGGCAATGCTAGCAGCCTCCCCGACCAAGGACCAATTCCGTCCTCAGGATGCCGTCGTGGTCGCGCGCCATTGCCGCAAGGCCTCCACCACCGCCTCGTCGGTGGCATTGGCGGCCACCAGCGGCGGATCGCGGAAACCCAGTTCCCGGACTACCGGAAGCATGCGCTCGCTGACCACCAGCAGCGGGATGCGACGCAGTATCTCTGCCGCCTCGGCGCCGGCCATGGCCAGCAGGTTACGCAGGCTCTCCTCGCTGTTGACCAGCGTCACGTCGATCTGGCCACGACGCAAGGCCGCCAGCAGCCCGCCGTTGTCCGCCGCCGGCTGCGCCCGCCGGTAGGCTTCGACGTAGTCCACCCTGGCACCGCGCCGGCGCAGGGTGTCGGCGAGAAATTCACGTCCGCCGTTGCCACGGAAAATGACGATACGACGGCCCTCCACCGCCTGCATCTGCGGCAGCTCCAGCAAGGCTTCGCTGTTGAAACGCTCCGGCGGGCAAATGTCGGGAGCCAGCCCGAACTGCTCCAGCTCTTGCGCCGAACGTCGACCGATGACCGCGATCTCCACCGTGGCCGGCCAGTCGCGCTGCGCGAGAATGGCTTCCAGTGCGCGGTTGACGGCGTTGGCACTGATGAAGATCGCCATGTCATAGTCGTCCAGCGCCCCCACGACCCGCTGCAGCGGCCCGCCGTCCTCGGGTTCCAGAATCTCGAGCACGGGAAAGGGGATGGCACGTCCCCCGAGGCGTTCGATCGCGCGGCACAGACCCTGCGCCTGTGCCACCGGCCGGGTGACCAGCACGCCGGTTCCCTCCAGATCGGCGCTTTGCCCGGCACCGTGGCCGGACCCGCTGAGGGTCTCAGACATCCCCGCCGTAGACCTCGGCCAGAATCTCCCGGGCACCGCGCGACAGCAGGTCCTCGGCCAGCACGCGCCCCAGTTCCCCGGCCTCCTGCGGCCGGCCGCTGATGACACCCTGTACCAGTTCGCTGCCGTCGGGGCGGCCGACCAAGGCCCGCAACAGAATCACACCGTGCTCGATCTCGGCGTAACCGGCGATGGGAACCTGGCAGCCGCCTTCCAGGGCCTCGTTCAACGCCCGTTCGGCCGCCACCCGGGTTGCCGTCTGCGGATCGTTCAACTCGGCCACCAGCGAACGCACGCGTTGATCGTCGCTGCGAATCTCGACACCGATGGCGCCCTGGCCAATGGCCGGCAGGAAACGTTCCGGCGGCAGCAGCTCGCGAATGCGCTCCTCCCAGCCCATGCGCCGCACCCCGGCGGCGGCCAGCAGGATGGCGTCGTAGGCTCCGTCGTCGAGCTTGCCGATACGGGTGTTGACGTTGCCGCGCAGGTCGAGCACCTCCAGATCCGGGCGATGTGCGCGCAACTGGCACTGGCGCCTGAGACTGGAAGTCCCCACCCGGGCGCCCCGGGGCAGCTCGTCCAGGCTCGAGTACTCGTTGGAGATCAGGGCGTCGCGGGGATCCTCGCGCGGCAGGATGGCGGCCAGCCCCAGTCCCTCCGGGAACTCCACCGGCACGTCCTTCATGGAATGAACCGCCAGATCCGCACGTCCTTCCAGCATGCCCAGTTCCAGCTCCTTGACAAACAGGCCCTTGCCGCCGACCTTGGCCAGCGGCGTATCGAGGATACGGTCGCCCTGGGTGGACATGGTGAGCAGTTCCACCTGCAGGCCCGGGTTGCGCGCCTGCAGGGCATCGCGCACGTGGTTGGCCTGCCACAATGCCAGCGGACTCTTGCGGGTGGCGATACGAAGGACGGGCTCGGACATGGCGATCGGTCGGCTGGTGATGGGAGAGCGGGGAGCATAGCGAGTGATGCGGAACGGGTGCAAGTGGCTGCGGGTGGTGGCCGCCGTGCTGGTGATCGGCGCCGGCCCGTCGCGGCAGGTAGACGCCTCGGAACTGATGCCGGCGACCGATCTGCAGCGGGAGGGTCGGGCGGCTTCCACCGATTGCGTGCCGCTGCTGCTGGAGTTCGCCCGCGGCGACTGCGAATACTGCACGCTGCTGGAGCAGGAAGTACTCGAGCCGATGCAGCGCAACCGCGACTACCGCCGGCGCGTACGCATGCGCCGGCTGCTGCTGGACAGCGACCGACCCGTGCGTGACTTCGACGGCCGCAACCGCGACGCGGAGTCGCTCGCCCGCCGCTATCAGGTACGCGTGACCCCCACCCTGCTGTTCGTCGACGACCGGGGGCAGGAACTGGCCGATCGCATGGTGGGCGTCACCACGCTGGACTTCTACGGTGCCTACCTGGATCAGGCACTGGAGCAGGCGCGCGACAGATTGCGCCACGAGGGATGCTGTCCGCACAGACCGTAGCGCCGCCTGGCCGCTCGTGCGCCACCGATGCGCACGCCAGTCCGCGTCTGCGGCCCGGTTCGGCAGACCGGGGAAAGGCGCTTCACACGGCGCCGGTACGGATGCGCTTGCGCACCTCGGGCAGCAGCCGGCGACTGACCTCCAGGCGCTTCTCCACGCCGTCCAGCACCACCCTGCAGTGGCCCTCGGCGTCCTTCTCCAGGCCGCGAATGGCGGCGGCCGCCACCAGGGCGTTGCGATGAATGCGCAGAAAACGGTCCCCGAACTCCCGTTCCAGCGATTTCAGCGATTCCTCGATGAGAATCTGCTGCCGCGGGGACCGAACGGTGACGTACTTGTGGTCGGCCTGGAAATAGACCACTTCGCCGACCGGGACCAGTTCCAGGTTGCCGCGGTTGCGCGCACACAGGTGGGTACGGGCCCCGCCGCCGGCGGATTCACCGAGACCCTCCAGCTGCGAGGCGCTCAGCCGCCGCGCCTTCTCCAGCGCCTGTTGCAGGCGCTGCGGATGGATGGGCTTGAGCAGATAGTCGATGGCCTGGGCCTCGAAGGCCTGCAGCGCATGATCACTGTAGGCGGTACTGAACACCACCGCCGGTGGCCGCTCCAGCCCGGCCAGGTGACGCGCCACCTCCAGTCCGTCCATGCCCGGCATGCGGATGTCCAGCAGCACCAGCTCCGGCTCCAGCCGTTGCGCCAGCTGCAGCGCCCGTTCGCCGCTCTCCGCGGCAGCGCAGACCTCGCAGCCGGGCACTTCCTCCAGCATGCGGCTGAGACGCTCCCGGGCGAGCGCTTCGTCATCCACGACCAGACACTTCATTTCATCTTCTCCCGCGGGAAGTACAGGGTGGTCTCGAACTCGTCGCCGATTTCGCGCAGTGCCACACCCGCCTGGCCGCCGAAGGCGAGCTGCAGGCGCAGGCGTATATTCTCCAGGGCCATGCGGTTGCCACGACGGTGGACGGCCGTGCGCTGCGGCGCCCGCGGGTTGCGTACACTGATATGGACCCGGCGCCCCTCGGCGGCGCCGCTGATGAGGATACGTCCCCCCTCCGGCAACGGCTCGACACCGTGATAGACCGCGTTTTCCAGCAAGGGCTGGAGTATCAGCGACGGCACCAGCCGCTTGCGCGGCAGGCGTTCGATGTCCCAGTCCACGCGCAGGCGGTCTCCCAGTCGCAACGATTCCATGCGCAGATAGCCGCGCGCCACGCCCAGTTCCTCGTCCAGCGTCACCCGCTCGCTGGCCTCGCGCAGGGTGACGCGAAACAGGTCGGAGAGATCCTGCACCGCCTGCTCGGCCCGTTCCGGGTCCGTGCGCGTCAGCGCGGCGATGCTGTTCATGCTGTTGAACAGGAAGTGCGGCCGGATACGCGCCTGCAGCGCCTGCACCCGCGCCTGCGCCTCGGCCTGGACCTTCTGGCGCCACTGGTGCTGGACATAGAGATAGTGGAGTACCAGGGCGCTGAGGATAGCGCTGATCCCGAGGTTGCGGAACAGGAAAGCGGCGTGTTCCCCCGCCGTGGCTGCCGTCTCGAGCGCGCCGATACGCCAGGCCACCTCGGTGATCGCCGCCGTGGTCAGCAGCAACAGCAGGTAGCTGCTGAGCGCCGCCGCCAGGTTGCCGAGCCGCGCCAGCAACGGCCGCGCCAGGCACAGGACGGCGGCACTGGACAGCGCAATCCACTGCAGGAACAGCGACACCAGGCCCAGTTCGCCCCAGGGATCGCTGCCATCGTTGCCGAGCACCAGCACCAAGGCCAGCAACTCGGCGATCACCACCACCACGAACACCATGCGGATGTCGCAGAAGCTGGGCAGAAAGAGGGTTTGCTGCTGGTTTTTGCCGCCCGTCGGCATTCGATTCCCCAAACTCGTGGCTGTATGGCCAATATCGGCCGAGCCCTTGAGGACTTTCAGGTATACTGCCCGGCGTTCCAACCGGCCCGTATCCCTATGACAGACAACAGCAGCAAACCCTGGGGTGGACGCTTCAGCGAATCGACCGACGCCTTCGTCGAGACCTTCACGGCCTCGGTCGCTTTCGACCGGCGCCTGTACCGCTACGACATCGAAGGCTCGCGCGCGCACGCGCGCATGCTGGCCCGCTGCGGGATTCTCAGCGAGGACGAACTGGCGAGCATACTCGGCGGCCTGGAGCGCATCGAAAAGGACATCGAGGCGGGTGAATTCGAATGGTCGGTGGCCCTCGAGGATGTGCACATGAACATCGAGGCACGCCTGACCGAGCTCATTGGCGAGGCGGGCAAGAAGCTGCACACCGGTCGTTCACGCAACGACCAGGTGGCCACCGACCTGCGCCTCTACCTGCGCGACCGCATCGAGGCGAGTCTCGCCGAGCTGAAGCGCCTGCAGGAAGCACTGCTCGACCAGGCCGAACGCCACAG
Source organism: Gammaproteobacteria bacterium (assembly GCA_011321775.1). Taxonomy (GTDB): domain Bacteria; phylum Pseudomonadota; class Gammaproteobacteria; order DSM-19610; family DSM-19610; genus Thiogranum. The sequence continues at coordinate 12,908 of DROT01000226.1, read as the reverse complement.
CGACACCATCATGCCGGGCTTCACCCACCTGCAGGTGGCCATGCCGGTGACCTTCGGCCATCACATGCTGGCGTGGTTCGAGAACCTGCAGCGTGACCGCGAGCGCCTGCGCGACTGTCTCGGGCGCGTCAACGTCATGCCGCTGGGCGCGGCCGCCCTGGCCGGCACCAGCTTCCCCATCGACCGCCACTACACCGCCGAGCTGCTGGGCTTCGACGCCCCGGCGGAAAACTCGCTGGATGCGGTCAGCGACCGCGACTTCGTCATCGAGTTCGTCGCCTGCGCCTCGCTGGTGCTCACCCACCTGTCGCGGTTCTCGGAGGAACTGGTGCTGTGGGCCTCGGCACAGTTCGATTTCGTCGACCTGCCCGACCGTTTCTGCACCGGTTCCAGCATCATGCCGCAGAAGAAGAACCCCGATGTCCCGGAGCTGGTGCGCGGCAAGTCGGGGCGCGTCGCCGGGCATCTGAGCGGGCTGCTGATGTTGATGAAGGGCCAGCCACTGGCCTACAACAAGGACAACCAGGAAGACAAGGAACCCCTGTTCGACACCGTCGACACCCTGCTCGGCTGCCTGCGTGCCTTCGCCGACATGGTACCGGCGATACAGCCGAAGGCCGACAACATGCGGCGCGCGGCCGCCAGCGGCTATTCCACCGCCACCGACCTGGCCGACTACCTGGTTCGCAGGGGTGTCGCCTTCCGCGACGCGCACGAAATCGTGGGCCGTGCGGTGCGCCTGGGGATCGACAGCGGTCGCGACCTCGCGGAAATCGGGCTCGAGGAACTTCAGGCGCTGTCACCGGCGGTCGGTGAAGACGTCTACGAAGTTCTCACGCTGGAAGGATCGGTCTCCTCGCGAGACCATTTCGGGGGCACGGCACCGGCGCAGGTCAAGGCGGCGGTCGAACGCGCACGGCAACGGCTCTGATGCAATCGAGAGGGCCGGCCCGGGCGCCTCATCGCCACGGAGACGGTCGGCCCGCGCTCAGGCGACCGAGGCGCTGATCCCCTGCGGCGCCGCCGGCGGCTTCGCCTCCAGCTGTTCCTCGGGCTTGCCCAGATAGTACCCCTGGACGTAGTCGACGCCGAGCTGCCGCACCCGCAGGAAGACCTGTTCGTTTTCCACGAACTCGGCGATGGTCTTCATCCCCATGCCGCGCGCCACGTCCACCAGCGCCTTGACGAACAGCTGGTCGGCGGTGTTGTTGTGCAGGTCGCGGATGAAGCTGCCGTCGATCTTGAGGATATCGGCGCGCAGGTGCTTGAGATAGGAAAAGGAGGAAAAGCCGACGCCGAAATCGTCCAGCGACACGCGGCATCCCAGCTGGCGGATCTTCTGGATGAACTGAACGGCATTGTTGAGCTGCTCGCAGGCGGCGGTCTCGGTGATCTCGAAGGTGAGGCGCCCGGGATCGACGCCCCCCTCCCGGATCTCGCGCTCGATCAGCTCGTACACATCCTGGCGCCCCACCGACAGGCCCGACAGGTTGACCGAGAAACCGATATCACCCAGCGAAGGCGGCAGATCGGCCAGATAACGGATGGCCTTGCTGACCACCTGCCGGTCCACCTGCTGGATGAGGCCGAACTGTTCCGCCGCGGGGATGAACTTGCCGGGCGCGATCAGGCTTCCATCGGCTCCGCGCATGCGCACCAGCACCTCGTAGTGGTGCACGCGGCTGCTCGCCACCCCGACGATGGGCTGGAACACCAGCTGCAGGCCGTCCCGGTCCAGCGCCTCCAGCAGGCGGTCCTTCCACACCAGCTGGTTGTCCATGCGCTCGCGCATCATGTCGCTGTCGTCATATACGTGCACGCGGTTGCGCCCGCTGCTCTTGGCAACGCTCATGGCCGCGTCCGCCTTGGCCAGCAGCTCGACCGGGATCTTGCCCTGCGCCGGGAAGGTCACTACGCCGACACTCGCCGAGATGTTCAGAACGCGGCCGCCGTGGCGGGGCTTGAGACCATTGATCCGGTCCAGCAGCTCGTGTGCCTTCTGCAGCCCCTGTTGCTCGGTCATGGTCGAACAGGCGAGGGCGAACTCGTCACCGCTGATGCGCGCAACGAAGTCTTCCTCGCGCGAGGCGCGCTTCAGCAGGCCCGCCACCTGCACGATGATCTGGTCGCCGGCCGCGTGACCGGCGGTGTCGTTGACCAGCTTGAGGTGGTCGAGATCGATGAGCAGCAGCACACCCAGCTGCCCCTCGCGCTCCACCCGGCGAATCTCGTGGTTCAGGTCCTCGATGAAACGCCGCCGGTTGGACAGGCCGGTGAGGTGGTCCTGGTTGGCCAGGATCACCATGCGTTTTTCGTCCTGCTTGAGCTTGGTGATGTCACGCGCGGTACCGCGATAGCCACGGAAGGTCTTGTCCCGGAACACCGGCACCGCGTTGAGTTGCAGGCAGCGCTGGTCGCCGCTGGGGACATGGACCCAGATCTCGACATCCTTGAAGGCACGCGGCTTGCCCTCACCCGGACGCAACAGGCTCATCAGATCGGCCAGCCCTCCGCAGGGGAAGATCTCTCCCGGCGTCCTCCCGAGCCAGCTGTCGGGCGACATCTCCAGGACGTCCGCGATGCTGTTGGATACAAAGGTGAAATGGCCGCCGCGGTCGGTCTCCCACAGCCAGTCGGAAGAACTGGCGGCGAAGTCGCGGAAGCGCTGGCGGTTGCGCTCGAGTTCGCTTTGCGAAGCGTTGAGCGCCCCGAGCATGGCGTTGAAGGACTGCGTCAACTGGCCGAGTTCGTCGTTGCGACGGATCAGGACGCGCTGGTTCATGTCGCCGTCGGCAATGGCGCGGGTGGCGCGTGCCAGCAACTGTATGGGGCGCGTCAGCGTGCGCCGACTGACGGTAATACCGATGAGTGCCGCCATCAGCAGGATCATGAGCGAGAAGTACAGGGCATTCTCGCCCAGGAGACGATAGGGCGCCCAGTAACGGGAATAGGGCGCGGCGAACAGGACCTTGACCTGGGAATCATCGCTGCCAACGCGGTTCAGCGCCGGGAGCACGCGGACGCCGTAACGCTCGTCACCAATGGTTATCCGCCTGGAGTCGCCGGTCGCCGCCAGCCCTGACAACTGGGGCAGGCTCGACTGCAGCCCCCGGATGCTGCTGGCAAGCACCAGGTTGCCGCTGAACACCGCCAGATCGGCATAGACCAGCTTGCGCAGCTCGGCGAGATCGTCCTGACCGAAACGCTTGCCGATCAGCAGGGCCGCAACCCGGCCACCGAGCGGATTCTCGACCGGTACCGCGACCATCTGCAGCCAGCTGTCATACAGCAGGGCGTTGCCGTAGACCACATCCTCGCCCCGCGACAGGCCGCGCACCAGGTCTACCAGCAGGGGCGAGCTGAGCAGCTGGGGCGAGGTGTAGTGCGGGCGGTTGCCGGTGCTCGCCACGCCACCCGGACCGCTGTCTAGGTATACCGCCATGAAATCCGCGCCCGGCCGCGGATAGAGATCGTTGAGCATGCTGCGAACGGTGGCGATGTCGCCGGTCAGGGTGGCCGCGATCAGGCTGGGCTCGTCACGCACGCTGCGCGCGACGGTCACGAGATTGTCGAAGCGGTTCTTCTGGACCTGGACGAACACCTTCTGCGCACGGTCCAGGTCTTCCTCCATGCTGTGCTCGACGTGGTCCCGCACCAGCAGGAACGCGGCCGCGGAAACGCCCAGCAGTACGGTCAGCACCAGCGATATGATGAACAGCGTATTTTTCTGTTCGATATTCACTGCGGTCCCTGCACTCTATTGCCCGTACAGCTGCGCGACATCCGACATTGGTCTGAATTCGCTCGCTCCGCGCCCCCCTCCATGCGAAACCAGCCTGAGCTCCAGCGGCGGCGGCGATGTCACGGCCGTGACGTCCACCCAGCGCAGTTCGGCGGCGGGGGAGGCCAGCCGCAGCTTCCAGCGTCCCGGTCGAAGGCCGGTGAAACGGAATGGCTGTCCCGCGTTCACGGTCTGCAGATAGGGGGTGTCCACCACGTCGACACGTGCATAGCTCTTCTTGTGGATACGGCAGAAAAAATGCGTGGTGCCGCTGTGGTCGAGCCGGAACCTTGCCCGCGAGGCGGCGCGGTCGCTCGCCCTCGCAATCCGGGTTGCCCGCTGCTTGCCGGCCGAAATGATGAACAGTTCGTGCAACACCTCGTCACGATTGACAAATTCGACACGGTCGCCCTTGCGCACCGTCACGAAGGCCGGGTGCATGCGGTTGCCGGCGATCTCGATGTGCTGCAGGCGGGAAGCGCGTCTGGAGACGGGCTGTCCCTCTGCAGGGACCAGTGCCAGTGACACCGGCCGGGCCCGGGTGCTGCCGTCTGCGGCAAACAGGCCCTGGTAGTCGATGACCACGGTGCCACGCACCTCCGCGGCCCGGGTCGCCGGCAGGGCGGCGAGCAGCGCTGCCGGCAGCATCCACCGCCGGCCGGGACGGCTGAAAAAACCCTTGCCAATCATGAATCAGTCACACTCCAGAAAGCCGGTTCTGGGTTTATCGGCACTCGGTGTGATTTAATGAGTTGCATGGAAAACGACTCCAAAGGCGACTCCCTGGAGCAGCTGCGGATCCGCCTGGCCGAATTCGCCGCCGCCCGCGACTGGCAGCAGTTCCACTCGCCCAAGAATCTCTCCATGGCACTGATCGCGGAGGCGGCCGAACTGGTCGAGCACTTCCAGTGGCTGGACGAGGCCCAGAGCCGGCAGCTGGCCCCGGAAAAACTGGCCGAGGTGCGACTCGAGCTGGCCGACATCCTCATCTACCTCATCCGTACCGCGGATCAGCTCGGGGTCGACCTCATCGCCGCTGCCCGGGACAAGATCCGCATCAACGAAAAGCGCTACCCCGTCGAGCGGGTCCGCGGGAAGGCACTGCGGGCCCGCGAATACGATTGAAAACCGGCCCTGGATCACGCTGCGGATAAAGAATCGGTCACAGTTTCCGTTAACAGACAGGTAGCGCCTGTATTGAACGACCTGTCCCGGAGTATCGCCTCATGACGGAATCCTTCCCAGCCCGGCACGCCCCGGCCATTGTCGAAAACTGCCCCTTTCCGCTGCTGCTGCTGGACCGCCAGGGAAGGGTGATCGGCTGCAACCGCGCCTTCGAACGCCTGGTGGGCGCGGACACGGCTGCTGCCTTGCGCGGCCGGTCGCTGCAGTCCGTCGAGGACGAGTCCCTGAAGTCCCTGTTCCGTAGTGGCAGCGAAGTCGGCTGGAACGATCGTGAAGGGGGGATGAGGCATTTCGAGATCCACCGCAGCCTTCTGCCGCAGACCGAGGGGATGGAGATGCGCCTGTTCGTCGACGTCAGCGGGCGCGTGGAACTGCAGCGTGCCCATGACGCCCTGAAAAAGGAGCTCGAGCGGCACACGCTCACCGATCCGACGACCGGTCTGCTCAACGAGCGCGGCATCATGCTCGCCCTGGAGCCCCAGGTGGCGCGTTCGCGGCGCTACAACAACCCCATGGCCGTCATCATGATGGAGGTCCACGGCGGCGAAGACCGGCCTGCCACCCTGCGGGAAGCGGCACGATTGCTTCGTGACCAGCTGCGCTGGGCCGACCTGGTCGGCAGCTCGGACCAACAGGAATTCATACTGGTGCTGCCGGAGACGAGTGCGGAGTCCGCACTGCGTCTGTCCGAAAAACTCAGGATCCGCCTGCAGGAAACCCTGGCGGACTCCCTGTGGATCGGCGCCGGCGTCACCGGCTGGCAACGCAATGACTCGGCCACCAGCCTGCTGCGGCGCGCAGCCATGGCGCTCTCCGAAGCGCGTTCCGCCGCAGGCGGCCATCCCGTCGCCCTGTAGCGTCCGGAATCCGCGTGACCGGTTCCCGCCTTCCTGAACAGCATTGCGCCCCCGCTGTTGCGGGCGACAAGCAGCAGACGCGCATCGTCAACGCCGACTTCCGCACCCGCCCGGCAATCGACATCGACGCACTGGAACTGCGCGCCGTGCGCCGCCGTTTTCTCGCCCTCAACAAGGACCGCCTGCAGCGCGTGCGCGAATCCCTGGAGCCGCGGCAGAGAATCTTCGTCCAGCTGCTGCCACTGCTGTTCCATATCAACCACCCGATGCTGCCGGGCTACGTGTCGAAGGCCACCCCCTGCGGTATCTCCGGCTATGCGCCGGGCAAGCGCTGTATCCAGTCGGCGCGCAAGCTTGCCAGAAGCTTCTGCTACCAGCGTCGGGCCCAGCGTCGCTACTCGATCCATGCGCTCTATCTCATGGGAAGCACCGGCACCATCGCCTATTCGCGTCATTCCGACTTCGACGTCTGGCTGTGCCACCGTCCCGGACTGCCCGAACACGACGTCGAGGCGTTGCGGGAAAAGGCCGAGGGCATCCGCAGCTGGGCCGAGTCCCTCGGCCTCGAGGTCCACTTCTTCCTCATGGACGATGCCTCCTTTCGCAATGGCAAACACCAGCAACTCAGCAACGAGAACGCCGGCAGTTCCCAGCACCATCTTCTGCTCGACGAGTTCTACCGCACCGCGCTGCTGCTGGCGGGACGTTTTCCGGTATGGTGGCTGGTACCCGCACGCTACGAAGCGCGTTACCAGGAGTACGTCGACAAGCTCATCGTCAATCGTTTCATCAAGGCGGGCGATATCGTCGACTTCGGCAGCCTGGCGTGCCTCCCCTGCGAGGAGTTCTTCGGCGCCACGCTGTGGCAGCTCTACAAGGCGGTCGACTCCCCCTACAAGTCGATCCTGAAGATCCTGCTCATGGAAGCCTACGCCAGCCGCCATCCCGACGTCGAACTGCTCGCCATGCGCTTCAAGAGGCTCCTGCACAGCACCGAAGCCCGCCTCGACCGGCTCGATCCCTATGTGATGATGTGCGAGGCGGTCGAGGAATACCTGTGCGAGCGTGACGAACCGGAACGCCTCGACCTTGCAAGGCGCTGTTTCTACTTCAAGATCAACGAACCCCTGAGCAGGCCGGATTTGCCCGGCCAGCACAACTGGCGTCGCGAGGCCGTGCGCGAACTGGTGCGTGCCTGGGGCTGGAGCCAGGCCAAGCTGGCCTCCCTCGACCAGCGCCGCCACTGGAAGATCGAGCGCGTGCTCGACGAGCGCCGCCTGCTGGTGGGCGAACTCACCCGCAGTTACCGCACCCTGTCGCGTTTTGGCCGCGAACCGGGGCGTGGACTGTCGATCGATGCGGAGGACCTCAACCTGCTCGGGCGCAAGCTCTACGTTGCCTTCGAACGCAAGGCCGGAAAGGTGGAAATGATCAATCCCGGCATTTCCGGGGACCTGTCAGAGGAGCAGCTGAGCCTCCACCACGACGGCGAACGCGAGGACCGCGGCTGGGTTCTGTACCGCGGCAAGGTCAGCATGCGCCGGCGCGAACGGCACCGCCCCCTCAAGCGCAGCGCCGGCCTGCTGGAACTGCTCGCCTGGGGCCACTTCAACGGCCTGATCAACCGGCAACCGTCCACCATCCACATACAGCCACCGGATTGCACCCTGGGTCAGTGGGAGCTGCGTTGTGTCCTGGACTGCCTGCAGCAGCTGTTCCCGCACGGACGCCTGCCACAGACCGACATGCGTTCGCTGGCCGCCGAAGCCACGATCGTGCGCGCCGGCCTGTTCATCAATCTCGCCCGCGACCCGATGTCGAGACACACCCGCAACGGCATGCAGCTGGTGAGCGAACGCATCGACCCCCTCAGCTATGGCGGTCAGTGGGAAAATCTCGCCGTCACCTTCGAACTCATCGCCGCCAGTTCCTGGGGCGAGGTACAGACCTTCCGCTACGCATCCCGCACCGCCCTGGTGGACTGCCTGTGTGACTACCTCGCCTGGTTCCCGCTCGGCGGCGGAACCCGGCCGCCGGCGCTGCCCTGCTTCAGCTTCTCCTCTTCCCGCGGTGCCATCATCGCCCGCCGCATGGAGGATCTGTACCGGGACGTGAGCCACTTCTTCTACCGCAACAGCCACGGCCGCCACGCCCGCTATGTGCTGCGGGTGGGCCGGCAGTATTACGTCCTGCAGTGTGAAAACGAAGTGCCGCGCTACCGCGAGCTGGATTGTGACAGCGGCCTGTTGCGCTACCTGGGCGAACCCCAGGACGACTACAGCCCCATCCGCATCGATCCACAGGCACTCGACGATTCGCCACTGCCCCTGCTGCTGCAACAGAACCAGGCCGGCGTCATCCAGTTCTTCTACCTGCTGGAAGGCGCTCAGGCGCTGATCTACATCCTCGACGAGCGCGGTTCGCTGTTTCACCAGCGCGTGACCTTCCACGATCGCAAGACCCTGCTGGGGCAGTTCCAGCGTTTCCTCGACTCGGTCCGCTACCGCATGCTCAACATGAACCTGCCGCACGGCCTGTCGCCGCAGCACGATTTCCAGTACTTCCGTATCGACCGCGATCCCGCGCAGCAGTATTGCCTGGAGGCGCTGGAAGCGCCGCAACGCGCCACCGGCCGCCATTACCTGGATGTACAGGTGATCGGCGACCCCGATGCCGGCCAGGGTGACAGTTTCAGTATCTTCTGCGGTGAGCGGGAATTCTCCAGCCTGGAGCACGGCGATGAAATCTATCGCCGGGTCGCCGAATACATCACCCGGCAGCGCAGCAGCGGCAGCCACTACCCCGTCTACATCAGCGATATCGACCTGGGCAGTAGCGCATCCGTCGTTGCGGCAGCCAGCGGCATCCAGTCGATCCATTTTCTGGCGCACAAGAAACGCATCGAAAGCCGTCTCAACGCGGCCCTGCACGGCAACTGAGCAGCCCGCCCTATTGCTCGGCAGTACGCACCCGCTCCAGGATCGCCCGGATGTCGGCTTCCCAGTGGTCGAAATGCCGCTGCAGTTCCGCTTCCTTGAAGAACGGCCGCAGGTGGGCAAAGCTCGCCGCCAGCAGGATGGTCTCGTCACCCTCGGCGAAGATGGCGATCTTGGTGGGGAAATAAGGCACCAGATCGGGGTAACGGTCGCTGATCATGCGCAACTCGTCCAGCGTGCCGAAGAATACCACCCGGTACTTGTCCGTCTTGTAACCGAAGGTGGTCAGACCGATATCGACGCGCTGCACCCGCGAGATCCTGTAGCCCTGCTCCCGAATGGCCTCCTGCAACACCGTCATGGCTTCCGGGAAGGACAGGCGCGAACGCACCATGTACAGCTCCTGTGCAAACAGGGTCGGCGACAGCAACAGCAGCAGTGCGGCGAGCCAGCGTCTCACAGGGTGGCCTCCTCGATGATCTCCTGATACAGGTCATGCATGCGCTGACAGGCCTCGTCCAGTTCCTCGTTGTTGAACAGGCGACTCAGGTTCTTGGGATTGATGCTCATGACGCGCACCCCCTTTCCGGTATCGATGAGGGTGACGCGGCAGGGAAGAAACAGCCCGACCCGCGGATCGATCGCCAAGGCATCGTTGAGGAAGGCAAAGTTGCAGAAATAGAGCATGACCTTGCGATGATCCTCCTTGCCGGGTTCCGCCAGACCCTCTTCCAGGTACTGCACCCGGATGATGCGGAAATTGCGACCGATGACCGCCTGCTTGAGGTTCTCCAGCGTCTGCTGCAGGTCATAGGAGGACTCGAACTGGATGATCGGCTCCAGCTCAGCGGCTTCGACGTGCCGCGGCTTCGTCTTGAGGGTGCGCAGGTAGGCCACCAGGTCGTCAGCATCCTTCGGCTCCAGTCCCAGGGAGGCAATCGGAGGCATCGGCGTACCCTTGCGACCGCGCAGCAGGGTGGCCTTGAGCATGGCATCGCTCACCGATTCCTGGAAACCGGGATTGCCGAGCGCCGGCGCCTCGATCGGCGCCTCTCTCGGCCGCGAGAAGGTCACGCCGGTACCGACGCCGCCCTGGCCGTGGTCACCGTGGCAGCCGGCACAATGGCTCGCGAACAGCTGGCCGCCGCGCGCAGCGTCACCCTGGATGGCGCGCGCCGAATAGCGCGGTGCCGGCTGCTTCGACCAGCTGCGGATATAGGCGACGATGGCATCGACCTCACTGTCGGACAGATCGGGGAAGGCCGGCATCACCCGCCCCGGCCGGCCCTTGCGGATGGTGTTGCGGAAATAGGCGTCGTCCGCCACGGCCAGGAAATCCGGCAGGTGGAGCGGTATGCCCACGCCGCCGCCGCCGTCGACGCCGTGGCACACGGAGCATTTCTGCTGGTACAGCCTTTCGCCGTCGACCGCCGCAGCCGCCAGCGTCGGGAACAGCATGGCGACGAGCGCCAGCTTCGTCAGGATTCGCTTCATCATCGGAGGATTATTGTGGATGTTCGCGCCGGGCGCCACTTTGATCTCCGTCAACGGGGTCTGTCCGCGTCCGCCCGAGCCGCGCGGTGATCCAGCGGTGCAGGCTCTCCATCTGTGGCGGACACAGGCTGTGCGCCATGTGCCAGCTGTGGAAGTCGACCCTGAAGCCCTCGGAAAGCAGTCGATCACGAGAACGCGCGGCGATTGCCGGCGCCACCACCTGATCCTGATCCCCATGGTCCATGCGTATCGTCAATGCGGCCGGATCGGCGCGTTTTTCCGGCCCCAGCCGGTCCGCCAGCGGCAGATAGGACGACAGCGCCAGCACCCCGGCCAGCGGCGCGGGAAAACGCACCGCCGTGTACAGCGACAGCGCGCCCCCCTGGGAAAAACCGGCAAGCAGGATGTTCGCGGAGTCGATACCCCGAGCCTGTTCGCCCTCGATCAGCTCCAGCAGCCAGCCGCTGGCCCGGCGTATCCCCTCCTGGTCCTCACGCCCGCTGAAACCGAGATCGTAGATGTCGTACCAGGCCCGCATCACCATGCCGCCATTGAGGGTAACGGGGCGCGGCGGCGCGTGCGGCAGCAATATCCGTGCGCCAAGGGAGTCCGCCAGCCGCCACTCGCGCAGCAGCGGCTCGAAATCGTGTCCGTCTGCGCCCAGGCCATGCAGCCAGATGATCGAGCAACGTGCCGGCCCTTGCGGGTTGATTTCGATCTGTTCCAGCATTCCTCTCTCTCGTCAGGTGGAACGGTCGCCGCAGTGTACCCTGCCGGGGCCGCCATTTCGCCTTCCGTTTGGGCTTTCGCCCCGGCCTTCGTATACTTTGTCCCCGTTCACACTCGACAGGCACACCGACATGAGACCCTGCTGGGCAAGCGGCCTCCTCTACCTCGTCATCGCCGCGCTGGGCGCGGGCGCCCTGCTGTCCGGCTGTGGCCAGGATGGCCGCCTGTACCTGCCAGACCGGCAGGACGAGGGGAAACAGCAGGAACACCCGTAGGCCGCATGGACCATTTCGACTATCGTGACGGCCACCTGTTCGCCGAACAGGTGGCGCTGGAAAGGCTGGCGGCCGAATACGGAACACCGCTGTATGTGTACTCGCGGGCCACCCTGGAGCACCACTGGCGCACCTTCGACCGGGCGCTGGGTGACCATCCCCACCTGGTCTGCTACGCCGTCAAGGCCAATTCGAACCTTGCGGTACTGGCCCTGCTGGCGCGCCTGGGTTCGGGCTTCGATATCGTCTCCGGCGGTGAGCTGGCGCGCGTGCTGCGGGCGGGCGGCGACCCCGGCAAGGTGGTGTTCTCCGGCGTAGGCAAGACCGCGGCCGAAATGGAACAGGCGCTGGAAGCGGGCATCCGCTGCTTCAACGTCGAATCGATCCCGGAACTGCAACGGCTGGAGCAGGTGGCGGCCGCCCACGGCGCGACCGCGCCGGTGTCGCTGCGCGTGAACCCCGACGTGGACGCCAATACCCATCCCTACATCTCCACCGGCCTGAGAGAGAACAAGTTCGGCATCGGCACCGAGCGGGCGGCGGCCGCCTACCACCAGGCGGCCGCCAGCAGCCATCTGCGTGTCGAGGGCATGGACTGTCATATCGGCTCCCAGCTCACCGGCATCGCTCCCTTCGTGGATGCGCTGGACCGGCTGCTGGAACTGGCGGACCGTCTGGAGGCGGACGGCATCCGTCTGCAGCACCTCGATCTGGGCGGCGGGCTGGGGGTGCGCTACCGCGACGAGCAGCCGCCTTCCCCGGAGCAGTACGTGCGCCCGCTGCTGGCGCGCCTGGCGGCCAGCAAGCGCGAGATCCTGATCGAGCCCGGACGCGCCATCGCCGCCAACGCCGGCGTACTGCTGACCGAGGTCCTGTACCTGAAGGAAACCGAGGAACACAACTTCGCCATCGTCGACGCCGCCATGAACGACCTGCTGCGACCGGCGCTCTACGGGGCCTGGCAGGAAATCGTGCCGCTGCGTCCGCGGGAGGGGGAAGGGGTGCGTTACGACATTGTCGGGCCGGTCTGCGAAACCGGTGATTTCCTCGGCAAGGACCGCCTGCTGGAGCTGCGCCCCGGCGACCTGCTGGCGGTACGCTCGGCCGGCGCCTACGGCTTTACCATGAGTTCCAACTACAACAGCCGGCCACGCGCCGCCGAAGTGCTGGTCGACGGCACGCAGGCCTGGCTGGTGCGGCGCCGCGAGCGTATCGACGACCTGTTCGCGGACGAGACCATTCCCTTCTGAAGCCGGCGGCGTTCAGGGCTGCCGCCGCAGCTGCCCGAGAACACGGTCGTGCCGATCGATGAGGCCGTGGCGCAGCAACCAGCGGCGCGCATCGTCGGCATCCTGCTCGAACCAGGAACGCGCGCTCCCGAGACGGAAACTGTAGCCCCAGGCATCCATGTCCTGCATCAGCCGACCGCAACCGACCCCGTCGAGTCGGTCGGCCAGCAGGATCTGCAGGTAGCACACCGCGTTCTCCTCGTCATAGTCGCCGCCGGCGTCGGTATGGAGGCCCGCGCGCCGATCGGGGCTCATGCAGATGTAGTGGCAGGCCTCGTGGAGCGCCGAGTGGACCGGCGTGTCGTCGCGCACCAGCAGCCGGTTGCCGATCAGCCCGGCCTCCGGCTCGCCCCAGAAGCTGC
>DROT01000225.1 GCA_011321775.1 Gammaproteobacteria bacterium | reverse complement strand
GTCGAAGGCGTGCATGATGGCGTCGAACAGCAGCGACTGGGTGACCGGCTTGACCAGGTAGCCGTCGAGCCCGGCCGCGCGCGACTTCTGCATCAGATCCTCGCGGCCGTAGGCCGACACCATGATGATCGCCGGCACCACTTCGAGACGCTCGCTGGCCTTGATACGGCGACCTGCCTCGATGCCGTCCATGCCCGGCATGTTCCAGTCCATCAGCACCAGCCGATAGGGTCGCTCCCCGGCCGTCTCGAGTTCCCGTATCGCCTCCTCGCCGGAGGCCGCCTCGCCGTATTCGAAACCGAGAGACTGGACGAAACCGGCCAGGATCTCGCGCGAGGTGGAATTGTCGTCGACGATCAGCACACGCAGGCCCTGGAGGTCGACGGGTACCACCTGGCGTTCCCTTGCCTTGCCGCTGGCGCGGCCGAACACGGCCGTGAACCAGAAGGTGCTGCCCCGGCCCGGCTCGCTGTCGACGCCGATCTCGCCGTGCATCATCTCCACCAGGCGCTTGCTGATGGTCAGTCCCAGTCCGGTGCCCCCGTACTTGCGGGTGGTGGAGCTGTCGGCCTGGGTAAAGGCCTGGAACAGCTTGCCACGCTGTTCTTCGGTCATGCCCACGCCGGTGTCGTGAACCTCGAAGCGCAGGGTGACCTCACCCTCGTCCACCTTCACCGGCTTGATGGCTACCGTGATCTCGCCCTTGTCGGTGAATTTCACCGCGTTGTTGGCCAGGTTGATGAGGATCTGGCCGAGCCGCAGCGGATCGCCGACCAGCTGCATCGGCAGGTCCGGCGGCGCGGAGATGAGGAACTCCAGTCCCTTGTCGGAGGCCTTGAGCGCCACCATGCTGGCGAGGTTGTCCAGCACTTCCTGCAGGTCGAACTCGATGCACTCCATGTCGAGCTTGCCGGCCTCGATCTTGGAGAAATCCAGGATGTCGTTGATGATGCCGAGCAGGGTCTGGGCCGAGCGGTACACCTTGGCGATGTAGTCGTGCTGCTTGGGCGTCAGCTCGGTGCCCAGCGCCAGGTGGCTGAGGCCGATGATGGCATTCATCGGCGTACGGATCTCGTGGCTCATGTTGGCGAGGAAGTCGCTCTTGGCGCGGGTAGCCTCTTCCGCCCGCGCCTTGGCCGCCCGCAGCTCGGCGGTACGCGCCTCGACTTCGTCTTCCAGGTGATCCCGCGCCTGTCGCAGGGCGCGGTTGGCGCGCGCCCCCGCCCACCCCATGATACCGCTGAGGAGCAGCGTGATGAGGACCGCGGCGCCCAGCACCAGCAGGGTCATGTCGCGGATGGTGCTGAACGTGTGCATGGCTTCCGCCACGTCGATCTCGGTGGTAATACCGAAACCGAGGGCGTCGTCCCACTGCCAGGCGCCCATCACCGGCACGCCGCGGTAGTCGCGGTAACCGGCCACGTCGACACCCTTGTGGCCCTTCACCACGTCCGCCGCCATGACGGTCAGCGGCAGCTCGCTGCGTTTTTCGGGGGGCTTGCCGCCTTCGAGCAGGTTGGTGCCGGGATCACGGATGTCCAGGTGCAGGATGGAACTCTCACCCGGGGCGAGCAGCCCGATCGCCCGCAGGGACTTGTCGAAGCGGCTGCCGGAGATCATGCGTCCCTGGGGATCGATGAAATAGGTCTCGCCGCTCATCCCCATGCGCCCGCGGTGGGCGATGCGGGTGAAATCGGCCGCCGGGTCGAGCGCCACCAGCAGCGCCGCAATCACCCGGCCGTCCCTGTCCGTCACCGGCGCCGCGAAGGCCATCTGCGGGACACCCCGCGACTCGTAGGGGAGGATCATGCGCGCCTCCCCCTCGAACACCTTCTCCAGCGCGGCCGGGCGCTCCCGGGTCGCCGGGTGCAGCGTGCCGACCAGGTGCCCCGACAGCGTCAGCAAGGTGCGCCTGTCGGGGCCGATCAGCGCAATGTCCTCCGCCTTGAACACCGGCAGCCAGCGGCGCAACAGCCGGTGGAGCGCGGGATCGGCCTGCGCCGCTTGTGAACCCGTGAGCAGCTGGTGCGCCAGCCGCTGGAATTCCCGGTCCGAGGTCAGCAGATCCAGGTTGCGGAAAATGCCCTGGGCCCAGTAGTCGACCGCCTCGCGGGTCATGCCCACGACCACCGAGAGCTGACCGGCGACGTCCTCGCGCGTCTGCCGGTCGGCATGCTGGATGACGAACCAGGAAGCCGTCGCCACCGCGGCCAGGAACAGGCCCACGACCAGCAGGATCAGCCAGAATTTCAGGTGGGCCGTTTCATAGAGCCGACCGGAGTCGGTTGCCAGGATCCTGCGCATGGCGGCGACACCGGCCACCAGCAGCAGCACCAGCAGCAGGATCAGCGCGCTCAGCTGGCCTGAGGAAAACATGGGGGCAGCCTGCGGTCGCTCGGGCTCGGCCGGCCTGGCCTGCTCCGCCTCTGCATTCAGCACCTGCTGCAGGCTGAAGTCGAAGGCGACGCGATCCGGGTGCACCGCCAGTGAATAACGCGAGAAGTCGAGCGCCTGCGAATCCATGGAGAACAGCGGCCGGTAACGCGCGATGGTCTTCGGTGTCGCGGCCAGCATGAGCGAATGGAACTGCAGTTGCTGACGACCGAAGTCCTCGCCGGACAGGTAGTCGTGCAGCAGCACCACCGCCCAGGCGCCGTCGAGGAAATGGCCGCCGACGCTCACCGCCATCTTCCCTTCCTCCAGGTAGGCGGCGGTGGCGCTGTCCCAGTCGATGCCACCCACCAGCGGCCGCCGCTCCAGGCCGAGTTCGTCGATGGCGTCGGCCACTGCGCGCGCCATGTTGTCGTTGGCGCACCAGACGATGGAAATGTCCGGGTTCTTCTTCCAGGCTGCGAGAAACTGCCGTCGCGCCTCGGGCGGACTCCAGTCGGCATGCACCAGCGTGAACGGCTGCACGCCCGGGATGGTGGTCAGCGCCTGGCGCAGCCCCTTCACCCGCTGCTGCGAGGACTCGGCCCCGGCCGGGCCGGCGATGGCCAGGATGTTCAGCGGTACCCCCTGTGCCTGCGCCACCAGCTGCTTGATCAGCAACTCGCCGGCGTGCACGTCGTCGGGCAGGACGGAACCGATCCACGCCTTGTACTGCACCCGCGGTTGCAGCGCCTTGTCCTGCAGGGCGCTGTTGACCACCATCGCCGGCACCCCGGCGGCCTCGGCCAGTTGCAGCACCTGCTCGCCGGCCCCGCGGAAACCGGGAAAGATCAGGCCGTCGGTTCCGTCGCGAAGCGCGGCCTTCGCCGCCGCGACCAGGCGTTGCGGGTCCTCGTCGAACACGGTCACCGTCAGGCTGTCGTGGAGATCCGCGGCCGCCTTGCGGGCAAAGGCGGTCAGGCGGTTCCAGAAGGGATCGCTGTGGGGAACCAGCAGTGTCAGCCGGTGCGAAACCGAAGCACCATCACTCGCGCTCTGCTGTTCCGCCCCGGCCAGGGGAGACAGCACGAGGCAGAGCAGGAACACCGCAAGGCGGACAAAGAAAGAAGCCGGAGCGTCGTCTGGCCCGATACCTGTCTGGTCGAGACTCATGGAAGGCAACACCGGTTACGGATACTTGTACATTTCATCGTGTGGACACCAGCGCCATTCTGGCACACGACTGAAACCAGAACCCAATACACCGCTGGTCTCCACTAACGGCGTATGGAAACCCTGGCTTGCGGTTCGGTAATCCGCCGACACCCTGCAGATATTCCGACCTCTGCCAGTCGAACTGATGCCGAAAGATGTTCTGCAACATATTCAGAATCGGCCTTTTACCATCAGTTGGTTGCGCCATTTGCTTCTGTTACCGTCCCGTGCGCTGATCACCAACGCATCCTCTCGGTCTAGTGGAGAGACAGAAACAGGTACAGGATACGTGTCGCTGCCCGGTTTAGTGGTTCTCGTCTGGCTTATTCTACCTCACGTCTAGCTGTGGCGCGGATTTCAGTTTGGACACCGCTCATCAGCCGGTAACGCTTCTACCAGTTTTTGCGGACTTGAATCGACCGGACGCAGTACTACCACCCATATCTCATGCTTGCCGCACAAAAAGCAGTGCCGTCCATGGCACCAGATTTCTATTCACTGCCGGATGCTGTCTTTTCCGGCTCCATGCGCTCCAGCGTCACATAGATATCCACCGGGTAGTGATCCATGGCGGCACCGGACACCGCGTCGATGCCTACACCGATCACGCCACCAATGAGTGCATTTCCTGCCATGCCGAGGCCGCCTTTCCCGCTTATCTTGTTATCCACGAAAACCGACTGCGGCCTGTATCCGTCGGCGCTTACTGTGACAGTAAATGTATCCTTGCGTCGCGCCTCGATAACGGCCGGAACGGTACCATGATAGCCATGGTCCGTTGTAACCGTAGCTCCGGGCACGTTGGCGGCAACGTGCACAGTATCCGTTGTGCCACGTGCAATTGTGGCGCAGCCGCTGGCCAGGGTCGATGCCGCAAGGGCAATGGCGATCGTTTGTTGTTTCATAGTCTACATCTCTCTCTGTTATGATCGAGTCGCATCAACCATCGTCCCGACGGAGTGAAGGAAATCACGTGAACATCACTGATATCCAGCCATCAGCTCCGAAAATTGACGACGATCAGAAAGATCTCGTGGTCGACCGAGTAGCTACAGCCTCTGCTGCAGCGGTACATAACCCACGTTACCGCCGGTCATTTTCCCTTCGACTTGCTCCGGAGGTATCGACCTCGAGCAATGACCACGTCTCCTCATAGGGCACGATGAGTTCGTGTTTTGACCTCCAGTGCACATCGATACCGTCCCACCCCTTTCCCTGAAACTGATGGCTACACTCCGGGTAAATCTTCTCTGTTTTGTTCCGCTTGTTCATGTCGATTTATCTCCTGTATTGTCTATAGACACTGAACATTTCACCGTTGGAAGACTATCGCCAACACGAGCTCGGGTGGCTATCTGACGCCGCCATCTTATTGTCTGTTGGTACCGTCACTGCAAGCTGGTACAGCATCGTTTATGTATCCGTGGGGAAAGCTTCCGTAGCGAACTGGAGGCAGTTCCAGAACCAGGCTGGAACTGCCTCCAGTGACAACATGTGAATACCCTCCGGCTAAAGCCGGGGGCTTCGGATTGCGGCTGAAAGCCGGATCGATCGGCCATATGGCCGACTAGATCCATACGTTGGGCTGAGCGCAGCAAAGCCCAACGGGCCGCGGAGAGAATCAGCGCCATATCGGAACAAGGGTTACAGGGACATCTGTACTGATCTATCCTCCCGCGGGAGGGTCGGCTTTCGCCTGCTGGGCTTCGCTGCGCTCAGCCCAACCTACTCGCGCCTGAAGGCGGGAGTCTTACAACCCCCCCCGATCGGGGACCATAAACAGCGCCCTGCCAACCTGACACTTCCAGTTACAGCCTCCACATTTTCGATCTCAGTAGAGCAAGAAGATGAATCGGGACAAGGGAATGAAGCTGGCAGAATAGCTGCTCAATTGGCTGGCAATGGCTCAGACAAGACGGTATCCGGGTGCACACCAGACCACCGCGTTCCATACAGGCGATATACGCATGGAAAACGATGCTGGTTCGCAAAGGTTCCCTCGTGGAACCCGGCCGAGCTGGTTTCAACACGTGCAAGCGGTTGGTATTCTGGTGGCTACTGAGCGGTCATGCATCTGCCTACCTGTCACCGGACCTCGGAAACCGCGCAAGTATTATTTGGCACGCACTTCTAACGGCGTCCGCGGCGGCACAACCTCTTTGTAAAGTACCGAGGCATAATCCCGTTACGGCACAAGGATGGATTTCAAGGAAGGCAATCCTAATCTAACGCACACAGAGACAGATATGCCCACCGAGCTAGAACAGCTTCACGCTACTACAACGTTTGCATCGGAAAGGGAAAAGTCAAACCCGTTTTCTTGTGTGCGTCCCGTTTACAGGCATTGAAGACGGACAATAGCATGGATAGTTCCCCCTGCTATCGGCGGGGTTCGTGAGCTAACTATCTGATATTACGGTGCAGACGACCCGGCGCTCTGACCGCGGCCCGTCGAACTCGCACAGGAACAGGTTCTGCCAGGTCGACAGGCCCAGCTCGCCGTCGATAATCGGCACCGTCTCCGACGGCCCGACCAGTCCCGCCTTGAGGTGGGAGTCGCCGTTGCCGTCCTGGCGGTCGTGCAGCCACACGCCCTGCGGGATGATCTGGCGCAGGAAGTTCACCACGTCCGTCTGCACGCTCTCGTCCCAGTTCTCCTGGATCATGATCGCTGCCGTGGCGCCCTGGGCGTAG
>DROT01000224.1 GCA_011321775.1 Gammaproteobacteria bacterium | reverse complement strand
TTTCCTCCCGCGGTCGGAAACACGGCGGAAGAACGACGGTCCGCGTGGTTGCTGTCACGACGTACCAGCTGACGTTCCGCCAGCGCGTTGACGAAGCGGGTAACCGTCGACGGGTCCAGATGAAGTTCCTCGGCGAGCTGCTTCTGGGATATGCCGGGCTCACTCAACACCAGGCGCATGACATAGGCGTGGGGGGCCGACAGGCCGGTCTTGCGGAACTCCGATTCCCACAGGCGGTTCACCCGGCGCGCAAGCGCGTTGAGGTTGAAATACAGGCACCGCTCAAACATGCCGGGCAGTATAGGAAAGAATGTGTGTACATACAAATAATGCCTCACGCCACCCCCGGCAGGCGGCCCGCCTGATGCGGTGGGGCGCTCGGGTCCGGGCCCGAACGGGCGCAACCGCTTGCGTGACCGCCTCGAACCAGGTCTCCTGGGGTGAAGCGGGGCTGGGAGTGGCCGGCAAAGGAACGCGCTTCAGGCCAGCAACGTCGTCGGAGTCTTGGAGAGCCCTTCGGTCGTTCCCGGGATACCGCCGAGGCTATCGATGCCGCCGATCCGACCTCATGAACGGGACCGATCCGGCGCTGCACCGACGGCGGTTCGGGGATCGACGATATTCTCCACGTCAACGAGGTCCCATCTGCCGCTGTTCCGATACAGCCGCTTCCCGCGCTGCGGATAGTCGGCGACGTCCTGTTCCAGACGCTGCCCCATGACCAGGCAGACCAGGGGCTCGGTCCCGGTGTTTTTCAGGGAATGTGCGGCCGTGTCGGCGGGAAAGCCCACGAAGTCGCCCGTTTTGAAGGGGAAAGCGTCGCCTTCCACGACCAGCGTTCCCTCGCCGGCAAGGACGTAGATGCATTCTTCCTCATAGTGGTGGCGGTGGTACTCGGTGGTATCTCTCCCCGGCTCGGTGCAGACCAGGTGGACACCGATGTTGTTGAGCCCGACGGCATCGCCCAGCGATTTCGTGGTTCTCCGGGCGTTGGGGTTCAGGAAATGGATTCTCTTTTCGCCGGCCATTGCGTCGATTTCGCTGGCCCGGATGATGAGGTCGCGCACGTTCATGATGGGGTCCTCCTGCTGATCGTCTGGGGTTTCGGTGATGCCCGGGAGATTCAATGCTCAGCTTCCCGCGATGGTATAGATTCCGGCGCCCGCCACCACGATACCCGCCATCCTCTTCATGCCGGTGCCGTGACGGACATTGCCGGCCAGGCGCACCAGCCGATCCGCCGCCAGGGCGTAGGCAATCTTGACGCCACCAACCGCGACGACCGTGACGGACAGGATGATGCCGGCATCCCGGGGACGCACGGTGCCCATGTCCACGAACAGGGGAAGCAGGCTGCCATAGAATACGATGGCCTTGGCGTCGCCGAGGGTCAGTGCCAGTCCTGCCAGCAGGCTGCCCGGGAGACCGCCCGGTCGTCGACCGGCGGGCGCGGAAGGAATCCTGGATTCATCGGATCTCATGAGCGCGATTCCCATCCCTAGCAGGTAGGCGCCGCCCAGGTAACGGAGGGCCACGACAGCCCCCTCAGTCACCCGGGTCGTGGCGCCCAGTCCCAGCATGGCCAACAGCAGGTATACCAGGTCGCCCAGGACGATCCCGGTCGCCGCGGTGATTCCGTTGGCGACGCCTGCGGTCGCGGACCGGGTGACGACCAGCATCACACTGGCACCCGGTACCGCGGCCAGCGTGGCCAGGATAGAGAACAGGATCATGGTGTTGAAGGTGTTCATGCAGGTGCCCGGGCAGCCGCGAGTTTCCGCAGGCAGGCCGGCCTATGGTCCCTGTTCGTCGACGATCTCGATGCCGGGCATCCACATCATGTCCGTTGTTCCAAAGTCGTAACCCAGTTGTGACAGCAGGGTGGTGACCTGGCCTCGATGATGGGTCTGGTGGTGAAAGAAATGCAGCAGGGCATCCGCCAGCCGGAAGCGGTGGGTTTTTCGGGTCACTATCGCTCTGACGCTGATGACACGGTCCAGGTCGTCCTCCCCGAGAGAGTCGATCCAGGAAGCGATGGCTGTGTCGGTTTCCGTTCGCGCCCGCCACAGGGCTGCAAAGTCGTCGTACAACTCCTGGTCCAGCGAGCGGACCGGGTAATCGGCACCCGTGAAACGCCCCATCCACAGGCGATCGCCGAGCAGCAGGTGATTGAGTGTGCCGTGGATGGAGCGAAAGAAGGCGCCCATGTCCTGCTTGCGCTGCTCGTCGGGAACCTGTTCGCATACGCCATAGAGCTTGTGGTTCATCCACCGGTTATAGCGGCTCTGGACGACAAACAGCGATTTGCGGGTGCGGGTCATCGGCTGGTCTCCTTTGGCGTGCATTCCCGTGCGACCAGTTCCCGGAAGGCGCCGGCCAGACTCGAAAAGACGGGGCCGGGGCAAGATGGCAGCGGACGTTCGTCCACTTCGACCACCGGGATCAGTTCGGCGCCGGTGCCGGTGAGGAAACATTCGTCGGCGGTATAGAGGTCGTAGGGCGTGAGTGGCGCTTCCCGCGCGGGAATGCCGAGTCCGGCGGCCAGTTCCAGGACGATGCCACGCGTGATGCCCGCCAGTGCGCCGTCGGCGGGCCGTGGCGTGTCGAGTCGACCGTCGCGCACGATGAACAGATTCTCGGCGCTTCCCTCCGCCACCCGGCCCTGGCCGTTCAGCAGTACCGCTTCCTGGGCACCGGCCCGGGTCGCCTCCATGCGCGCGAGAATGTTGTTGAGGTAGTTGAGGCTCTTGATTCGCGGGTCGAGGCCGTTGGCCGGCAGGCGGCGGGTGGCGGCGACGATGAGGCGGATGCCTTCCTGGCGCAGCTCGGGGTGGACCATCTCCAGCCGGGTGGCGATGAGAATGACATTGGGATTGTTGCAGCCCGCCGGATCCAGTCCCATCGGGCCGCTGCCGCGGGTGATCATCAGTCGCAGATAGCCGTCCTCGCCGGGGAAGGCGGCGATGGTTTCCTCCACGGCCTTTCCAAGCTGCTCGGCGGAGTACGGCATGGTCAGCCGGATGGCCGCGCAGGAATCGGCCAGGCGCCGGAGATGGGCCTGGAGACGAAAGGGGCGGCCATGGTAGAAACGGATGCCCTCGAATACGCCATCGCCGTACAGCAGTCCGTGGTCCATGACCGGGACCCGCGCTTCCTCTCCCGACAACAGCCGGCCATTGATCCAGCACTGGGTGGGGTCGGGCATGGGGCACCTCCGGTTCATGACGTTGCCATGCAGGATAGCGGGGGAGGGGCGGGGCAGTACAGATTCAGATATGCTAAAAAATATACGGTACAGAATAATTTTTTCTGAAACTGTACCGGTCATTCAGCCGTCCGGCTGTACCCGGGAGGGAGTAACGATGGTCGCAGACAGGCTCTACGAGCGGGTGGCGAGGCGACTCGCCGAACAGATCGACCAGGAACTCTACCGGCCGGGTGACCGCCTGCCGGGGGTACGGCGGCTCGCGCGTCAGTTCGGGGTCAGCATCTCCACCGTCGTCCAGGCGCAGCGCTTGCTGGAGGACGAGGGACGCATCGAGGCGCGCCCGCGCTCCGGTTACTACGTGCGTGCCCAGGCCTGGCCACGGCCCAGGCCGCCGTCCATCTCCCGCCCCCCGGTGCGGCCGGTGCCGGTCACCGGCCAGGAACTGGTGCTGCGCCTGGTGCAGGCCGCCAACGAGCCCGACTTCGTGCAGCTGGGCGCGGCGGTGCCGGCGCCGGAGTTCCTGCCCACCCGCGCCATCCAGCGCGCGCTGGCGGCGGCGGCCCGCAGTGGCGGGGCCAGCCTGGCGACCTACCAGTTTCCGCCGGGCAGCCCGGAGCTGCGCCGCCAGATCGCCCGGCGCATGGCGGATGCCGGTTGCCGCCTGGCGCCGGACGAGATCGTGATCACCAGTGGTTGCCAGGAGGCGCTGGTACTCGCGTTGCGGGCGGTGGCGGCTCCCGGCGACGTGGTCGCCATCGAGTCACCGAGCTTCTACGGCCTGCTGCAGGCCATCGAATCCCTGGGCCTGAAGGCGTTGGAGATCCCGACCGATCCTGCCAGCGGCATCAGCCTGGAGGCGCTGGAACTGGCGCTGGAGAAGTGGCCGGTCAGGGCCTGCGTGCTGACGGCCAACTTCAGCAACCCCCTCGGCTGCGTCATGCCGGAAGCGCGAAAACAGGCCCTGGTGACCCTGCTGGCGCGCCACGGCATCCCCCTCATCGAAGACGATATCTATGGCGATCTGGGATTCGCGGGTGGGCGCCCCAAGGCCCTGCGCGCCTTCGACGAGGCGGGCGGGGTACTCTACTGCGCGTCCTTCTCCAAGACCCTGTCGCCGGGGCTGCGGGTCGGCTGGATGGTGCCCGGGCGCTGGAGGGAGCAGGTGGAATACCTCAAGTACGTCACCAGCCTGGCGGCGCCCACGTTGTCGCAACGGGCCGTGGCCGGCTTTCTGCACCACGGTGGTTACGATCGTCACCTGCGCCAGGTGCGCAGCGCCTATGCGCGGCAGGTGGCCCTCGTGACGCGGGCCGTGGGCAAGTACTTTCCCGAAGGGACGCGCGTCACCCGGCCGCGCGGCGGCTTCGTGATCTGGCTCCAACTGCCGGATAAGACCGACGCGCTGGGCCTGTGCCGGCGGGCGCTGGAACGACGCATCAGTATCGCGCCCGGACCGGTGTTCTCCGCCTCGGGGAAATACCGCAACTGCATCCGTCTCAATTGCGCCCAGCCGTGGAACGACGTGCTCGACAGGGCGCTGATGACCCTGGGGCGCATGGCCGGGGACGGTTCATAACAGCTGTCTCAGCCGTTCCTGGACGAAGTCGATGAAGAGCCTTACCTTGGGCTGTCGATAACGCCGGTCGTGGTAAACGGCGTAGATACCGGCGCCACCGCAATCGTATTCGGGCAACAGTCGTTCCAGTCGTCCCGACGCCAGGTCCTCGCGGACCAGAAAACGGGACAGCGGTGCGATGCCGGCACCGTTCAACACCAGGCCGCGTACCGCGATCGCGCTGTTGGCGAGAAGCCGGCCGTGCACCTGGACCGTCTCACGACGCTTGTTGCGTGAAAAGTGCCACTGGTGTGGAGTCGGCAGCAGGGTGAAGATGATGCATTCGTGTTCGGCCAGCTGCGAGGGCGTCGCCGGCCGTCCGCGCCGTTCGATGTAGGCCGGCGAAGCGCACAGCATCCGCGGCGAGTCGCACAGCCTGCGGGCAATGAGGCGCGAGTCCTCCAGCCAGCCGATGCGAATGCTGAGGTCGATGCCTTCTTCCACCATGTCCACGACCCGGTCGTCCAGTTGCAGTTCGATGCTCAGGGAGGCATGGCGTTGCTGGAACTCGTGCACCAGGGCGGCCAGCTGCAGGCCAAAGCTGGTCGGTCCCGCCACCTTGAGGGTGCCCGTGGGCTTTTCCTGCAGTTGCCGGATACGCTGGCTGGCGGCCTCGGCCTCCGCCAGAATCCGTGCGCAGCTCTCGTAGTAGACACGGCCTGCCTCGGTCAGGCTGAGGCGGCGGGTGCTGCGGTTCAGCAGGCGAACGCCGTATTCCCGTTCGAGCGCCGCGACATGACGGCTGACCGCGGAGCGGGCAATCCCCATGCGCTTTGCGGCCGCCGAAAAACTTCCGGATTCCACGACCTGGGCAAAGGCCATCATGCGTTTGATGTCGCTCATGCGGGCTCACTGGTAACAAAAGTGATACAAAAACGATATCAGAATATCGCATTGTTGTTGATTATAGTCATTCATACACTGTCCCGGACGTTCAGGGGAGCGGTCCCGTTCGGTGAACGGGATTCCCCGCCCAGACAGTGAGGAGCAGAAGATGGCGATAGCAAAGGCAAGCAAGGCGATGCGGTTTTTTTTCTTCAACACGGCGACGATCGTTCTGGTCGGCATCTGGCTGACCGGCTTCGACAGGGTGCACTGGTTTCTGTATGCGGTGCCGGTGTTTTTCCTGATCGCGGCGGCGCTGGGGATCTGCCCGGGACTCATCATGGCCCAGAAGATTTTCGGCAAGGACTGAACCGGCGTGGACAGTCCCAGGCTGTTGTCCCGTTACGTTCTGCCCGGCGGCCTCGCGCTGAACAACCGTCTGGTGATGGCGCCCATGACACGGTGTTTCGCCGATGAGCGCCTGGTGCCCACCCCGGACATGGCGTCCTACTACGCGGCGCGCGCTGACGCGGGGCTCGTCATCACCGAGGCAACCCTGATCGAGCCGCAGGCCCAAGGATATCCTCGCACGCCCGGTATCTACACCGTCGACCAGGTAGGTGGCTGGCGGGCGGTGGTCGATGCCGTGCACGCGGCCGGTGGCCGCATCTTCTGCCAGCTGTGGCACACGGGGCGCATGGCGCACAGCCACTACACCGGTTCGCGGCCGCTGGCGCCCAGTGCGGTTGCGCTCGACGGGCCGTTGCCCCGGGCGCCGGGGCTGCGCTACGAGGAACCCGGGATACTGGAGGCTGCGGACATCGAGCGTCTCGTCGCGCAGTACGCAGGGGCGGCCCGAAATGCCATGGAGGCCGGGTTCGACGGGGTGGAACTCCACGCCGCCAACGGCTACCTGGTGGACCAGTTCCTGCACCAGCAGACCAACCGGCGCACCGACGACTATGGCGGCACCCCGGAGAACCGTGCCCGCTTCGCGCTGGAGGTGATCGACGGACTGATCGCGACCGTCGGCCCCTACCGTGCCGCCATTCGTCTCTCACCGCAGGCCTACGTCAACCTCGAGTACACGCCGGGCGACGAGGCGACCTTCGACTACCTGCTCGAGGAACTGGACCGGCGCGCGCTCGGCTACGTGCACGTGGCTGCCTTCGACGCCGGGCAGTGCTATGACTACCTCGGCGGTCGTCCCGTCGACTATGTACGCCGCCGCTATGGCGGTACGCTGATTGGCTGCGGTGGCTATACGCCGGACTCGGCAGAAGCCGACCTCGACAGCCAGAGCCTGGATCTGGCGGCCTTTGGGCGCAGTTTCATCGCCAACCCGGACCTGGCCGCCAGGGTTCGTTCGGGTGCGGAGTTGTCGCCCTACGACGAGTCGCTGTTGCAGAGCCTGATATGAAGAAAGATACGGGGAACGGCAGCTACGGGAATGTCCGGAACGACGCCGCCCGTACCACGGTGTGGTGGTAGCCGAATCCGGTGTGATTCAATGCAGCCAGCCGCCGTGGAAGCCCTCCGGGCTCTTGCGGACCGGTTGCCGGGCCGGTCTGCGAGCCGGCACCCGCGTGACGTTGAATGCGGTACCGCGCGAGGGGCGGCCGCGGCGTGGTAGACTGCGGACTCGTCCATCGAGATCCGTGGCCGTCGTCGCTTCCATGTTCCAGTCCGCCCAGGTCGGTTACGACCACTATTACCGGATGCTGTCGGACCGGGTCCGCATGGAGGCTTTCCGCTCGGCGATCCGACGCAGCGTGCGGCCCGGCGACACCGTGGTCGATCTTGGTGCCGGTACCGGCATCCTCGGCATCTGGGCGTTGCAGGCGGGCGCGCGGCGGGTCCATGCGATCGAGCAGACCGAGGCCATCGAACTGGCGCGCCAGATCGCGCGCGCCAACGGCGTCGAGGATCGTATCGAATTCATCCGCGCCAACTCCCTGGAGGTGGAACTGCCGGAGCCGGCCGACCTGCTGGTGTCCGAGACCCTGGGCAGTTTCGCCCTCGACGAAAACCTGCTGCGTTTCCTGCCCGACGCCCGCGATCGCCTGCTCAAGCCGGGCGGGCGGCTGCTGCCGGGCGCGATACGGATGTTCGTCGCTCCGGCGGAGGCGCCGCAGAGTTACGCCAAGGTCGCCTTCTGGCGCGATCGTCCCGGTGGCGTCGATTTCTCGCCGGCCTTCGACCTGTTCGCCGGCAAGATCATGGTCGAAGGCATCCGCCCGGCGCAGCTGCTGTCGGCGCCGGCGGAACTGGAGCCGGTGGACCTGGCCGGCTGGCAGGGCGACGGCTATCAGTGGCGCGGTTATCTGCAGATGCGACGTGCCGGTACGGTGCACGGCATGGCCGGCTGGTTCGAGGCGGAGCTGGCCGGCGAGACCCTGTCCACCGCCCCCGACCGCCCGGCGACGCACTGGAAGCAGGCCTTCTTCCCCTTCCGCGAGCCGATCCGGGTGGTGCGCGGCGACGTGCTCGACTGGGCCGTGGAAGTCGGCGGCCTGGGGCCGTCCAGCGATCACACCCGCATCGACTACCGCTACCGCTGCACCCAGCTCGCGAATGAAGCGCAGGCAGGCAAACCCGGGCGCAACGCCCCCTGCCCCTGTGGCAGCGGGCGCAAGTACAAGAAGTGTTGCGGGGCCTGATTCAGTCTTCGGCCGGCGCCGGCTGGTCGCGCAGGGCGGCCACGCTGAAGGCCCTGGGGTCGGCGATGCAGGCCTCGCGGCACAGTGCGCAGCCGACGCAGCTGGCGGCGTCTATGGAGGGGCGCGTCCCTTCCCAGCGCAGCGTGTCCGGCAGCGGGCAACTGCCGGCGCAGGCGCCGCACTCGGGACCCTGGTAAGGCAGGCAGTAGCGGCTCTCCAGCGATACCGAGGCCAGTCGCGGCAGGGCTTCAGGCTCTTCGGGCGGCCGGCACAGGGCCGCGGGCTCGCAGGCGGCCACGCACGGCCAGTCCGGGCACAGGTGGCAGCCGCGGTGGTTGAGGTCGAGCGCCGGCGTACCCACCACGGTGGCGCCACAGCGGGCCGGCAGCGGGAAGATCACATCGTGCGGACAGGCCTCGATGCAGGCCGCGCAGCGCGTACAGGCGACCAGGAACTCCAGTTCCGGGGCCGCGAACGGCGGCCGGATCCAGCGGCTCGCGCGTTGCTCGGCGCGCCGCATGGCCTCTTTGGTGAGGCCTTTCCCCAGTCGCTCCACCCCGCGGCGGAAGAAGGCCCTGCGATCCGTCGGCCCGTTCACTGGAAACGCATCAGCATGGGTTGGGACAGCATCCACAGCTCGCCGCCGCCCACCAGCAGGGCGAACAGCAGCAGCGGCCAGCCATGGCGGCGCACGTTACCCAGCAGGTGGCGTGCGCGGTGGCGCAGCACCAGCATGGCGAGCCAGTAGCCGAACAGGATGAGCGCGGACTGGGCCAGGTGCAGCACCGCTGGCGGGAACAGGGAATCGTTCATCCACTCCATCAGCACCTGCATGGACAGCGGTTGCACCCCCTTGCCGAGCGGATTGGCGAGCACCTGGCCGAGGCCGTGGGTCTCGGTGTCCAGGTGCATCAGGTTGTGCGCCAGGTGGTAGCCGAAGGCCAGCGGCAGGGCGACGAAGGCCAGCCCGGAAAACAGGTCGCGGTAGCGTATCGCTTGCCCCGACAGGCGATGGGCCAGCCTCGTCACCGCGGCGTAGACGGCGGGCGGAACCAGGCAGGCCACCGCCATGGCGAGGCTGAAGCTCAGGATCAGCTGGCCCGAATCGCCCAGCCACGCCGCCAGCGTGCGCACCGTCTTCTCCCAGGGGTCGAGCATGGTGAGGCCGTGGAACAGGGTGATGCTGAGCAGGGTCAGCATGAACCAGGCCTCGTCCCAGTGGGGGCGGGCATCGAGCATGGCCTCCTGGCTGGGGGAGCGCAGCCGCCAGCCGACGTTGTCGTGCGGGCACGACTGGCTGCAGTTGCCACAGGAGGTGCAGTAGGTGTTCTGTCTCAGGCGGCCCATGACCAGGCTGGTGGGGCAGGGCTCGACGCGCTCGCTGCCGTGGTAGCACTCCAGGGTGGTGCAGTCGGCGCAGATCGCGGGGTCGCGCGGTCGCAGCGCCACCGGCGCCAGTTGCGAATAGGCGCCGATGGTGCGTCCGACGGGACAGAAGCCGCGGCAGAAGGCCTTGCGGGAGAACACGGCCATCGACAGCGTCGCCGCCAGCACCATCAGCAGTGCCAGCAGTGCGGTGGCGTAGGGATCGGCGGTGAGTCCGAAGCCCAGTTCCAGCCACGAGAGAAAAAGGAAGGCGACGGTGGCCACCCACACGCCGCGCAACCACCGTGGCACCGTCAGTTCGAGGCTGCCACTGCTGCGGCCGCGGCCCCACAGGCGCCGGCGTACCAGCCAGCTGGCGAGCGCGTCCCAGGGGCACACCGCGCACCAGACGGAACCGAGCAGGAACACCGACACGATCACGCCGCTCCACCACAGGTTCCAGGTCAGCAGGGTGGCGGCATTCTGCTTGGGCATGGGCGTGCCGAACAGCCCGGCGGCGATGATCAGCAGGAACAGCCCGGCCATCAGCAGCCGCAGCGACACCAGCAGCCAGGGCGTCCGGGTCAGGGCGGCGATCCAGGGGCCGACCAGCGGCAGCCGGGTGCTGTCCAGCCCGGGGCCGGAGGTGCGTTCGGGAACCGGCACGAACAGGGCCCAGAGGCTGAGCGCAAGGAAACCGGCCCACACCAGCCAGACCCATTCCGCGGGCAGGCCGGGCATCAGCATCTCCCCGCCGTGCTGCATCATCTGGCGCATGGCCTCGCCGCCGCATTTCATCGGGCTGCCTTCCATCGGCGTGCTCGCTGCGCCGCTTGCCGCCGGCGGGACGGTCCCCCGCCGGCGGCGCGGTCGCTCCCGCCGCGGAAGCGGGTGACGCTCATGCCCCGCGTTCCTCCTCGTGGGCGTCGCGGATACGGAGATTGGCGAGTCGCCGGCGGCTGTGGATGAGATTGAGACCGAAGAGCAGGGCCAGGGCCACGGCGACGATGACGCCGATGGTGCCGATGGGGGCCGGGTCGCCGATGCGCAGCGGGAAGTCGATGATGTAGGGCTGGCCGTCGGCCTCGAAGCGGGCGGTGATCACGTAGTCGCCTTCCCGCTTGACGATGAAGTTCTGGCGGAAGACGTTGTAGTCCACCGTCTGGGTACCGATGGTCTCCTCGTTGCCGCCGAACCAGCTGCTGTCACGGATGCTGAAGCGGACCTTCCCCTGGTAGGGCTGGCCATCGCTGAGGCGCGAGGCATAGAGGTTGATGCGTGCGGGCTCGCCCGGCCGGGGGAAGGCCGGGAATACCATGTAGGTCACGCTGTAGTCGCCGATCTGGGTTTCCATCTGGATACTCGGCGGCGTGTTCGAGTCCTCGTTGAGGTTGTAGGAAGGCCGCCCGATGACGTGGTGCGCCTGCGCCCCTGCCGCAAGCAGTGACAGCCACAGGGCAAGAAGCAGGCGCAGGAGACCGGCGTTCAAAACGGCAGCACTCCCGCACCGCCAGCGGAGCCTGAAGGCGTGCCCTGCGGCAGCGGCTCGACGGTCTCGTGTCCGGTCACGGTGCTCTCGCCGCGGGCGACGACACGGATGGGCAGGCTGGGATGGGGACAGACCTCCACGCACAGGCCGCAGCCCACGCAATCCGGTTTCACCACCGGGCGGTAGAGGTTGGCGAAGTCGAAGCCGATGGCCCGTGATCCGAGCGGACAGGAGAGTACGCAGGCACCGCAGATGCCGGTATTGACCCAGGGATAGCAGCTCAGGCGGTCGATCTGGGCGATGCCCATGCGCACCTTGTCGTAGATGGCCTGCTTCTGTCGCGGGATGGCCTCGAGCGCCGGTGTCGGGCACACCTCCCCGCACTTCATGCACAGGATGCAGCCCTTCTCTTCCGGCACGATGTAGGGCGTGTTGGCGTCTTCGCCGCCGTCGCGCTCGTGGAACAGGATGCAGCGCGGCGGGCACACCTCGGCACACAGGCCGCAGCCGATGCAGGCATCGCGGAAGGCGCTGTCGGTCGCCAGCGCCCCGGGCGGACGCAGGGTGCGTCGGGCGGGACGCTTGGTGACCCGGCTCGGCGGTGCCTCCGGGGCCAGCATGTGGGCCAGGCCGTAGGGCGCGCTGGCGGCGGCGAGCACGCCGGTGCCCTGTGCCAGCCATTGCAGGAAACTGCGTCTCGGCAGGCTCATGAAGCCTCCTTGCCGGCGGCCCGCTGGCGCCGGTAACGCGGTCCCAGATGCCCATCCCCCTGGTTGGGGAGGTCGCGGATGGCGATGCCGAAGCTCAGGGCGTCGGTGGGGCAGGCCGCGATACAGGCGCTGCAGTTGTTGCACTCCTGGCCGAAGTCGTCGCGCATGGGGTTGAGTCCGAATTCGCAGATGGCGTTGCACTTGACGCAGTCGTTGCAGTTGCGGACGTCGCGACGGATGCGCAGCAGACGGTAGCGGCCGAGCAGCGAATAGAGGGCGCCGCCCGGGCACAGGTAGCGGCAGAAGCCGCGCCTTGCCACCAGGATGTCGAACAGCAGCGTGAGGACGAAGAACACCGCGCCGACGCCGAAGCCGTTGAGGGCAATGGCATAGTAGAGTTCGCGACCGATGATTGCCGGCGGGTAGATCAGCGCCACCCACACCGAGCCGAAGACGGCCGAGAGCACCAGGCCGAGGAACAGGACCAGGTACTTGAAACGCCGGTCCAGGCGCTTGCGCCCGAAGTTCAGGCCGGCGCGCCGCAGCAGCGCGGCGACGTTGCTGTTCAGTTCGTAGAGGAAGGTGGCGGGGCAGATCCAGCCGCAGTAGATGCGGCCCAGCAGGAGGGTCGCCGCCACCGGGATCAGGGCCGAGAGCACGAACGGCCAGTAGAGGGTGAAGCCGGCGGCGATCTGCCCCAGCACCGCCAGCGGATCGCTGAGTTGCAGACCGAAGAAACGACCGGACCAGGTGGTGCCCTTGATGGCGTCGAGTCCCTTCTCGGGATCGCTGGTGAACGGGGAGGTCAGCATTTCCATGAAGTCGTAGAAACGCTGTTGGGCGGGCGACAGCAGATCATAGCCGTGCGCCGCCACATAGGTCTGGTAGAGGCTGATCATGGGCAGCAGCAACAGCATCGCGAACACAAGCGTCAGGACCAGCCAGCGCAGCTTGTTGAGGTGGCGTCGCCAGGGTCTCCTGCCCGGTGTGGGGATGGCTATGGTCTCTTCCAACGTATTCGACTCCTGAAGGTCTGAAACAGTCCGGATCGGTTGCCGCTCATCCGTGTGCAGGGATGATACGGATCGCCTGGGGCATCTGGATGCAACTGCGCTCGCACAGACCGCAGCCTACGCAGCCGTCCAGCACGTGCGGTTGTTCCAGGCGACCCACGCGCATGGCGATACCCTGCAAGGGGCAGGCGCGGTAGCAGACGCCGCAGGTCTGTCCCTGGTAGGAGAGACACAGCTGTTTCTCCACCCGCGCATGTCCCATCTTCACGCCCGCCAGCACATCCTCCAGTTGGTGCTGCAGCGGCTGGATCGCGCCCGTGGGACAGGCCTGGCCGCATTTCATGCACAGGATGCAGGCCTGTTCCCTGGGGATGATATAGGGGGTACCGGTGGCCTCGAGGCCGTTTTCCAGGTCGAAGTAGCGGATGCAGCGGTTGGGGCAGACCTCCGCGCAGCGTCCGCAGCGGATGCAACGCGCCACGAAATCGCTTTCCTTCAGTGCGCCGGGCGGGCGCAGGAAACGCATGCGGTAACGGATGACACCGCGTGCCAGCGTCTTGGCGGCGGGCAGGCCGCTGGCCAGCAACACCGTGGCCGCAGTCTTGAGTGCGGCGGCAACAAAGCGACGGCGATTCATTTCAGAAGACACCCGGAAATCCTAACCGCTCGGCCCCCGCCGCGCCATATACCGGCTTTGCCGGGATCCTGGCGGAAGACCCGCGCTTGCCCGGGGCGGCAGCGCCGCGGCCGGGTTGGCGGCCTGCCACCCCGCGGATGGCAGGCTACCCTGGTTGCAGTTCGGGCGGGGCCGGCGGCTGCCGGCCCCGCTTCTGGTCACACCTTCTCGATGCGGCAGGCCGACTTCTTGAAATCGGCCTGGCCCGACACCGGATCGTAGGCGCGGTTCGAGACCCGGTTCACCAGCCACTTGTTCTTCTCGGGTACGGCGCTGTCCACCACCGAGAGATTCCAGGGGCTGAAGAAATAACCGCGGGGCACGTTGTTGCGCGCCGGCCGGATCAGGCTGTTGGTACCCCCCACCTGCGCGCGCGCCTCGTAGCTGCCGCGGCGGGTGACCAGGCGTACCTTGTCACCGTCCTTGATCCCCAGTTCCTTGGCATCCTCGACGTGCATCTCCACGTACATCTCCGGTACCAGGCGGTTGAGCGTCGGACTGCGGTTGCACTTGGCGGTATGGAAGTGCTCGTAGACCACCCCGAGGCCCAGCCAGTAGGGATACTTGTCCTTGGGTATCTCCTGCCAGGCCTTGCCGCGGTGCTCTTCGTCCGGCAGGTCGGGCGTCAGGGCCGCGTCGCGGGCCTTGATCAGCAGATCCTTGTTGTCCACGGTGTAGAAGCCCTTGTCCACACCGAAGCGCATGAGCTGGTCGGTGATTTCCTTGCGGTGCGAGTAGTCCTGCTGGCACAGCTTGAAGTGGAGCTTGCCGTCACTGGTACGGAACATGCCGTAGGGGCGGTCCTTCCAGTCACCCTCCTGGCCCATGTAGCGCCGCTCGGCACCGCCTTTCTTGGCGATCTCGTAGGTCGGTGCCGGCCACTGGATGCCGCGCAGCTTGCGCAGCTGGTCGTAGAGGCCGATCCCGTCGCGTTTCTCCACCTCCAGCATGCCGGTGAGATCGGTATCCGTGTCCTTGGATGCCTTGACGATATCGCGGAATATCTCTTCCGGGTCCACGGCACCGTTGGGCAGCCTTTTCCAGTGGAAGATGCGATCCACGTCCAGCCCCAGCAGCTCGCCGATCTCGCGGCCCTTGTCGACCACCATGTCGAGATCGGTATGGGTGCCCTCGGGACCGTTGGCGGCCTTGTCGATGACGTAGAAGCGTCGCTCCGAGTTGATGTAGGTGCCGCCACACTCGCCCCAGGTGGCGGCCGGGAAGATGACGTCCGCATACAGGTTGTTGGGGGCGTGTCGGTAGATCTCCTGGACCACGGTAAACGTCTTGCTGATCGCCGGCCGGATCAGGTTTTCCTGGTCGGGCAGGTCGATGTGGGTGGCGTAGACAAAGAACATCGCCTTGACGTCACCCTTCATGGCGCGTTCCATCATGCCCACCGCCATGCCGTGGTTGTCCGAGTTCATGGCGTTGATGAGGTTCTCTTCCGGCACCCCCCAGGCCGCGGCGATCTTCTGGCGGTGCTTGGTGGCCTTGAGCGGCATGTTGAACGGCAGGCGCCCGGTGAGACCACCGGTGAAGCGCTCGCCCATGGCGTTCGGCTGGCCGGTCATGGAGAAGGGACCGCAGCCAGGCTTGGCGATGTTGCCCGTCATGGCCAGCAGATTGACGATGGAAATGGTGTTGTGCTGGCCGTGGATGTGCTGGTTGTAGCCGATGCCCCACATGACGATGACACCGCCTTCTTCCTTGCCCTGTTTGCCGCGCTCGATGCGCTTGCGGGTGGCATCGGCAAACATGCCGGCAACGCGGCGGATCATCTCGGGGGTGACCTCGTCGCTGCCCATGCGGTCCTGGACCTGTTCCGGGCTGTAGTCGGCGAGCACCCCGTCGGTGTATTCCTTCCAGCCAGTCGTGTGTTTCTTCATGAAGTCCCAGTCCACGATGTCCGGGTGCTCCTTGAGGATCACGTGTGCGAGACTGTTGAGGAAACTGATATCACCGTTCAGGGTGGGGACGTGCACGTGGTTTTCCGGGTTGATGTCGCGATAGCCCATGGTCGTGCCGGTCTGTCGCGGGTCCACCACCACCGTGGGGATATTGGCCTTCTTCTTGTGGTCGGCCAGGCGCCAGAACACGATGGGATGGGATTCGCGCGCGTTGTGGCCGAAGTGCATGACCATGTCGCACAGCTCCAGATCCTTGTAGGCCAGCGGTGGGGTATCGGAACCCAGGGTCTTGAAATAACCGGTCACGGCGGAGGTCATGCACATGCGGGCGTTGGCCTCGATGGTGTTGGAACCGAGGATACCCTTCATGAACAGGTTCTCGAGATACTGGCCTTCCACCGAGAGCTGGCCGGAGCCGTACAGTCCGATGGAATTGCCGCCGTATTTCTTCACCAGATGGGCAATCTTGTGGGCCACCATATTTGAGGCGTCCTTGTAGGGCACGCGCACGAAGTGCTTGTCGTCGAAGGAACCCTTGGTCTTTGAGACGTACTCCAGGTTCCCGTGACCCGGCTTGTTCCATTCCTCCCACACGTCCTTGCGCACATAGCTGTCGCCCTGCAGGCGATCGACGTAGATGGGTTCCGCGGCGGTCAGGCCCTTGATGCACTGGAGGCCGAAGTTGGTGGGATGATCGGGATCGGGGCGCATGCCCACGATCTTGTCGTTCTCCACCTGGACCAGGGTGCCGCAGCCGACGCCGCAGTAGGGACAGGCCGATTGCACCTGTTTGCGGGTGGCGGAGCCGGCGGGGGCAGGGGCGGCCTCGAGTTCGGGATTGTGGCCGCTGAGCAGGGTGGTGCCGGTGGCGCTTGCGGTGATGAAGGCGCTACCCTTGAGGAAGTTGCGCCGGTTGATTTTGATTCGTTTCATGATTTCTCCTCCACCTCAGCGGTTCAGGCTGCGCAGATAACTGATGATATCGTCGATTTCCTTGTCGCTCAGGTTGGCCAGGCCGGTGGGCCCCTGGAAACCGCGCATCCGAGTGTTGGAGCGTCCGTAGCGCACCGTCTGACGGATGTAGCCGTCGCTGGCCACCTTGAGGAAGCCGGGCTTGCCGATCGCCGGTGCGCTGCCGCCGGCCAGGTAGCCACCGCCCTGGTCGGCGTGGCAACCGCTGCAAATGTTCTTGTAGCGCTCCGCGCCGACCGCCGGGTCACCCTTGGCCGGCGGTTCCGCATTCACGGTTGTCGCCAGCGAGCCGGCGTCGTTTCCGTAGAGAGAGCGCAGATAGGCGATCACGGCATCGATCTTGTCCTTGCCCAGTGTCGCATCCCAGGCGACCATCGCGGTTCCCGGGCGGCCCGTGCCGATGGTCGTGTGGAGAAAATCGTCCGAGGCCATCGCAAGGAATTCGGGACTGTTCAGCGATGGCGCTACGCCTTCCTTGCCCGTGCCACCGGGCTGGTGACAGGCGCTGCAGTACGTGTTGTAAGTTGTTTCACCCTGCTTGATCAGCTCACCGCCCGCCAGGGCCGGCAAACCCAAGGTGGCGGCCCCCAGGGCCGTCAAGGCCACGGCCAGGCGCCGCGCCCCGTTTGCGTTGTTTTTCATGGCTCCTCATCCTGTTAGTGGGATATGAATAGGGATCCGCAGGTGCCGCTGACTGTGTTGCAGACCACGGATCGGTCTGTGTTGACTGGGAGAACTCCAACTCCGGGAAACCGCAAACAGCGGCCGTAGCCCCGAAGGTGGCTGGCAGGCGTGGACCGGAACAGTCGCAAGCGGAACCCCTTTTTTATTGGTTGTAATCAACACAGCTGTTGTGGCAATTGCTGCGGGCAGCGACAATCTGCCAGTTGCCGGGGGAGCGATCTTTGATCTCGGTCAATGTTATGGTGTTTTTTCGTTTTTACGGAGCGGGTTTCGAGAATGTGCGTTCCTTCCCTGGACCGGCGATCGTTCCCGTGGAGATCAGTCAGTATGAGAATCGTGATTCTTTCCATGCTGCAGTGGCTGCTGTGGGCTGGTGCCCCGGTCCAGGCGGCTTACCAGGTCGAGCGTCCGCCGGCTGTCCAGCAGCGGCTGGAGGCTGCGCTGAAGGCAAGGGGATCGCAGTACCACCCGCGTGCCCGCCACCTGAAGGCGGATGGATCGCCTCTCTATACGAACCGCCTGATCCTGGAAGATTCCCCGTACCTGCTGCAGCACGCCCACAACCCGGTCGACTGGTATCCCTGGGGTGAGGAGGCCTTTGCCCGCGCGCGACAGGAGCACAAGCCGATCTTCCTCTCCATCGGCTACTCCACCTGCCACTGGTGTCACGTCATGGAGCGGGAGAGCTTCGAGGACCTCGAGGTTGCGCGTTTTCTCAACGAGCACTTCGTCGCCATCAAGGTGGACCGGGAGAGCATGCCGGCCGTGGATGCCGTGTACCTGGAGGCGGTCGAACGGATGAGCGGTCGCGGCGGCTGGCCGATGTCGCTGTTTCTCACGCCCGACGGCAAGCCTTTCCAGGGCGGGACCTATTATCCTCGCGACACCTTTCTCAAGGTGCTGCGCAAGATGGAACAGGTGTGGACGCAGCGGCACGACGAGGTGCTGGCGCAGGCGCAACGGGTGGCGGATGCGGTGGCGGCCGAAGACCAGCGTCGCGGCGAGGCGGCGGCCTTCGATCCCGCGCTCATCGCCCGGGCGACCCGTACCATCACCGGCATGCTCGACGAGCTGCAGGGCGGCTTCGGCTATGCCCCCAAGTTCCCGCGTGAACCCTGGCTGTTCCTGCTGCTCGACCAGGCCGAGCGTCGCCACGATGCCGACAGCCTGCGGGCGCTGGAGATCACCCTCGATGCCATGGCGCGCGGCGGTATCTTCGACCAGGTGGGCGGTGGCTTCCATCGCTACGCTACCGACAACGCCTGGCTGGTGCCCCATTTCGAGAAGATGCTCTACAACCAGGCCAACCTCGGCCGCGTCTACCTGGACGGCTGGCGCCTGACCGGCCGGGACTCCTGGCGGCGCGTGCTCGAGCGCACGCTGGACTATGTGCTGCGCGACATGAGTTCGCCGCAGGGAGGCTTCTATTCCGCCAGTGATGCCGACAGCGCCGGCCGCGAGGGGCTGTTCTTCACCTGGACGGTGGAGGAGATGCGCCGGGCACTGCCTGCAGGGGACGCCGATCTGGCCATTGCCCTCTACGGCCTCAGCGAAGGAGGCAATTTCGAGGGCCGTAACATCCTGCACCTGCCGGAAGACCTGCACGCCTTTGCGCTTTCCAGGGGACTCGGCGATGAACAATTGCAGCAGCGCATCGAACGGATCAACGAAAGACTGCGCCGCTGGCGCGAGCGCCGGGTACCGCCGCTGCGCGACGACAAGATCATCACCGCCTGGAACGGGATGATGATCGGCGCGCTCGCCGAAGCCGCGCGGGTACTGGATTCACCGGTCTACCGGCAGGCGGCGGAACGCGCCGCCACCTTCGTCTGGCAGCACAACCACCACGCGGGCGGGCAACTGTGGCGCGCCTGGCTGGGGACGCAGGCCGACGGCGGGAAGGCCCGGGACCGGCGCGGACGCCCCGACGGTACCCTGGCGGACTATGCCCACCTCGCCGCCGGTCTGCTGGACCTCTACGACCTGGACCACGACCCGCGCTGGCTGGCGCGCAGCCGCGAACTGGCCGACGCCATGCTGGCGCGCTTCTTCGATCCGGACCGCGGCCGTTTCTACCTCAACGAGGCCGGTGTGCGCATCGCCACCATGCCGCGGCCGCAGGACGACGGCCTGGATGGCGCGCTGCCCTCGCTGACTTCGGTGGCCCTGCGGGTGCTCGGGCGCCTGTGGCGGCGCAGCGGTGAAAGCGACTACCTGGATCGGGCGAACGCCGTGGTGGCGGGCTTTGCCGCCGACATCGCCGAACAGCCGAGCGGCTATGCCGCGCTGCTGGCGGCCATCGACGAACTGCGTGACGGCGAGCTGGGAGAACAGGCCTACGCCGCGCGCGGCCGGATTCGTGTCACCGGCTTCCTGCAGTCTCCGGAGCAGGGGCATCGCACCGTGAACGTCGATGTCCACATTCCTTCCGGCTGGCACATCAACGCCCACCGGCCGGGCGAGGGCAAGCTGGTGGCCACGCAACTGCGGCTGGGGCCGAATGCCGACGGCTGGCGCCTGCTCAGGATCGACTATCCCGAGGCCACCCTGGAACGGCTCGTGTTCCGCGAACGGCCACTGGCCGTCTACCAGGGCCGGGCGCGCATCCGCGCCGCGGTGGAAGCGACCGGTGACAGCGCCTCCAGCCTGCCGTTGCCGCTGATACTGTCGTTGCAGGCGTGCAGCAACGAGGTCTGTCTGCCGCCGGAACAGGTCGGCCTGAGCATCGCCCTCAAAGCGGCAGCGCCACCCTGACCCGCAGCCCCTGCAGGGCCGGCGAGCGGTCCAGTTCGAGTTCGCCTCCGTAGAGTTCCACGGTCTCCCGCACGATGGCCAGTCCCAGGCCGTGGCCCGGGCGGTTCTCGTCGAGGCGGCTGCCGCGGTTGAGCAGTTCCCGGTACAGTGCCGGGTCGATGCCGGGGCCGTCGTCCTCCACCGTCAGGAGCAGTCGGTCGTTGGCGTGCAGTTCCAGGCGGATCTCCTGCCGGGCCCACTTGGCGGCGTTGTCGAGCAGGTTGCCCACCAGCTCGAGCAGGTCGTTCTGGTCGAGGGGCAGCGAATCGGCCGCGTCCGTGCGGGCACTGATCGACAGCGACTTGTCGCGGTAGAGGGCGGTGATGGTTTCCACCAGGTCGGCGATGTCCTGGCGTGGACGGAAATGTCGACCGACGGTGGCGCGCCCGCTGATGCGCGCCCGCTTCAGTTCCTGTTCCACCAGCTGTTGCATGCGCTGCGCCTGTTCGCCGATGCGGCGGTCGCCGCTCGCCTCGCCGTAGCGCAGAATCAGCTGCAGCGGCGTCTTGAGGGCATGGGCCAGGTTGCCCACCGAACGGTGCAGGTGCTCGCGCTGATGCTGCCAGGCTTCCAGCAGCTGGTTGAATTCCTGCACCAGCGGCAGTACCTCGAGCGGCACCCGGGTGTCGAGTCGCTCCAGGCGACCGTTGCGGATGTCCCGCAGCTCCTGGCGGGTGCGGTCGAGACGGCTGAAGGCGCGCCGGATGAGCAGCCGCTGCAGCACCAGCATCAGCAACACGGCAGCCAGCGAAGCCGCCAGGCCGATGGCGAGGAAACGGCGGATTGCGGACAACAGCGGCGCCACGTCCTCGGCGATGCCGATGGTGAGGCGTTCGCCGTCCTTTTCGTAGCCGCGCTGCCAGATCAGCAGTTGCTGGTCGCGCGGCCCCGGCGACAGGCGGTAGCTCGCCCGCCGTGACGGGGTCGGCGCCATCGGCAGCCGTTCGTCCCACAGCGAACGCGAGCGCAGTTCCCGGCCATCGGCGAAACGTACCACATAATAGTGACCCGACAGCGGCTGCCGGTAGACGGGTGGCAGGGGGCGTCCGAGTTCGCGCCTTGCCACGTCCAGGCCACCGATGATCGCCTCGGCATCGTGCTGCAGCCGCGAGAGCGCGAACTGTATGGCGCTCTCGCGACCGATCCAGGCGGCGATGCCCAGCAGTACCACCAGAACCCCCAGCAGCAGCAGACCGAGCAGCCAGCTGAGCGAGCGTTCCAGGGAGGGGCTGCGTTCATTCCCGGAAGACATAGCCCTGGCCACGGCGGGTCTCGATACGTTCCCGGCCGATCTTGTCCCGCAGACGCCGCACGTAGACCTCGATGAGGTTGCTGTCGCGTTCGAAGTCCTGCTCGTAGACGTGCTCGGTCAGCTTCGTCTTGGACAACAGCTTGCCGGCGTTCATCATGAAGTAGCGCAGCAGGCGGAACTCGGTAGCGGTGAGTTCGACCACGGAGCCGTCGGCCTTGCGGATCTGCTGGTGGTCCTCGTCGAGCACCAGCCCGCCGGCGTGCAACTGGTTCTCGACCTTTCCATGGGCGCGCCGCAGCAGCGCCTGCAAGCGGGCCATCAGCTCTTCGCGGTGGAAGGGCTTGGTGAGATAGTCGTCGGCACCGGCCTTGAGGCCGGTCACCTTGTCGCGCCAGCTGTCGCGGGCGGTGAGGATCAGCACCGGCGTGTCGATGCCCTGGCGGCGCCACTGTTCGAGCACTTCCAGGCCGCCGGGCGGCGGAATGCCGAGGTCCAGCACCACCAGGTCGTAGCCTTCGTTCGCACCCAGGAACAGGGCTTCGCCGCCATCGGCGGCCAGGTCGACGGCATAGCCCGCCAGCCGCAGTTCCGGCAGCAGCTCGTCGGCCAGGGCCCGGTCGTCTTCTACCAGCAGCAAGCGCATGGAATCATTCTTTCTCCGGTTCCAGGACCTCGCCGGTGCGGGCATCGACGAGGCGCTCGTAGACGCGTCCGTCGCGACCGAGCAGTTCGATCTCGTAGAGCAGTCGCTGACCGTGCCGTTCCTTCTCCACTTCCAGGATGCGGGTTCCCGCCGGCAGTTGCAGGCGGCGTATGACTTCCTGCAACGGCAGCAGGTCCTGTGCCGGTGCTCCTGTCCCGTCCCGTGTCAGCGAAACCCTGTCGCGGTCGTATTCATAGGTCTCCCAGTCCTCGCTGGCCATCCACCAGGCCACGAAGCCGAGGAACAGCGCCGCCAGCGCCGTCGCGCCCAGCCGCCAGGCACTCATGAGGGCGCGCCCGTCCGCTTCGCTTTCCGTGTCGCAGTGTTCCGAAGTGGCATGTCCCTGTTCCGCTGATGACGTGGCAGCGAGTCTATACCGGATTACCTGAATCCTGCCTGAACCGGAGGCCGGGCCGGCAGGAGTCGCGGATTTTCAGGCTGGTTTCAGGATGCCAGTGTACCCTGTCCCGCAGTCGTGGTCCCGGCTTCGGGCAGGAGGCGGGTGAATCGGAGTTGCGGCAATGGCGCAAGAGGAGAACGTGATGACAACTGACGCACGCAGGGAAGAGGTCAAGGTCTGGGATCCGCTGGTGCGGATCTTTCACTGGAGTCTGGTGGTCACCTTTACGGTGGCCTACCTCAGCGGTGAGGAGTTCGAGCAGCTTCACATCTACAGCGGATATGTGATTGCGGGCCTGCTGGTATTCCGCCTGCTGTGGGGCTTCATCGGTACCCGGCATGCGCGCTTCTCCGACTTCATCTACTCCCGCCAGGAGATCGTCGACTATCTCAGGTCACTTCTGTCGGCGAAGCCGAGGCACTATCTCGGGCACAACCCGGCGGGGGGTGTGATGGTCATCCTGTTGCTGCTCAGCCTTGCCTTCACCGTTGGCACGGGGCTGGTCCTGGACACGGAGCCGGCCGGCGGTGAAGCCGTGGCCAGCGCGCGGCATGAGCCCGTTGCCGGCGGCTGGCTGGCGTGGGCCGGCGACCACGACGATGACGAGAAAGAAGGCAGGGAGGACGGCATGCTGGAGGAAGTGCACGAATTCTTCGCCAACCTTAGCCTGTTGCTGGTGTTCATCCACGTGGCCGGCGTGGTGGTCAGCGGCTGGATCCATCGCGAGAACCTGGTGCGCGCCATGATCACGGGTCGAAAGACGGTGGAACCCCGTGCCGGCGGCGAAACCCCCTGAACGGCGACGGCTGGAGGGCGTGCGCCCTCCAGCCGCATTCCGTGTTACACTGTCGTCAGTCCGGTGCACTTCGGTCTGCACCTGTAGCTCGCGGTACGTCCTTGCGGAAGACCTCGAACCAATCAACCACCGTTTCCGCCTAGACCGTCCCGGGGCCCGTGTCGCCGGTAGGCCGATCCCGGAGTACTCCACCATCATGTCATTCGATTCCCTCGGCCTGTCGGCCGAACTCCTTCGTGCTGTCGCCGACCAGGGCTACAGCGAACCCACGCCGGTGCAGCGTCGC
Source organism: Gammaproteobacteria bacterium (assembly GCA_011321775.1). Taxonomy (GTDB): domain Bacteria; phylum Pseudomonadota; class Gammaproteobacteria; order DSM-19610; family DSM-19610; genus Thiogranum. The sequence goes on along the minus strand of DROT01000224.1, from coordinate 6,239 downwards.
GCCATTCCCGCCATCCTGGCAGGACGCGATATTCTCGCCGGGGCCCAGACCGGCACCGGCAAGACCGCCGGTTTCACCTTGCCACTGTTGCAGCGGCTCAGCCGCTCGCCGGCTGCTTCGGGGCGCCGCAAGGTACGCGCGCTGATTCTGACACCGACACGCGAACTGGCGGCGCAGGTAGGGGAGAGCGTACAGACCTATGGCCGCTATCTGCCGCTGAAGTCGGCGGTGGTGTTCGGCGGCGTCAAGATCAATCCCCAGATCCAGAAACTGCGCGCCGGCGTGGACGTGCTGGTGGCGACCCCGGGTCGCCTGCTGGATCACGTGTCGCAGAAGACCCTCGACCTGTCGGCCGTGGAGATCCTGGTCCTCGACGAGGCCGACCGCATGCTCGACATGGGCTTCATCCACGATATCCGTCGTGTCCTGGCACTGCTGCCCGAGGCGCGCCAGAACCTGCTGTTCTCGGCCACCTATTCGAGCGACATCCGGCGCCTCGCGGACCGCCTGCTGAACGCGCCCGAGCAGATCGAGGTGGCGCGTCGCAACACGGCCGCCGAGCGTGTGTCGCAGGTGGTGCATCCGGTGGATCGCGAGCGCAAGCGTGAACTGCTCTCCTACCTGGTGGGTTCCGGGGACTGGCGCCAGGTACTGGTGTTCACCCGCACCAAGCACGGCGCCAACCGCCTGTGCAAGCAGCTGGAGAAGGACGGAATTCGCAGTGCCGCCATCCACGGCAACAAGAGCCAGGGTGCACGCACCCGGGCACTGGCGGATTTCAAGAACGGCGCAGTGCGGGTGCTGGTGGCTACCGATATCGCCGCGCGCGGCCTGGACATCGACCAGCTGCCGCACGTGGTGAACTACGAGCTGCCGAACGTGCCGGAAGACTACGTGCACCGCATCGGTCGCACCGGTCGCGCCGGTAACGAGGGTCGGGCGCTGTCGCTGGTGTGCGTGGACGAACACCGGCTGTTGAAAGACATCGAACGCCTGTTGAAGCGCGACCTGCCGCGCGAGTCGATCGCGGGCTACGAGCCGGATCCGTCGATCCGCCCGGAACCGATCCAGAAGGGGCGCGGTGGCCGTGGATCCGCCAGGCCCGGCGCGCAACGCGGCTCCGGCCGGCGCCAGGGCGGTCGTGCTGCCGCCGATTCACGTCCACAAGGGCGGCGTCGGCAGGCGCGCGCGGGCTGAGAAGATTCCCGAACCCTTCGTGCAATATAGGGGCTAGCGATCATAGTAACGGTTGAGGTCGAACAGGCCGGCCTGTACCGGCTTGTCCTGGGCGTACCGGTCCTGGAACCAGTCGGCGGCGGACCAGAAGTCCGGGCTGGTGCGCCGGATGCCATAGCGCTCGATGAAGCGCTCGTAGTCGGCGTCGCTGCGGATGGCTGCGCAGCGCCTGCCGAACGCCCCGATCTCTGAGGCACTGACCTCGAAGAAGAAGTTGGGATAGGAGCCTTCCAGCCAGTCGACCACGGTCATGCTGTCCTGGTCGATGTCCGAGCGGTCGCGCTCGTCCTGGCCGACCAGAAAGGGCATGACGTTCTTGTAGGCCTTGTTGCGGATGAGACTCCAGGCGATGTCCCGCTGTGGTTCCCCGGTTCGTATCCTCACGAAGGCGACGTCCGGGAGGGCGTGCAGCCGCGCGCCGCGCATGGACGCAATGCGTGAGCGGGCGGCCTCGAGCTCCGCTGCATGGGCGGATTCCGTAGGCTCCGGGCAGCTGTGCGCGCCGCAACGGTTCAGGGCCTCGGCCCGCGGTGCCAGCGCGGCGAGGCGTTCGCGCAGGTAGCCGTAGAGCTCGTGTTGCGGGTCGTCGCTGCGGTAGCCGTGTACCGAGTCGACCGAGAGCCAGTCCTGGGGGGCACGGAAGATCTCTTCCACGCCGGCGCGCAGTCCGGTGTACCAGGAATCGCGTATGGCCTTGCGGCGGCTGGCGGGCAGGAAGGCGAGGAAGTGGTCCTCGCCTTCCATGCGCAGGAAATCCATGTAAATGCGGGTGTTCGCCTGGTGGACCAGGTTCCCCCAGACGTCGAAGCCGGCGACCAGCAGGTAGTGGATACGTTCGAACAGAGGGTAGTCGATGACCCAGGCGGTCTCGGGATCCCCGCCTACCAGTCCGTAGGCCACCGAGCCGCTGTCGCGGTGACGGAATACCGTGAGGGCGGCGTTGGGATTGCTGCCGTCTCCATCCCACAGGTAGCCGAGCGCATGCTGGATGTCGTGGTTGCCGATCTGCGCGAACAGACTCTGTTTGGTGGCCATGTAGCGCCGCTGGCGTTGCCAGTAGTCCGACCAGATGCCGAACAGGTTGAGGGTGCTGCGCGCCTCGTTCGGCAGTTGCAGGTCGTCGGCGTGGCGACCGATGAAGCCGGCGTCGTTGGTGAATACCGGTTGCCCGGGATCGAAGAACAGTACCCAGAAACGGTCCTCGATGACATTGAGGGCGATCTGGCCGCGGCAGACCGGCCCCTTGATGAAGCCCTCGATGAAGAAGTGGGCGTCGTCCAGCAGGAATCGATAGCGCGACTCCAGGGGCAGGTCGACGAACACCTTGAACGGGTTGGAGGTGATCTTCGGTTCGTAGGAGGGAAGCTTTTTCACTGCATAGTCAGGTTCCAGGAAGAGTTCACGCAGGCGCTGCATGCGGCCATCGGAGAGCTCGTAGACGACGTGGTTCTTGGCGACGATGGCGGGCTGGTAGCGCAGCAGCCGATAGTAGAACGGGGCCGGGCCCGGATCATCGTAGGGTCGCAGGGTGGGGATCTCGTCGACGGTTTTTCCCGGTGGCGTACGCGAACGCACCAGGCGATAGAATTCGCGCGGGTCGGAGCCGGCAAAATGAAGGTGCGCCAGGAACAGGTGCTCGTAGAGGTAGCGGCTGACCAGTCGCTGCTTGTTGGAGTGGCCGTTGAGGAATGTCTCCCAGCGCCGGATCTGCGGCTCGACCGCCGGTGAAGGACCGGGCGGCGGTGGTGCCGGTGCGCCCGCGGCCAGCCACTCGACCAGGGTGCGGTGTTCGCTCCGCGACAGCTTCGGCATGGCGTAGGGCATGCCCCACAGGGGGTGCTCGTTCGCGTAGCGGTCGATGCTTGCCAGCGTCGGGCAACTCTGTTCCCGGTCCAGTTCCAGGGTGAAGTCAGCGGACAGGCGTCTGCCGGCGGGCAGCGGGTGTTGCTGTTTCAGCTGCAACAGCCGGTACAGGACCGAGTCATCCAGGTTGTGGCGTGGATCCCGTTGCGGCCCCTCGTTGATCACGGGGTGAAAACCGAGGGCACGCCATTGCCGGACATCGTGTGCATCAATGAACAGGCGCGTCGGTGTCCCGGCGTGGATGCGGGCGGGATTGTAGACCGGAACCGGACTGGCGCCGCGACGCAGCCCTTCGATGGAGGACAGTTTCAGCTGGCAGGGTGCATCGTAGCAGCCGTGGCAGACGACGCAGCGGCGTTCCATGACCGGTCTGACCCGCCGCTGCCAGTCGTCCGCCGACAGGGTCGGGCGTGGCGCGGCGGCCTGTTCCAAATGCGATGCGGCTTCATCGTCGGCCGGCGCGGACCGCGTCACCAGGTAGAGCACGACGGCCGATGCGAGCAGAACGAAAATGGCGGCCAGTGTCCCTGTTGTGCGCCCTCTCCAGTGTGCTCTGCTCATTCGCCGCATGGTAGCAGAAGCGCATCGTGCGAGGCGCTATAATCGCGTCATGGAGTTCTATGCCCTGGCGAACAGCAATCTCGACGTCGCGCAATTGCAGCGCGAACTCGCAATCGCCCGTCTGCCGCAGCTGTGCGCTTCCATCGACCGCGTGCTGGCCGATCATGGGGATCACGGGGAGATCTACTGCCTGTGGGGCCAGTTCCGCGTCAATCGCGAGGACATCCGTGACGGGGTGCGCTTTTCACTGCCCGCCTGTCCCAACGCGCTGGCGTGGACGGTGGCCCTGGCCCGGGAGGCCGGTCGTTCCGGTGTGCTGGTTCACTGTACCATCAACCGTCGCAGCCACGAGAAGGACTTCGTGGATTCCATCGCCACCTTCGTGGAAGACTGGCGCCACGGGATCGAGGCCCTGGCGGGGTGACGATCTCCTGCCGCCGTTTCAGCGTTCGATACGGAGATTCGGGAGGTTGGTGCGGGCGAAGACCTGCAGCACCACGCCGGCGCCGATGAAGAAGACGATGGACGCGGCGAAGGCGGCGGCAGCAGGATCGTTGCTGCCATTGCGGTGGCCGATGAACAGCATGGCTGCGGCGCAAGCCAGTGCGGCCAGGTAGGAGAGCAGCGCGAAACCGAAAGAGATCTTCTGCCAGGTCTTTGGCTTGTACATGGTGAACCTGTCGCGGTGGATCGAAGAATGCAGCATAACGCGTTTTCGGGGCTCGTGACAGTCCCGGGGCGGCTGTCCAGCGGTTGCTTGCAGGGGCCTCGTTTTGCGTTAAGCTCTCGTTAATAACGATAAACACAGGCCCGTGTGCCGGCGGGGCGGCGTGCCCGGGGGCTGCGAACAACAGGGAGTGGTCATGGCACGAGAGGCCGTTTGCTATTTTGAGTCCCTGCGTGATGCCGCGATCGGCGAGCAGCTCGCGGACTGGTCCGCGGCGGCCCCCGGTGCCGCCGTGCTGGCATTCGTGGCCGAGGCCGATCGCGGGGATATCCCGCAGCTGCAACAGCAATGCCGCGCGGCCGGGGTGCAGCTGCTGGGAGGCATGTTCCCGGAGCTGCTGCACGGCGATGGCTTCAGGCGACGTGGCGTGTTGCTGTTCCGCCTCAACGAGGCGCCGGTATACAGTCTGGTCGAAGGACTGTCGGCGGGTGTGCCGGGGCGCAACGCCGCCATAGAGCGTATGGCTGAAGTGGCCGTGAGCATGGATCCGGCCAGGGGCAAGGGGACCTTGCTGCTGCTGTTCGACGCCATGGTCCCGACCATCGAGAGCTGGCTGGAAACCCTCTACCAGCGTATCGGCCGGCGTGTCTACTACCTGGGGTTCAATGCCGGCAGCGAGACCTTTGAACCGATGCCCTGCCTGTTCGACAACGAGCGGCTGGTGCAGGATGCCGTACTGGTGGCGGCTCTGCCGGGGCTCGGGGGTGGTGTGCTGGCGCACGGTTACTCCGCGCCCGAGCACCTGTTCACGGCGACTTCCACCCAGGGCAACCGTATCGAGAGCATCGACTGGCGTCCCGCGCTGGAGGTATACGCCGAGCTGGCGCGCCGCGAATACGGCGTGGAGATCACGCGCGAGAACTTCTACGAGCACGCCGTCCACTTCCCTTTCGGACTGGTACGTGCCACCGGCGAAGTCGTGGTGCGCATTCCCGTGGCACTGGACGACAGCAATGCCCTGTTCTGCATCGGCGAGGTGCCGGAAAACGCCATACTCTGCCTGTTGCGGGCCAACGACGCCGATCCGGAAGACGCCGTTGGAGAACTGGTCCGCAATCTGCCCCGTGACGGGACGGGGCAGGTGCTGGCCTGCTACTGCGCCGGGCGCCGCATGCACGACCCGGTACGCGCGGCCGCGGAACTGCGGCAGCTGGCTGCACGCCTGCCGGTGCCGCTGGCCGGTGCGCTGACCCTGGGGGAGATCGGCAGTTCCACGCGCGAAGGCTATCCGCTGTTCCACAATGCGACCCTGGTGGTGGCGGACTGGAGCGGGGCATGAATCAGGCGCACAGGCTCGCCGTTCTCTACGAGCTGGCCATGGTCATGAGCGGGACCACGCGCTCGCAAACGCTGTTGTGCACCTTCCTGCAGCGGCTCATGTTCCACACCGGTTTTCCCTGCGGCCTGTTCCTCGAGTCGTCCCCCGGGCCGGCCGGCGACGGTGGCGTGCGCCTCGGCTGCGCAATCGGTGATCCCGTGCTGGGAGGGTCGGTCGGCCAGCGGCTTTCACTGCCACCGCCGCTCGTCGAAGGGCCGTCGTCGCTGCTGGAGGACGAGGCGCTCCTGGCCGGTGACATCGCGGGGATGGACCCCTGGCACTCCGGATTGCGGCTGAGGGTCGACGAGGGTAGTGCCTTCCTGCTGCTGTCACCCGAAGCGCCACGTGGCGACCTGCCGCCCGTATCCATGTTCGACCCGGTGTTGCGCAACTTCGGACGTGTACTGCAACTGTGCCGTACCAATGAGTCGCAGTTGCACGAGCTGGAAGCGGCCAACCGCGAACTCGAGGCATTCAGTTATTCGGTCTCGCACGACCTGCGCGCGCCCCTGCGCGCGATCGACGGCTTCAGCC
>DROT01000223.1 GCA_011321775.1 Gammaproteobacteria bacterium | reverse complement strand
GGCGTAGCTGAGACTCTCCCGAAAAACGGGGGCCGGCGCGCAAGCATCGCGCCGGCCCTGCCGTGCTGTTGCGAAAGCACCGGAATCGGAGCGCCGCCGCGCCCGTGGGTTCAGGCAGACCTCGCTTCCTCCACGTGATTCCGGATCACCTCGAGAAAGATCCCGCCAAAACGTTCCAGCTTGCGTTCGCCGACGCCACTGATACTGCCCAGTGCGTCCTCGTCGCGGGGACGAAGCTGTGCCATCTCGCGCAGGGTGCTGTCGTGGAAGATGACATAGGGCGGCACGCCCTGCTCGCGCGCCAGTTCCCTGCGGCGCTGGCGCAGGGCCTCGAACAGCGGCAGGTCCGCCTCCTCGAGGTCGACCGGTGCCCTGGCCTTTTTCTGCACCGCCTTCTTCTCCGGTCGCGGCTGGTGGCGTAGCTGCAGTTGCACTTCACCACGCAGCAGCGGCCGCGCCTTCCCGGTGAGCCGCAGGCCGCCGTGGCCCTCGGCGTCGACGTCTAGAAAGCCCTGGGCGATGAGCTGGCGGATGATGTTGCGCCATTCCACCGCGCTGTGTTCGCGACCGATGCCGAAGGTACTGATCCGGTCGTGGCGATTGCGGCGGATGCGCTCGTCGTCCTTGCCGGTCAGCACCTGGATGACGTAGTTGACGCCGAAGCGCTGTCCGGTGCGGTAGACGCAGGACAGCGCCTTCTGCGCCGCCTCGGTACCGTCCCAGGTCTGCGGCGGCTGCAGGCAGGTGTCGCAGTTGCCGCAGGGCCCGGGCGCCGTCTCGCCGAAGTAGGCCAGCAGCGCCTGCCGCCGGCAGGTGGTCAGCTCGCACAGGCCCAGCAGGGTCTCCAGCTTGTGGTGGGCGATGCGCTTGAACTGCTCGTCGGCCTCGGAATCGTTCATCATCTGCCGCAGCATGATCACGTCCTGCAGGCTGTAGGCCATCCAGGCGTTGGCCGGCTGGCCGTCGCGACCGGCGCGGCCGGTCTCCTGGTAGTAGGCCTCGATGCTCCGGGGCAGGTTGAGGTGGGCGACGAAGCGCACGTCGGGCTTGTCAATGCCCATGCCGAAGGCGATGGTGGCAACGATGATCACCCCCTCCTCGCGCAGGAAACGCGCCTGGTGCTCGCGTCGTTTCGCTTCCGGCAGGCCGGCGTGGTAGGGCAGCGCCACGCGCCCGCGTTGCTGCAGCCAGGCGGCGGTGTCCTCGGTCTTGCGGCGTGACAGGCAATAGACGATGCCGGCGTCCTGCGGGTGTTCACGCTCGAGGAAACGCCACAGGCGCTCGCGCGCGTTCTGCCCCTCGCTGATGGCGTAGCGGATGTTGGGGCGATCGAAGCTGTTGACGAACACCGCCGCCTGCTGGAGGTTGAGCTGTTCGATGATCTCGGCGCGGGTGCGCGGATCGGCGGTGGCGGTCAGGGCGATGCGCGGCACGCCCGGGAAACGTTCCTGGAGTATCGACAGCTGCTGGTACTCGGGGCGGAAATCGTGCCCCCACTGGGACACGCAGTGGGCCTCGTCGATGGCGAACAGGGCCAGCCGGCTGCGCTCCAGCAGCTCCTGCATGCGTCCGCTCAGCAGGCGCTCCGGCGCCACGTACAGCAGCTCGAGCGCCCCGTCGAGCAGCGCCTGCTCGACCTGGCGCTGCGTCTCCCGGTCCTGGCTGGAATTGAGGAAGGCCGCGCGCACCCCCAGCTGGCGCAGCGCGTCCACCTGGTCCTGCATGAGCGCGATCAGCGGCGACACCACGATACCGGTCCCCTCGCGCACCAGCGAGGGGATCTGGTAGCACAGCGACTTGCCGCCGCCGGTGGGCATCAGCACCAGCGCGTCCCGGCCGTCCAGCAGGGACTCGATGACGCCGGCCTGGTGATGACGGAATCCGGAATAACCGAATGTCCGCTTCAGGACCTCGTGTGCGCGTTCCATCGATTCCGCGGCCGGCTACTGCCAGCCGATCACCTCATAACCCTTGTCGCGCAGGCATTTCTGCACGAAGTTCCTGAACACCGGCGAAGTCTCTCGGGACTGTATGGCGCCGCGCACGGTACCGGCGGCCGCACCCGCCGCGGCACCGGCCAGCGCGCGTTCGCCGGCGCTGCCGCGGACCAGCCCCCAGGCACCGGCCGAGGCGCCGCCGATGGCCGCGCCGGTCGCCGCCTTGCGCCCCACCTGCCCCTCACGGTGTTCCGACACGCCCGAGGACAATGCCAGCTGGCGACACTCGGCGATGTCGCGATCGGCCACCGCCCGGCCCACCTGCTGCAGGTGGGCGTTGGGATAGAGCACCGGTCGTGGCGGGCTGCTGGCACAGGCGCCGAGGCCCACCGTCATGGCGACGGCGACGAGGAGTTTTGTTCGCATCCCCCTATTCCTTCAGTTCGACCTTGATCTGCCCCTGTTCCACGCGGATGTCCTTCACCCCCTCGGAGAAGCTCTTCCAGAAGCCCTGATCATTGCCGAACTCCTGTACCAGGTCGATGTTCTTCAAGCCCCCCAGCCAGGCGTTGGGAACGGGAACGCCCATGATGCTGACCCCCTTGAGGACGATGACGGGCTTGTTGTCGCGGTAGGCCATGGCCACGCCGGCGTTGACGCGCAGCGTCTTGCCGCCCAGCACCGGGAAATCGGGGTCCATCGGTATCAGCAGGCGGGCGCTGACCAGATCGTCGGACAGGTCGATGGCGAGCTTCTTCGCCAGGTCGGTGTTCTTCGCCAGCAGCGCATTGAGTTCGCGCTCGTTGAAACTGACCTCGCGCCTTGCCCCGACCTCGCTGTAGGGCTCCGGTTTCAGATTACCCTCGGCGTCGAGATCCCCGGGCCGGTAGCCCAGCACCCGCAGCTTCCGGTCCAGCACCTGTTCCTCGCGGGCATCCAGGGTCACCGGCTTGAACTCCCTGACGAACACGTAGTGGGCCAGAACCCACCAGGTGAGGCCGACGGTGAGCAGGATGGTGGCCAGGACGATGAGAACGACGCGCGCCGCGCTGATCCCCCTGGCGGGTGAGGCAGGCGCCGCATCGGTGGCTGTATCCGGCATGAAACTCCTCCGGCCGGAACGGAAAGCGCCCGGCGTAGCGGAAAGCTTAACGTGCCACGGCCGATGGGGGAAGCGAGCTCAGCCGGAACTCCCGATCCCTGGCGGCTGCACCACAGGGGCCGGTGGAGGGGGCGAATCGAACAGCGGGGCAAATTCGGCCAGGATCGCCTTCTGCCCCCGTGCCAGCACCCTGGCGAGATACCAGTCGATACCGGGCGGCAGTTCCGGCGGAGGACGATCTGCAGCGACGAAGGCAGGCGATTCCGGCAGACCGAACAGCAGCGCCTGGGCCACCGCCAGTTCCTGCCAGGGTGCGCTCCCGGCTCCCCCGGCCGACCGCCCCGGCACCTCCAGATCCAGTGCCAGGTCGATGAGAATGAAGGCCGACTCGATGGCCTCGGCCGCGCCCGCGTCCTCCTCCTCGAACAGCAACTGCTGGCAGGCCCACACCGAATCCACGGTGTCGTCGCCGAAGCGGTCACGCACCAGCGCCAGGTAGTGGTACAGCTGGTAGGTCCAGACACTGCTGAGGACGACGTCGCGGTAGTGCGGCCCGACGGCCGAATCGGAGTGGTATCCGGCAAAGGGATCGGCCTGTTCGGAAATGTAGGCCACCGGCAGCATGGCCAGTCGCAGATGATCCGCCTTGAGCGCGAGATCCAAGTTTCTCTCCCTGTTCACGATGGCGCCGGCCGACGGCTCCCGAGGCACCACCATAGCCCAGCGCCGCCCGATGCCTCTTGTCCCGACGCGCCAGACGGTTGTCCCGCGGGACCACCCGCCGACACTGGCCGTGAACGCGGTCTTTGCTTATGATCCGCCCCTGCCCCGAATTCCGCCTGCGCCTCCCGCTGCCCGAGGATAGATACCGGCCCATGAAAAAATCGCTGTTACTGCTGCTCGTCCTGGCACTGGCGCTCGGCGTCTATACCCTGCTGCCGAAGACGGGCCGGCAAGCCGAAACGCGCCGCGTCGAGGGGCTGCCCTGGCAGATCGAGGCCTTGCCGCAGGGAACATCACGGGTGTTCGGGATCACCCTCGGAGAGAGCACCCTCGGCGAGGTGCGCCAGCGCCTCGGGGAGGACATGGACCTGGCCATCATCGTCCGGAGCGACGACGACCGGGCGCTGGAGATGTACTACAAGTACTACACCGCCGGGCTGTTCAAGGGCAAGCTGGTGATCGTCGCGGATCTGCCCGACGACATCCTGTCGCAGATGCTGCAACGCAGCCCCGGTGGCGAATACATGAAGAGCGGCGCGCGCAAGTTCCGTGTGGCTCCCGGGGACCTGCGCCTGGCCTGGGAAGCACCGGTCAGCAGCATCACCTTCCTCCCCTCCAGCCGGCTGGACCGCGAGACCGCGCGGGCACGTTTCGGCAATCCGGAAGAGACCATCAAAGACGGCGAGACGGTGACCCACCTGCTGTACCCGGCAAAGGGTCTCGACCTGATCATGGATCGCAAGGGCAAGACGGTGCTCCAGTACGTCGCACCGCGCGACTTCGAGCGCCTGCGCGCACCGCTGCTGGCACCGCGCGGCGGGTGAGGTTCAGGACTTCCTGATCAGTCCCACCACCCACAGCAGCACCACGGCACCCACGGTGGCGGTGACGATGGAACCGATCAGCCCCGAGGCCGACAGGCCCAGCAGGCCGAACACCAGGCCACCGACCACGCTGCCGATCACACCCACGACCATGTTACCCAGGAGGCCGAAACCGCCACCCTTCATCAGGGTTCCGGCCAGCCAGCCGGCGAGCGCGCCGATGGCGAGAAAGATCAGCAGTCCGGTGATATCCATGCATGCTCTCCGTGGACCCTGGTGCAGGGGATTTCGAGGGGGACGGGCATCGTATCAGCTTCCGAACTCCTGTAACAACGCCCTCAGTTCCGGCAGGCAGGAACCGCAGTTGGTGCCGGCGCGAAAGCGCGCACCGATGTCCTCGACGCTGGATACCTCGCCGGCGCGGATGGCTTCCACCAGGGTATTGACGCCGACGTTGAAACAGGCGCACACGCTGCGGCCGGCATCCTTCTGACCGACCCCCGGCTTGCCGGTCAGCAGGCTCATGCGCGCGGCATCGTCCAGCTCGTCCTGCTCGAACAGCCGGCTCAACCAGTCGCGCGACGGCAGTTCCGCATCCGGGCCGATGAAGATGCAGCTCTCGAGGGCACCGTCGACCAGCCGGGCGGCACGGTAGCGGCTGGCGGCGGAATCGAAATACTCCATCCAGTCGACCCTGTCGTCGTGGCTGCACAGCACGCTGCGGGCACAGTCGGCCCAGTCGCGCGGCGCCTGCTCGCCGGCGATCTCGTAGCGCCACAGTCCCTGGCCGCGCGCGCAGGACCAATAGGCGGCGTGTTTCAGCTCGAGGCGCCGGCGCGACAGGATGAAGCCGTACCAGGCTGCCGGGTAGGGCTCCACGCTCACCGGGGTGTACTTGAACTCCGGCTGGCCGGAAACCGGATCGGTGGCCGGACTCACCAGGCAGTCGACGCTGGCCACGCTGGAGAACTGCCCGTTCCAGTGCATGGGCACGAACAGGGTGCCGCGCTGCTGCTCGTCCGAGCAACTGGCGCGCACCACGATCTCGCCCCAGCGACTGCGCAGCCGGACCAGGGTCCGGTCCTCGACACCGTGGCGGGCGGCATCCTCGGGGTGCATCTGGGCGTAAGGTTCGACGATGTGTCCGGACAGGCGCGGCGACTTGCCGGTACGGGTCATGGTGTGCCAGTGGTCGCGCACCCGGCCGGTGTTCAGCACCAGCGGGAATGCCTCGTCGACGGCGTGCGCCGGCTGCCGCCCGCCGAGCGCGACGAAACGCGCCCGCCCGCTGGCGGTAAAGAAGCGCCCGTCGCCGAACAGCCGCGCCGTACCCTGGGGACTGGCGTCGCTGACCGGCCACTGTACCGGCAACAGGTATTCGTAGTCGGTGTCGCTGATGGCGGCCAGGGCGCCGAGGTCGAAGTCGCGCCGACCGCCGTTCTCGAAGGCCGAAAGAGCCGCGTGCTCGCGCCATACGTCGGCACAACGCCGGTAGTCGAAGGCCGATTCGAAACCCATGCGCCGCGCCACCTCGCTGACCATCCACCAGTCCGGGCGGGCGTCGCCCTGCACCGGCAGGAAAGCACGCTGGCGCGACACGCGGCGCTCGGAATTGGTGACCGTGCCCTCCTTCTCGCCCCAGGCCTGGGCCGGGAGCAGCACCTGCGCGTACCGAGTGGTATCGGTGTGGCGCACCACGTCGGACACTACCAGGAACTCGCAGCTTTCCAGCGCCGCGCGCACCTGGCGCGTATCGGGCAGGCTGACGGCCGGATTGGTGGCCATGATCCACAGCGCCCTGATGCGCCCCTCGCCCACGGCGCGGAACAGGTCCACGGCCTTCAGTCCCTCGCCCTGCGCCATGCGCGGCGCGCCCCAGAAACGCTGCACCCGCTCGCGGGCGGCCGGGTCGTCGATGTCCATGTGCGCCGCCAGCTGGTTGGCCAGGCCGCCGACCTCGCGCCCGCCCATGGCGTTGGGCTGGCCGGTGAGCGAGAAAGGCCCCATGCCGGGACGGCCGATGCGACCGGTGAGCAGGTGGCAGTTGATGATGGCGTTGACCTTGTCGGTACCGAAGGAAAACTGGTTGATGCCCTGGGAGAACAGCGTCACCACCCGCTCGGTGCGCGCGAACAGGCGGTAGAAGTCCAGCAGCCGGTCGGCCTCCAGGCCGCAGGCCGCCGCCACCGCGGCCGGATCGGAACCCTCCAGGCGCGCCGCCGCCAGCGCCTGCTCCACGCCCTCGGTGCAGTTGTCGACGAACAGCGGGTTACGCTCGCCCTGCGCCTCCAGGTAGCACAGCAGGCCGTTGAACAGGGCGAGGTCGCTGCCGGGCCGCAACGCCAGGTGGTGATCGGCGATGTCGGCGGTGGGCGTGCGGCGCGGGTCGATCAGTACCACCACCAGGTCGGGGTTGTCCTTCTTCGCCTGGCGGATGCGCTGAAACAGCACCGGGTGGCACCAGGCGGCATTGGAGCCGGCGAGCACGATGAGCTTGGCGCGCTCCAGGTCCTCGTAGCAGCCGGGCACGCTGTCGGAGCCAAAGGCACGCTTGTAGCCGGCCACCGCGGAAGACATGCACAGGCGCGAGTTGGTGTCGATGTTGGCGGAGCCGATGAAGCCTTTCATCAGCTTGTTGGCGACGTAGTAGTCCTCGGTCAGCAGCTGGCCGGAGACGTAGAAGGCCACCGCATCGGGGCCGTGCTCTTCGATGACACGCCCGAACTCGCCGGCCACGTGGTCCAGCGCCCGCCCCCAGTCGGTGACCCTGCCCCCGATCTCGGGATACAGCAGACGGTCTTCCGGCCCCGTGGTCTCGCCCAGCGCCGCACCCTTGGAACACAGGCGGCCGAAGTTGGCCGGGTGCCGCGGATCACCGCGCACCGATACCTTCATGTCCTCGTCGACGCTGGCGAGGATGCCGCAGCCGACGCCGCAGTAGGGACAGGTGGTGGCTGTTTCTCGGGTACTCATGGTGATCGTTTCGGGCCTTGGGGGAAACAGTTCGACTCAGGGCGAGCGAGGGGGGTGCCTCTTCCCTCAGACGACCGCTCTTCTCCTTGAAATGGGACGCCTTTTCAGGGCCGGCCTAAACTCGCTGCGCTCAGACAACGGCCGGCTTTTTCCTGAAAAGGCGTCCCATTTCAAGGCGCGGTCGATTCGGTCAGAGGCACCCCCCTCGCTCGCCCTGAGTCGAACACTCACGCCTGGTATCCAGT
>DROT01000222.1 GCA_011321775.1 Gammaproteobacteria bacterium | reverse complement strand
CCTATGACCAGGCGCTGGCGGCACGCCCGGGCATGGCCGATGCCGAGTACAACCGCGCGCAGGTCGAGAAACTGCTGCGCCAGCAGGAAAAGCAGAAGCAACAGCAGAAGCAGGCAGAACGGAAAAACCGGAAACAATCGTCGAAAAACGGCGGCGGACAGTCATCACAACAGCAGCAGCAAGCGGGTGGCAAGCAACAGAAACAGGGACAGCAGCAACAGCCACAATCCGGCCCGGGTGGCCGGCAGCAACCGGAGGCCGGTGAGCAGGCTCACAAGGAAGGCGCCCAGCTGTCGGGACAACAGCAGCAGTCCGGCGACAAGGCACAGGAACCGCAGCAGGCGCAGGAGCGCGAAGGCAAGGAACAGCAGCAACACAGGCAGCAGGCCGCCGGCGCGCGGCAGCGGCGCAAGGAGCAGAACCGGAAGGCGCAGGCCGCTTCCGGCAAGCAGGGCGAGCAAGGGCAACAGAAGCAGCAGGCGGCCCGTGCAGCGAAGGCGAAGCCGCCGGCCAGGGAAGGTGAACAGCCCGGCCAGTCGCAGGCGCGTGCGAAACCGCTCGACACCGAGGAACAGCAGGCCGCAGAGCAGTGGCTGCGCCGCATCCCGGACGATCCCGGCGGCCTGCTGCGGCGCAAGTTCCTCTACCAGTACCGGCAGCGCGGAGCGCAGGCCGGTAACGGAGGGCAACAGACATGGTAGGACAAACAGGCCGCATCGCAGGCACAAGGCAACATCCGGAGCACGACATGAACAGCAGATGGACCCATTCACGAGCCGACGGTGGTCGAAACGACACCCGGACGAACACCCGCCGCCTGCTGGCGATCGTCTTCCTGGCACTGGCGGCCACACCGCTGTGGGCCGGCGTGCAGGCGAGACTGGAGCGCAGCATCATCCAGGACGGCGACACCGTTACCCTCACCATCGAGACCGATGGCAGCAACGAAGAGGCGCGCCCGGACCTGTCGGTGCTGGAAAAGGACTTCGACGTCCTCGGCACCAGCGAGACGCGTCAGATCCGTATCCTCAACGGACACCGGTCCGACAAGCGCCTGTGGCAGGTGGAACTGGACCCCCATCACGGTGGCACACTGAGGATCCCCCCCATCCCCGTCGGCACGGAGAAAACCGCTCCGCTGACGCTCAAGGTGGTGGCACAGGCGCCGGCGGCGGCCGGCGACGGCAGGGGACCGGTGTTCATGAAGACCGAGCTCGAACCGGCCGGAACCTCCCCGAGGGTGCAGCAGCAGCTGCTCTACCGGGTGCGACTGTACTACCGCGTCCCCCTGGTGGAGGGCAGTTTCAGTGACCTGAAAATCAAGGATGCGGTGGTCGAGCGCCTCGGCGAGGACAGCCAGTACCAGACCACCATCGGCGGTCAGCGCTATCAGGTGATCGAGCGTCGCTACGCCATTTTCCCGGAAAAGAGCGGTACCCTGGAGATCCCGCCGATCCGTTTCGATGGTCGCCTGATGGCGGCCTCGGGCCAGCGTTTCCCCTCGACCGGCATCGATTCCATGATGCGGCGTTTCTTCGGCAACCAGAACCCGTTCGACGATGCCTTCTTCGCCGGCACGCCTTTCGGCAACGCCGGCAAGCGGGTGCGGGTGCGTAGCGAGCCGCTGAAACTCGAGGTCCGGGGCCGCCCGGCCGGTTATCACGGCAGCGACTGGCTGCCGGCCGCCGCGTTGAAACTGACCGACAGCTGGGCGGCAGGCCCGCCGGAATTCCGCGTCGGCGAACCGGTCACGCGCACCATCACGCTGGAGGCCAAGGGGCTGGAGTCCTCGCAGATACCCGACATCCATATTCCGGAAGTCGAGGGTGTGCGCCTGTACCCGGAACAGCCGGTGACGGAAAACCGCACCGATGGAGAATGGGTGTTCGGCACCCGCAAGCAATCGGTGGCCTACGTGGCCACGCGACCGGGCACCGTCAAGCTGCCCGCCATCCGTGTCGACTGGTGGGATACCGGGGCCGAAAAACAGCGCAGCAGCGTGATCCCGGCGTGGGAGGTACGCGTCCTGCCGGCCGCCGGTGGCACCAGTGCCGCGCTGCCGCCCGCGGCTCCGGCCTCGAAGCCGACTGCAGCGGCGCCGGTGGCCGCTTCCGCCTCCACCCCCGAATCCTCCGGCACATGGCGGCAACCGCTGTATCGCTACTGGCCCTGGGCGGCGGGCGGCGTGCTGCTGCTGGTCACCGGCCTTGCCCTGCTGCGGCTGCGCACCAGCGGGCGCGAGCGGGCCCGGAGCAACGCCGAACAGCCGGCTCCCGCGGCGCCAGCACGCCGCTCCGGCGATCTGCGCCGCAAGCTGCAGCAGGCCTGCGAGCACAACGATGCCGCTGCGGCCGAACAGCTGCTGCTGGAATGGGCCGCGCGCGAGTGGCCTGAAGACCCGCCGCGCAACCTAGCCGCACTGGCCGCGCGTCTGGAGACGGGTGTCGATGAGGTTCTGCGGCTGGAACGGGCGCGCTATGGCGCCAGCAACGGTGACTGGGACGGTGGCCCCCTGTGGGAGGCGTTCCGAAACGGCTTGCAAATCCGCAAGACAGGGAGCACAGACTCCGACGACGCCTTGTCGCCCCTGTATCCCAAATGGAGCTGACGTCTTCCTGATCCCGATGGGGTAGCATGGCCTCCATGAGCGCATGGCTGGCCTGGCTTTCGCACTATGGACTCCTCCTGGTCTTCCTGGGAGCCGTGGTCGAGGGCGAGACCCTGGTACTGCTCTCCGGCATCCTGGTTCACCGCGGCGTCCTGCCCTTCGACTGGACGGTGCTCGCCGCCGCTGGCGGCGCCTTCTGCGGCGACCAGTTCTGGTTCCGCATCGGGCGCCACTATGGCAATGATGCGCTGCGGCGTTTTCCCCGCATCGCGCGCCATGCCGACCGGGTGCGACCCTGGCTGAAACGCCGCGCCGACTGGATCGCCGCCGGCGCCCGTTTCGTCTACGGAACGCGTACGGTATCCCCCATGCTGCTCGGTACCGGCGGCTATCCGCCGCTGCGTTTTGTTATCATCAGTCTGCTCAGCGCCACCCTCTGGGCCCTGCTGGTCGTCGGCCTCGGCTATCTCGTCGGCAACGGTGCCGAGCGTCTGCTGGGCCGCATCGAACACCTGGAACTGCTGCTTCTGACGCTACTGGCACTGGCTTTCCTGTGGTGGCGCTTCCGTCGCTGGCAGTTGAACCGAAACAAGGAGAACGCGCGATGAACCGGCAGACCGATGACTACCGTGGCAGCAGCGTCGGCGACACCTGCCGCGAGCTGAAGACCGACCCCGACACCGGCCTG
>DROT01000221.1 GCA_011321775.1 Gammaproteobacteria bacterium | reverse complement strand
GGCCGTGCGCCAGGGGCATGTGGAAACCCTGCCCGCGGAGCGCGCCCTGGAGCGGGTGAACGAGGTCACCGCGCTGGCCCGCGAGCTGCTGGGGGATTTCCGCCGGGTGCGCGACGAGTTTGCGCGCATCAACCGCGAACTGCGCGAGCAGATCGTGGAAAACGAAGGCAGCCGCGGCGAGGTGCTGGACAAGGTCTTCGCCGGCGTGGATCTGGTCGCCGAAAGCGAGGCGGGAAGCACCTTCCGCGCCTTCTGGCGGCTGTTGACCAATCCCGAGCAGGAGCTGGCCTTCGAGGAAGCACTGGAGAAGGTGCTGACGCGGGACTTCGCCCACCGGCTCGAGCCCCGGGAAAGGAAGTTTCTCTTGCAACTGACCCGCGAGCTGCTGGACAACGGTGGCGAAGTCCACGATGTGCTGCAGCAGTTCGCCCGCGGCCTGAAGCAGTTCGTGCAGAGCCAGGCCTACCGGGAGCAGCGACGCCTGCACCGGCTCCTGCAGATGGCGCAGCAGCGGGCCCGCAAAGTCAAGGATCGGGTACGCCCGGCCAGTGAGATCGGCACGGCCCTGTTTCTCACCAGCGCCGATCTCAATTCGGTGGCCCAGTGGCAGTTGTACGATCCTGGCGAGGAGGCGGCAGCGGAGGCCATCCAGGCCGCAGACGAGATGACCCTGTCGCTGGAAGCCGTCGGCGAACTGCTGGCCCATTCGGAAATCGATTTCCGCCGCCTCCGCGAGCAGGTGAACCAACTGCTCGAAACCCGATCCCAGATATCGGTCGCCGAGGTGCTCGACGCCTATCCCGCACGGCAGGGCCTCGGTTCGGTGGTGGGCCTGTTGTCCCTGGCCTCGCGGGAAGGCGTGAAGGGAGAGGAGCAGGATCGGATCTGCTGGCAGGGACGGGATGGCGTGGAACGCTGCGCCCGTATTCCGCGGCTCTATTTCGTGAGGGAGACCCATGCCCGAGCCGGATGAGACAGCAGCCATTAACGAAGCGCACACCGAAGCGCACGGCGTGGAAAACGGCGCGCTGTACGTCGGTGATACCGGTACCCTGGCGCTGGAAGCACGCCGGGCGCTGGTGCAGTTGCTCAGCGGTCCATCGCTGGACGGCAGGCGGCACGGCCGCCTCTGGCCAGCCCTGATCCAGCACCGCGCGGCCATCGAATCGCATCTGGCCGATCTGTTCCTGGAACTGGTCGTGGATCCCGACATGCAGACGGCTTTTGTCCGCCAGGCCGACACCGGCGAGCTGGACACGCCCATCCTGCTGCGCCGCAAGCCGTTGACCTTCCTCGAATCGGTGCTGCTTCTGTATCTGCGCAGTCTGTTGGCCGACGCCGAACTACGCGGCGAGCGGGCCGTGGTAGAGCGCGATGAGATGATGGAACACATGGCCCTGTACGAGTCGCACATGAACACCGATCATGCCGGTTTCGAGAAGCGAGCCCGCGCCGCTATCGAAAAGGTCAAGGACAAGAATCTGCTCTCGGCCATCCGCGGCAGCGAGGGCCGCTTCGAGATCTCGCCGACCCTCAAGCTGCTGTTTTCCGCCGAACAGGTGGCCCAGCTCGCCCGCACCTACCAGGCATTGGTCGGTGACGAAGACGAGGAGGGCGCATGACCCGGCAGGAGGATTTCTTCACCGACGTGTCGGCCCTGGCGGAAAATCGCCAGTTCCGCATGCGCCGCCTGCAGGTGTACAACTGGGGCACCTTCGACAAGCTGCACGACATTCGTATCGCTGAAAAGGGTTTTCTGTTCGTCGGCCGCTCGGGTTCCGGCAAGTCCACCCTGCTCGATGCCATCGCCGCCCTGCTCACGCCGCCCCAGTGGCTGAGCTTCAACGCCGCCGCCCGCGAGGGCGAGCGCAACCGGCGGGATCGCAACCTCGTCTCCTACGTGCGCGGCGCCTGGGGCGATCGCACCGACAGCGCCTCTGGCGAGATCGCTACCCACTATCTTCGTCGCGGCACCACCTGGTCGGCGTTGGCCCTGACCTTCGCCAACGGCGAGGGCCGCATCGTCACGCTGGTGCATCTCTACTGGATCCGTGGCAACGGCACCGCCACCACCGACGTGCGCCGTCACTATCTGGTCGCGGAACGGGACTTCGTCATCCACACCGAATTGGACGGATTCGATCTGGACGTGCGCGGTCTCAAGCGTCGCCTCACCGACGATGATCACTTCGGCGATACCTTCCGCCCCTATGCCGAACGCTTCCGCCGGCTCATGGACATCGAGTCGGAGCAGGCACTGAAGCTGCTGCACAAGACCCAGTCTGCCAAGAACCTGGGCGACCTCAACACCTTCCTGCGGGAATTCATGCTCGAGAAGCCCGACACCTTCGACGCCGCTGATCGGCTGGTGGCCGAATTCGCCGAACTGGACGCGGCCCACCAGGAAGTGCTCACCGCCCGCCGGCAGGTGGACATCCTGCGTCCGGCCCGCGAAGAATACGAGGCCTTGACCGCTCTCGACGCGGACATCGCACTCAACGAACGCCTGCTCGAAGGCATCGACGCCTGGACCGAGTCGCAGCGCGTCGAACTGCTGAACGCGGCCATCGGCAAACTCGACGCCCGTATCCTCGGCCTCGAGGGTCGCAGCACACAACATGAGGAACGACTCGCCGCGGCCCGTGAGGAACTCCGCGCGCTGGAGACGGCGCATCGCGAGAAGGGCGGCGCCGACATCGAACGGCTGCAGGAAGAGCATGCCCGTACCGAACAGCAGCGCGACGAGCGTCTGCGCCGCTACCGTCAAATGGAGGCGGCCTGCCACACGCTGGACTGGCC
>DROT01000220.1 GCA_011321775.1 Gammaproteobacteria bacterium | reverse complement strand
CGCGGCGATTCCAGGGTATCGCGCAGCAATTCGCTCAGCGGCGCGTGGTTGCGTGCCAGTGCCTTGCCGGAGAGCACGAAGTAGCCGGTGAGAGCGGCCACGTCATCCACCTTGCTGCGCGTGGTGGTGCTGGCATTGACGCCGCCCGAGACACTGGTCTGCAGCATCTGGGTCTCGAGGTAGTCGCGCCCGCCACAGCCGAGCTGCGCCAGCGCGCCGGTATAGTGAGGCAGCGTGTCGACCAGATCATCGTCCAGCTGCGGCAGGTCCACCACCACCTGCTGGTAGGCCAGGCCATTGGTGCCCTGGGGATAGAAGCTCGCCGGCCTGCCGGCGAGCGTCCTGCTCTCGCCGCGGGCGATGTGCATCTCCGGTGGGATATCCTCGAGCCCTACCTTGGGCAGCACGTCCGGATCGTCGAGCTGTTGCTGACGCTCCGCGAGCGCCCGTGCCTGCTCGACGATTGCCTGCTTCCCTGCATCGTCGAGGCCCGACTTGATGGCCGCCAGGCGCTCGGCCTCGGCGCGTTCACGGCGCGCCGACAACTCCCTGTCCGGCACCAGCGTCAGGCGCACCCGGTGCCAGTTGTCGAGCAGCTGGCTGCGCACCAGGCGGGGAATGTAGCCGGGATCCTGGATGCGACGCCGCAGTTCCTCGATCACGGGATCCAGATTGAGCACGGCCACCGGATCGCCGCGGTGGATGGCGGCCGGCAATCCCTCGAGGATCAGCTGCAGACCATAGGGATAATGGTCGCCGGATATCTCCCGCTGACTGAGTTCCAGCTGGTGCAGGGCGGCCTCCACGCGCTCCTTCGGAATGCCCTGGTCCACGACCTCCTGCAGCACGTCGAGTACCAGTTTCTCCAGCGCATCGGCGTTCTCCGGCCGGCTGCCCTCCAGCCCGCAGACGAAGCTCATCTCCCGGTTGGAGGACTCCAGCCCGCACAGCGGAGAGGGCGCACTGCCGAGATCCGTGGTCTCCAGGGCGTGGCGCAACGGTGCGGCGCCATCGTCCAGCAACACCCCTTCCATGAGTTGCGCCTCCAGCTGCTGCAACAGGTCGGTGCTCTGGCCCAGCAGCCACCCCAGCACGATGTGGGTCTTGTCTCCCGGATCCTCCGCCTCGTCGAAGGCATAGCTCTCCTGGATGCGCACCGGCGCGTGATAGCGTTTCTCGTCGCCGACGGCGATGCGCAGATCCTGCTTTTCGAAGCGGGCCAGGGCCTTTTCGTGGATTCGCGCCTGGTGCTCGGCGGCGGGGATATCGCCATAGGTCATGAAGATGGCGTTGGAGGGGTGGTAGTGGCTGGTATAGAAATCCCGCAACTGCCCGTATTCCAGGTCGGGGATGCATTCGGGATCGCCGCCGCTGTTGTAATGGTAGGTCGTGGTGGGAAACAGGTAGCGCGTCAGCGTCTGCCACAGGGTACTGACCGGGGAACTCATGGCGCCCTTCATCTCGTTGAACACCACCCCCTTGAACAGCAGCTCGCTGTCGGGGTTGTCGGGTTCGGCAAATTCCAGCCGATGCCCCTCCTGGGCGAAATCGAGCGGGTGCAGCCGCGAGAAGAACACCGCATCCAGGTAGACGTCCATGAGGTTGTTGAAGTCCTTGCGGTTCTGGCTGGCGAAGGGATAGGCGGTCCAGTCGCTGCTGGTAAAGGCGTTCATGAAGGTGTTCAGCGAGCGGCGAATCATCATGAAGAACGGATCGCGAACCGGATAGTGCTCGCTGCCGCACAACACCGTGTGCTCCAGGATATGGGCCACGCCGGTGGAATCGGTCGGCACCGTCCGCAGCCCCACCAGAAAGACGTTCTCGGCGCTGTCCGCGGCCAGGTGGTAGTGCAGCGCCCCCGTGGCACGGTGGCGGTACTCCTCCACCTCCAGGTTCAGGGTCTCGATACGCTCGCTGCGGACTCGCTCGAAGGACTCGTGTGCCCCCCCCTTTTCGCTGGTGGCTGCTGTCTTTCCGGCCGTCGCTGTGGTCATGAGATGTTCTTTCCCGTCACTGTATGTCAGTCCGGAGCCGATTGTAGCGCGCCCGGGGGCACTTCGGCCACGGCGGCGTAAAGCCGATTGCTGCCTTGCAGCCACAGCGGCTAGAATGCAGCCTCGTCGCTGCCCCAGCACGGGAATCCCCATGAAAATCGTACCATTCAACACCAATGGTATACGCGCCCGTGGCCACCAGCTGAAACGGCTGGTGGAGGAACACCGGCCCGATCTCATCGGCATCCAGGAGACCAAGGTCCAGGACAGTGAGTTTCCCCTGCCGATGATCGAGGAACTGGGCTATCACGCCAGCTACCACGGGCAGAAAGGGCACTACGGCGTCGCCATCCTCTCCCGCCAGGAACCGCTGGAGGTACACAAGGGTTTTCCGCACGACGGCGCCGACAGCCAGCGGCGCTTCATCAGCGCCCGCTTCGCGCTCCCGGACGGCCGCGCCCTGAGCCTGCTGAACGGTTACTTCCCGCAGGGAGAGAACCGTTCCCACGAGACCAAGTTCTCCGCCAAGCGCAAGTTCTACAGCGACCTGCGCGCCTACCTGAAACAGCATCACCGGCCGGATGAACTGCTGGCACTGGTCGGCGACATGAATGTCGCTCCGCAGGACATCGACGTCGGCATCGGCGCCGACAACGCCAGGCGCTGGTTGCGAACCGGCAAGTGCAGTTTCCTGCCGGAGGAACGCGAGTGGCTGCAGAAGCTGTTGGACTGGGGACTGGAGGACAGCTTTCGCATTCTGCACCCGGATGTCGACGACAGGTTCTCCTGGTTCGACTACCGCAGCCGCGGTTTCGAACGTGAACCGAAGCGCGGCCTGCGCATCGACCTGGTGCTGGTCACCCGCCCGCTCGCCGAACACTGTGTGGATGCCGGAATCTCCTATGATATCCGCGCCATGGAGAAGCCCTCGGACCACTGCCCGGTGTGGGCGAGCTTCGACCTGGGCTGAAGGAATGACGAACCGTCTATGTCCACGAGGCGCCGGGCGGACTAGAATCAGCATCATGAACCCGAAACACGCACTACAGCCGCTGTGGGCGGCCACCGTCTGGCTGATGCTCGCGCTCAGCGCCCCCATGGCCGGCGCCGCGGCCGACGTGCCCGGCGAGTTCGACGATCCACAGCCGCTGGTAGAGGAAAAGATCAACGAACTCCTGCGGCGGTTGAAGGAGAACCGCGAACAGATTCGCAACGACGAATCCATAGCATACCGGATCAGCGACGAACTGATCGCCCCCTACATCGACTTCCCGCGGGTAACGCGGCTCATCATCGGCAAATACTGGCGCACGGCCACGGAAGAACAGCGGCAACAGCTAGTGGAACAGGTCCGCGAATTGCTGATCCGTTCCTATGTCACCGCCATGCGAAGCTATATCGACGACATCGTCTCCAACGCCGACAGTTTTCACTATCGCCCTTCACGCTACCGGCCGGGTGATCGCAAGGCCTCGGTGGTGGCCGACTTCGACCTCGATGGCGGTCAGACGGTCGAGGTCCAGTACCAGCTCTACTACCGCGACGCCTGGAAGATCTACGACATCCGTATCGAGGGCATCAGCCTGGTACTCACCTATCGCACCAGCTTCGGGGAACAGATCCGGCGCGATGGCCTGGACCAGCTCATCGCCCGCCTGGTGGAACGCAACCGCAAGGGGGACGTCGAGCTGCCCGATTCCATCGGACCGCTCAGCCAGGCAAAGGCCGCCGACGGAGCCACACCGGGCCGCTCACGGCAATAATGGCCTGATATATGCATTCATTTCCTTCCGAACGAGCTGTCACAGGAAGGACGTGGAAATGCACATATTCGACCAGTGTCGCGACCCCTACGGACGCCTGTCCGAAGCCCGCAAGACCCTGCTGCAACGGCTGATGGAAGAACCGGACCAGTGCCTGTGGGAGCGCGCCCGCGGACTGATCATCCGCGCCGTCCCCATCGTCACCCTCGAGACCGCGGTGCGATCGGTATGCAGGAATTTCGACGCCAAGGGCGTGCCCGACCCCTTCACCCTCTACCGTGCGCTGCGCTTCGCCGTCGACTACGAGGAAAGCGGGTCACATCCCGAGCACGGGGGCATCTGCAGGAAATAGCCCTGTTCCCCGATCCGGCGCATCACCTCGGCCGCATCCGCGCGCGCCAGGGGCCGCCCCGCCTCCAGCTCCAGTTCCATGACCTTCTCCAGCGTACCCAGTGCCTGCAACAGGGTCGCAGGCACCGGCTCCAGTTCATCCGCGGCGCTCACATACAGATAACAACCCTCGCGACGAAGGCTCTTGTAGACCACGCATCGCATGTCAGGGGCTACAGCAGCTCCGCCGCCTGACGATCGGCGTGATAGGAGGATCGCACCATCGGCGCACTCGCCACCTGGCGAAAACCCAGTTCCCCGGCCAGACGGCGCAGCTGCTCGAACTCGTCCGGGTGGACGAAGCGCGCCACCGGCAGGTGATGCCTGCCCGGCTGCAGGTACTGCCCCAGGGTCAGCATGTCCACGCCGTGGGCGCGCAGGTCGCGCATGACGCCGGCGACCTCGTCCAGCGTCTCGCCCAGTCCCAGCATCAGGCCCGATTTGGTGGGCACCCCGGGGTGTTGCTGGCGGAAACGCTGCAACAGCTGCAGCGACCACTGGTAATCGGCACCGGGGCGCGCCCGCGGATACAGGCGCGGCACGGTCTCCAGGTTGTGGTTGAACACGTCCGGCAACCCTTCACGCAATATACCCAGCGCCCGTTCCATGCGTCCGCGGAAATCCGGCACCAGGATCTCGATGCGGGTCGCGGGATTGCGCGCGCGCACCGCACGGATACAGGCCACGAAATGGGCGGCGCCGCCGTCGCGCAGGTCGTCGCGGTCCACCGAAGTGATGACGACGTAGTTCAGATCCATCGCCGCTATGGTTCGGGCCAGTTTCTCCGGTTCCTCCGCATCCAGCGGCTCGGGCCGGCCGTGGGCCACGTCGCAGAAGGGACAGCGGCGGGTACAGATGTCACCCATGATCAGGAAGGTCGCGGTGCCGTGAGTGAAGCATTCTCCGAGATTCGGACAGGAAGCCTCCTCGCATACCGTGTGCAGGCGCTGCTCGCGCAATACCTTCTTGAGGCGCTGCACCTCGGGACCCGCCGGCGAACGCGCGCGGATCCAGGCGGGCTTGCGCAGTGGACTGTCGGTGACTTCCACCTTGATCGGTATGCGCGCCGTCTTGGCCGCACCGCGTTGATGCCTCGTCTGTTTTTCTGTCATATCCTCACACCTGGCGCTCCCTCCGGGGCAGCACTCAATCCTCCACCGCATACTGCAGGCGCGCCGCGAAGCAGGAGAGCCAGCCCTGCGCCACCTCGTCGAACGACAGCGCGATACCCAGGTCGCGCACCTGTGTCACCGCCAGCCCGGCGTAGCCGCAGGGATCGATCCTGGAGAAAGGCTCGAGATCCATGTCGACATTGAATGCCAGGCCATGGTAACTGCAACCCCGCCTGACCCGCAGGCCCAGGGCGGCGATCTTGGCGCCGTCCACGTAGACACCGGGCGCGTCGCGCCGTGCCCGCGCCGTGACGCCCTGCGTCGACAGCCATTCGACGACCGACTGTTCCAGCACCTCGACCAGCGGCCGGATACCGATACCCAGCCGACGCAGGTCCAGCAGGGTATAGGCGACCATCTGCCCCGGCCCGTGATAGGTCACCTGGCCACCACGATCGCTCTGCTGCACCGGGATGTCACCCGGCCTCAGCAGGTGCCGGGGCCGGCCGTTCATGCCGAGGGTGAACACCGGGCGGTGCTGCAGCAACCACAGCTGATCGGCACTGGCGCCATCGCGCGCTGCCGTGAAGGCCTGCATGTCACGCCATACGGGCTCGTATGCGCACAGACCCAGGCGCCTCAGGCGCAACACCCGGCGCAACGCTGCCGCTGGTTCCGCAGCAACCATCACAACACCATGAGGGTGTCTTCGCAGGCACTCAGATCACGATACAGGGCATCCAGCTGCTCGCGGCTGACGGCCCGGATCACGAAGGTGACCGACAGGTAGTTACCCTCACGACTGGCTGCGGCGCGCATCTTCCCGGGCTCGAAATCGGGCACATGGCGGCGCACGATCTCCAGGGCGCGCGCCTCGAAGCCGGAATCGGAACGCCCCATCGCCTTGACGGGGAATTCGCAGGGAAACCGGAGTGCGCTCTGTCTGCCGTTCATGGGGCGAATGATAGAGCAAGCGCCATCGGATTGCCGCCTGAAATCCCACGC
Organism: Gammaproteobacteria bacterium; assembly: GCA_011321775.1. Classification (GTDB taxonomy): domain Bacteria; phylum Pseudomonadota; class Gammaproteobacteria; order DSM-19610; family DSM-19610; genus Thiogranum. The sequence continues at coordinate 14,102 of DROT01000220.1, read as the reverse complement.
AACCGCCACACCTTTGCCACCGCCATCAGGCTTGCCATCCCCCCGGCATCGATGGATACTGTATATATTTACAGTATCTGAAGCCCATGGACGCCGCGCACACGCCCCCTTATGCCGAGTTGCACTGTCTCAGTCATTTCACCTTCCTGCGCGGCGCCTCCTCGCCCGCCGAACTGGTGGCACGCGCCCGTGAACTGGACTACAGCGCCCTGGCGATCACGGACGAATGTTCCCTGGCGGGCGTGGTACGCGCCCACCTGGCCGCCCGTGATGCCGGCCTGCCGCTCATCATCGGCAGCGAATTCCGCCTCACCGACGGTCTGCGACTGGTACTGCTGGCACGCGACCGCAGCTCCTACGGCGAGCTCTCGGCCCTCATCAGCCTTGCCCGGCGGCGCACCGCCAAGGGCCGCTATGAGCTGGGCCGCGAGGACGTCGCCCGCCTGGCTCCCGGCTGCCTGCTGCTGTGGATCGATGCCGAACGACGCCCGCCCCTCCTGCAGGACCGGGATGCCGCATGGCTGCGGCGCCATTTCCCGCACCGCAGCTGGATCGGCCTCAGCGCCCGCCTCGACGGCCACGACCGTCACCGCCTGCAGTCCCTGCAGCGACTGGGGACAGAGACCGGCATGCCGCTGGTCGCCTGTGGCGACGTCCACATGCACCGGCGCAACCGACGCATCCTGCAGGATACCCTGACCGCCATCCGCCTGGGCTCCCCCCTCGCGGATGCCGGCCTGGCGCTGTACGCCAACGGCGAACGCCACCTGCGCAGCCGCTGCCGGCTGGCTCGACTCTACCCGCCGGAACTGCTCGAGGAGACCGTGCACATCGCCGAACGCTGTCACTTTTCCCTCGACAGCCTGCGCTACGAATACCCGCAGGAACTGGTACCCCCCGGCCGCTCACCGGCGGCACAGCTGCGCCGTCTGGCCGAGGCCGGCCTGCGCCGGCGCTGGCCGCAGGGTGCCCCGGCCAGGGTCACAAGGCAATTGCAGCACGAACTGCAACTGATCGCAGAACTGGAATACGAAGCCTATTTCCTCACCGTCCACGACATCGTCCGTTTCGCCCGTTCGCGCGGTATCCTGTGCCAGGGCCGGGGTTCTGCCGCCAACTCCGTGGTGTGCTACTGCCTCGGCATCACCGAGGTCGACCCGGCGCGCATCGACACCCTGTTCGAACGCTTCATCTCCAGGCAGCGTAACGAGCCGCCGGATATCGACGTCGATTTCGAGCACCACCGGCGCGAGGAGGTCATCCAGTACATCTATGAAAAATACGGACGCGAGCGGGCCGCGCTGGCGGCCACGGTCATCCGCTACCGGCCGCGCAGCGCGGTGCGCGATGTCGGCAAGGCCCTCGGCCTGGCCGACGAACGGATCGAACGACTGCGCCGCAACATCCACTGGCTGGACGGGCAGCACATCGAGGAAGAACGACTGCGCGAAGCCGGTCTCGACCCCACCCTGGACAGCAGCCGCCGGCTGCGCCAGCTGGTCACACGGCTGACGGGTTTCCCCCGCCACCTGTCGCAGCACGTCGGCGGATTCGTCATCGCCCGCGACAGCCTCGAGCGCATGGTGCCGGTCGAGAACGCCGCCATGCCGCAACGCACCGTGATCCAGTGGGACAAGGACGACCTCGATGCCCTCGGCCTGCTCAAGATCGATTGCCTGGCGCTGGGCATGCTGAGCGCCATCCACCGCTGTTTCGACCTGGTCCGCAGGCACCACGGCAGGAGCCTCGGCATGGACAGCATTCCCGGCGGGGATACGGCGGTATACGACATGATTTCACGGGCCGACACCGTCGGGGTGTTCCAGATCGAGTCCCGCGCCCAGATGTCCATGCTGCCGCGCCTGCGCCCCGCCTGTTTCTATGACCTGGTCATCGAGGTCGCCATCGTCCGCCCCGGCCCCATCCAGGGTGACATGGTGCACCCCTACCTGCGCCGGCGACAGGGCCTGGAAGCCGTCGACTATCCTTCCGCGGAAGTGCGCGCGGTATTGCAGCGCACCCTCGGCATTCCCATCTTCCAGGAACAGGTCATCAAGCTGGCGATGGTGGCCGCCGGTTTCTCCGCCGGCGAAGCCGATCGCCTGCGCCGTTCCATGGCCAGCTGGCGCCGTCACGGGCTGATCATGGAATTCGAGCAACGCCTGATCGAGGGCATGCGCGCCCGGGGCTACACGGAGGACTTCGCCCGTCAGCTGTTCCGGCAGATCACCGGTTTCGGCGAGTACGGCTTCCCGGAATCGCACGCAGCCAGCTTCGCCCTCCTGGTCTACGTATCGGCCTGGCTCAAGCACCACTATCCGCATGCCTTCACCTGCGCCCTGCTGAACAGCCAGCCGATGGGCTTCTACAGCCCGCGACAACTGGTCGACGACCTGCGCCGCCACGGTGGCGAGGTACGGCCGGCCGACGTCTGTCACAGCGAATGGGCCTGCACCCTGGAGCGTGGCGACAGCGAAGCGCGGGAAGACAGGGCAACGACCGGCGTCGCCCTGCGGCTCGGCCTGCAACGGGTGAAGAAGCTGCCGCGCCAGGCGGCCGAACGCATCATCGCGGCCCGCGCGCAGCGTCCTTTTCGCGACATCGCCGACCTCGCCACACGCGCCGGCCTCGGTCGTGGCGAACTGGAGACACTGGCCGCCGCCAATACGCTGGCTTCTCTCGGCGGCCACCGCTACCGCGCCCGCTGGGACTGTGCCGGCGTGGAAGCCCCCCTGCCCTTGCTGGGCGATGGCGCTATCGCGGAGACACCACCACCGCTGCGAACGCCCGCCGAGGGCGAGGAACTGGTCGCCGACTATGCCAGCACCGGCCTCAGCCTGGGCCGGCATCCGCTGGCCCTGCTGCGCCCCCGCCTGCGCGCCCTGGGACTGCGGAGTGCACGACAGGTACAGGCCTGCCCGCACGGCAGCCGGGTCCATACGGCGGGCCTCGTCACTGGCCGCCAGAGTCCTTCCAGCGCCTCCGGCACCCTGTTCGTCACCCTGGAAGACGAAACCGGCATCACCCAGCTCATCGTCTGGCCGGCGCTGGCGCAACGCCAGCGCCACATCCTGCTGCACGCGCGCCTGCTGGCCGTGGAGGGGGAAGTCCAGCGGGAAGGCGAGGTCCTGCACCTGGTGGCCCGGCGGCTGCAGGACCACAGCCGGCTGCTGGGGAGGCTGCTCGTCCCGTCGAGGGATTTTCACTGAGAACGAACGACGGAAAGGCCGCGAAAAATCTTCCGTGCCTGCAACTATTCAGCGCCGTGAGGGCGGGTGGTGCCTCTGACCGAATCGACCGCGCCTTGAAATGGGCCAGCTTTCCAGGAAAAAGCCGGCCGTTGTCTGAGCGCAGCGAGTCCAGTGCTCTATCCCCCGGACAATTACGGGTTCAGTTCGCTTGTCGACGTTCACGGCAAGGCGCGTCTCGCAGGCAATGGCCATTCCCTTGCCAAGAGACGCAACGCCGTCCGTGGACGTCGACAAGCGAACCCGAAGGGCACCCCTGTGGTGCCCCGCCGCTGCGTTGCTGTGCTCGGCAAGGGCCTGGCCATTCCCTTCGCACAGCGCCTTGCCGCGGAACACCACAGGGACGCTGAACCCGTAATTGTCCGGGGGATAGAGCACTTGGCCGGCCCGGAAAATCCGGCCCATTTCAAGGAAACAAGCGGTCGTCTGAGGGAAGAGGCACGACCCGCGCTCGCTGGGCTGAAGACATGCCCGTGCCTTTCCGGCTACCCCACCAGCTGGTTGAGGTTGAAGATCGGCAACAGGATGGCGAGCACGATGATCAGCACCACCGCGCCCATGACCAGGATCAGCAGCGGCTCGAACAGCCCCATGACGGCGGAGATGAGGGTCTCGATCTCCCGCTCCTGGTTGACGGCGGCCCGTTCCAGCATTTCTTCCAGGCGGCCGGTCGCCTCGCCACTGGCGATCAGGTGTACCGTCATGGGAGGGAAATAGCCGCTCTTCTCCAGTGCCCCGTGGATACTGGCGCCCTCGCGCACCAGCCGCGCCGCCTCCTCCACCGCTTCGCGCATGGGTACGTTGGACAGTACCTCGGAGGCGATCCGCAGTCCCTCGAGGATCGGCACGCCACTGGCGGTGACGATGCTGAAGGTTCGCGCGAAGCGGCCGGCGTTGATGCCGCGCTCCAGCCGCCCGATCAGGGGAAGCCGCAACAACAGCCGGTGAAAGCTGCGTTTCGGCCCTTCCTTGTGCAATACCCAGGCGATGGTGCCGCCGGCAGCGGCCAGCAGCAACAGCATCAACAGGCCGTAACTGCGCATGAAGTCGCTCACGGCGATGAGCGTCCTGGTCAGCCACGGCAGTTCCTGACCGATGTTCTCGAACACCTGCACCACCTGCGGCACCACATAGGTCATCAGGCCGATGACCACCGCCACCGCCACCAGGGTCAGCAACGCGGGATAGAACAGCGCCAGCTGGATCTTCTGCTGCATCTGCTGGCGGCTCTCGGTGTAGTCAGCGAGACGTTCCAGCACCACATCCAGATGACCCGACTGCTCGCCAGCCGATACCGTGGTGCGATACAGCTCGGGAAAGACATGGGGGAAGTCACCCAGGCCGGTCGCCAGAGTATGGCCCTCCATGACCCGCGAACGCACCGCCAGCAGCAGACTCTTCAGGCGTGCCTTTTCGGTCTGCTGGGCCGCCGCCTGCAAGGCTTCCTCGAGCGGCAGACCGGAACGCACCAGCGTGGCCAGCTGACGCGTGACCAGTGCAAGATCGGTGGCGCTGATGCCGCGCCGAAGCTTGATGCGACGACGTTCCGAGGTGCTCTCGCGCACCACGGTCTCGTGCACCTCCAGCGGCGTCCAGCCCTGATCGCGCAGCTGCTGGCGTATCTGGCGGGCGGTATCCGCCTCCAGCACGCCCTTCTTTTCCCGGCCGCGGGCATCCAGTGCTACGTATTCAAAGGCGCCCATGGCGGCTCCGGCGCTGCAACATTCAGCCTTCCTGGGTCACGCGCAACACTTCCTCCACGGTGGTCACGCCGGCCAGGGCCCGTCGCCAACCGTCCTGGCGCATCCCCGGGGAGTGGGTGCGGGCATAGGCCTCCATCTCGACCTCGCCGGCGCCGTCGTGAATCATGCTGCGCATCTGATCGTCGAGTTCGATCAGCTCGTAGATACCGGTGCGCCCCCGATACCCGAGCTGGTTGCAGGCGGGACAGCCGACGGCGTGATAGAGCGTCGGCGGCTCGGCCGGATCCACGCCCAGGGTCTCGCAGTTGGCCGCCGAGGCTGTATAGGGCTCCTTGCACTGCTCGCACAGCACCCGCACCAGCCGCTGCGCCAGCACGCCGATCAGGCTGGAAGACAGCAGGAAGGGTTCGACCCCCATGTCACGCAGGCGTGTGACCGCCCCGACGGCACTGTTGGTATGCAGCGTGGAGAATACCAGGTGCCCGGTGAGACTGGCCTGCACCGCAATCTCAGCCGTCTCCAGGTCGCGGATCTCGCCGACCATGACCACGTCGGGATCCTGGCGCAGGATGGCCCGCAGGCCGCGGGCGAAGCTCATCTCCACCTTGGTGTTCACCTGCGTCTGGCCGATGCCGTCGAGGTAGTACTCGATGGGATCCTCGACCGTCATGATGTTGCGTCGGTTGTTGTTGAGTCGTTCCAGCGCCGCGTACAGGGTGGTGGTCTTGCCCGAACCCGTCGGTCCCGTCACCAGGATGATGCCGTGCGGTCTGCGAATGAGACGATCCATCACCTCGCGTGTCTCTGCGGCCATGCCGAGGTGTTCGAGGTCGAGGCGCCCGGCCTGCTTGTCGAGGAGACGAAGGACCACCCGTTCGCCATGGCCGGAGGGCAACGTGGAAACGCGGATGTCCACGGCGCGTCCGGCCACCCGCAGCGAGATGCGCCCGTCCTGCGGCAGCCGCTTCTCGGCGATATCCAGCTTGGCCATGACCTTGATACGGGATACCAGCAGCGGGGCCAGCACCCGCTGCGGCTGCAGCACCTCGCGCAGCACGCCGTCGACCCGAAAACGCACCACCAGGCGGTTCTCGAAGGGTTCGATGTGGATATCCGAGGCGTTTTCCTTCACCGCCTCGGTCAGCAGGGCGTTGATGAGGCGGATGATGGGCGCATCGTCCTCGCTCTCCAGCAGGTCCTCGGTCTCCGGCAGCGCCTGCGCCACCTGGAACAGGTCCATGTCCTCGCCCAGGTCCTCCATCATCTGCATGGCCTCGTTGGAGGCCTGCTCGTAGGTGGAAGCCAGCAGGGCGTCGAACTCCTCGGCATCGACACGCCGCAGGCGCAGGGGGCGCCCCACGTGGCGGCGCAACTCGATCACCGCCGCGGGGTCGGCAGCGGGACCGAGTACCACCTCGGCCTCGTCCCCGTCGAGGTCCGCCAGCACTACCCCGTGACGTTTTGCGAACAGAAAAGGCGGACGACGATCGGGCGCGGCTGCGCCACCATCAGATTCCACCGCGACCGCGGACTCCACAGGCATCGCTTCGTGGCTACTCGTTTCCATCTTCCGCGGGGGCGCCTTGTGACCTGGCCGCCTCACTGTCCTCGAAGGGCGGGGGCAACTCGAGCAAATCCTTCATCGGCTCCATGTGGGGTGCCCCCTTGCCCTGCAGCAGGGGTACTCCCTCGGTATTCTTCTCCATCTGCAGTGCGCGGATGTAGTCGTATTTCACCGCACTGTAATTGTCCGAGGTCGCCTCGTCGTGCAGGATCACGGGATGCAGGAACACCATCAGGTTGACCTTGTCGCGATTGACGCTCTTGGAACGGAACAGGGCACCGAGATAGGGGATATCGCCCAGCAGGGGCACCTTCTGCTCGCTCTCGCGCACCCGGTCCTCGATCAGGCCACCCAGCACCACGACATGGTTGTCCTCGACCAGGACATTGGTCTTGATGTTGCGCTTGTTGGTGATGATGTCCACCGCCTGGGCATCGTTGGAAATGGTGGACACCTCCTGGGTAATTTCCATGATGATGGAATTGCCCTCGTTGATCTGCGGCTTGACCTTGAGCGTGATGCCCACGTCCTCGCGCTGCACCGTCTGGAAGGGATTGACCGCTCCGTTCGCGGCCCCCGTATTGGTGAACGAACCGGTGATGAAGGGAACGTTCTGACCGACGATGATCTCGGCCTCCTCGTTGTCCAGCGTCACCAGCGACGGCGTGGACAGGATGTTCACGTCCGAGTCACCGGCCAGCGCGTTGACCACGGCAGCAAAGTTCACACCGTTGTTCCCCAGCTTGCCGACACCGAAGGACAGGCCCGGTGTCAGGCCCACCAGCTGCTTGTCCAGTATCCCCTGGGCGATATCGACCAGCTGCGTACCGGTATTGTTGAAATTGGTGCCACCGACCGGCGAGGTGGTACCGGTGAGGTCGAAGACGGCCCACTGCACGCCGAGTTCGCGCGCCCGGTTCTCACCCACTTCGGCGATGATGGCATCCACCAGCACCTGCTGGCGGCGGATATCGAGCTGGCGGATGATGCTCTCCAGCGACCGCATCAGCGCCGGTGGCGCGGTAATGACCAGCGAATTGGTCGATTCGTCGGCCTGGATGTCCAGCTGCTTCTCGATGTTGGCCGCGGACGCCTTGGCCTTCTTGACCTTCTCTCCCTGGGATTTGCCCACCCCGCGCAACACGTCGACCAGGTCGGCTGCCTTGGCGTATTTCAGGTAGATGACCTTGGTATTGCCGTCCTGTTCCAGCGGCGTGTCCAGATGCGAGATGATGGCGCGCAGACGCAGGCGACTGGAACGCTCGCCGCCCAGCAATACGCTGTTGGTGCGCTCGTCCGCGACCAGCGTACTCGAGCTGCCGGCAGGAGCCTTGCCCTTGCCGGGCGCGCCGCGATTGAGCGCATTGAGTATCCGCACCACTTCGGCCGCCGAAGCGTATTCGAGACGGATCACTTCGATCTCGCTGTCACTGACCTTGTCGATGCGACGAATGATATGGACCAGGCGCTCCACATTGTCGGCGCGATCCGAGATGATCAGCACATTGGTGGAGGGATAGGCCGCCAGGTGTCCCTGCTGCGGCACCAGCGGCCGCAGGATGGGGACCAGCTGGGCGGCCGCCACGTTGTCGACCTGCACCACCCGCGTCACCATCTCGTCACCGCGTCCCGGGTGCTGGTCGCTGGCATTGGGGATGGCGTCCTGCTTGGCGCTGACGTCCGGCAGGATCTTGATCACCGCACCACTGGGAACCGCGGCAAAACCATGCACCTTCAGGATGGAGAGGAATACCTGGTAGACCTCGTCGGCGTCCATGGGTCGCGACGAGATGACGGTCACCTTCCCCTTGACGCGCGGATCGACGATGAAGTTCTTGCCGGTGACTTCCGCAACGGTGCCGATCAGCGCATTGATGTCGGCCCCCTTTAGATTGAGGGTAATGGTCTGCGCCACCAGCGGCCCGGTCCAGGCCAGGCACAGCAGCCACAGGCAGAACCACCGCATTCCCTTGTTGAATCGCTGACGCACCCGCATCCCCTGGTTCAGTGACGCGCCGAAGGCAGAGACAGGCTCATGGACGTCTCCTGCCCTCCCCTCAACAACGTCACGCTGACCGTGTCGCCTTCACCCAGTGCCTGCATGGCCTTCATTCCTTTTGCCGGCGAGTCTATTGTTACACCGTTGATCGCGGTAACGATATCCCCCGGTTGCAAGCCAAGCTCCCTGAGGGCCCCGCGCTGCCGGCCGGCCGCCAGGCGGAAACCGATAAACTTGCCTCCCTGCCGTGCCGGCGTAGCGCGAACATAGTCCATGAAGGCGGACGGATTCTTCCTGATCTCGTCACGATACCTGCTGAAGGCAGCCGCCCGGCTGCCGTTGCCCGTGTTCTCCAGCCGCCGGGCACTGCGGTGACTGACACTGCGCGGGCGGGTGAGATCGCGGTCCTTTGGCAGTCGCAGGGTCTCGAAACGACCATTACGCTCGAGGATGATCCGATCGGGATAGATTTCCGCCAGGCGCGCCCCTCCCGGAAGCGGATCGCCCACGGCATAACTGTCTTCCTTGCCCCCGGGATCACCGATGATGGCACGGGCCTGCCCCGGCTCATCACTGGCAAAGACACCGCGCAGGCTCAGGTTGAGGCGGGTTTCCGGTACCTCGACCGGTTTCGCCTTCCTGACCGCGGGTTCCTTGGTGACTTCACCGAACAGGTGAGTCTGCACGATGCGCTGTTCCTGCGCTGGCGCTTCCTTCGCTTTCACGGGCATCGCCGTCGCCGGTACCATACCTGCAGCATTCCCGCTTTCGGGTTCCGGCACCAGCATCCAGACGAGGCCGGCCAGCAGCCAGGCCAGCCACAGGATCAGCAGTATATTGATAGGGCGCACGAGGCGCTCCACCTGCTGTGGCCGGAACCACTGATGCAAAGCCGCCTGTGGTAGGACAAGACTGACCATGGTCTCGAATTCGCTATTTCCCTGAGTAGATAACCGCGGCCGGCTCGCGAAGAACTTAAATGCTTATCGGTAAAATACTATTTTAGCAATATTTTACCGCCTCGGCCATGCAACGGACTCCGCTTCGGAAACGCCGCGCAACGACGGCCCGCGGCGCTCATCAGCCGGAGTGACGCCGTTTCCCGCCACCGCCGCCGCGACCACCCCCGTGACCGCGCCGGGGCCTCTTGTGTGCCGCCATCTTGCGGCGCGGTCGCTTCACCGGCGGCGCCGGTTTTACCAGCAGGTCATCCTCGACCCGTGCCACCGGGATGGACTCGCCGATATAGGCCTCGATCTCGGGGAGGGAATAGACGTATTTCTCGCAGGCAAAACTGATGGCGTCGCCATCGGCACCGAGGCGCGCGGTACGGCCGATGCGATGCACGTAGTCCTCGGCGTCCTGCGGCAGATCATAGTTGAACACATGACTGACGTCGGGGATGTGCAGGCCGCGCGCGGCCACATCGGTGGCCACCAGGATCGCCAGTTCGCCTTCCTGGAATTTCTTCAGCAGCGACTGACGCTTCTTCTGCGGCACGTCCCCCGACAGAATCGCGGCCTTGTGGCCGTTACCTTCGAGATAGCCCCATACCTTTTCCGCATCGCGCTTGGTATTGACGAAGACGATACTTCGATGGGCGTCCATGCGTCCCATCAGGCCGAGCAACAGCGGAATCTTGTCCTCGTTGGCCGTGTGGTAGAGCACCTGGCGGACATGCCGTGCGGTGACCTGCTCCGGCTCGACCTCCACGGGTTCGGGATTGTTCATGTGCTCGTAGGCCAGTTCGTTGACCCGCAGTGACATGGTGGCCGAGAACAGCATGCCCAGTCTTTCCGACGGCGGGGGACAACGCCTCAACAGGAAGCGCACGTCCTTGATGAAACCGAGATCGAACATGCGATCGGCTTCGTCGAGCACGACCACCTGCGCCTTGCGCAGGTCGAACACGTGCTGTTTGAAATAGTCGATGATGCGACCGGGCGTACCGATCAGTATATCCACACCCTCGGCCAGGCGCTTGCGCTGGCTGTCATAGTCGGTGCCACCGTACGCGAGCCCGAGACGCAGACCGGTGTGGTGCCCCAGCTTCTCCGCATCACGGTGGATCTGTATGGCCAGCTCACGCGTCGGCGCCAGAATCAACGCCCGCACCTGGTTTGGCTTGCGCTGTTCGTCGGCGGGATGTCGTAACAGGTGGGCGAAGGTTGCGATGAGGAAGGCCGCCGTCTTTCCGGTACCGGTCTGCGCCTGTCCCGCCACGTCGCGACCCGCCAGCGTCACCGGCAAGGTTTTCTCCTGTATCGGGGTACAGGCCAAAAAACCCGCGTCTTCAATGCCTTGCATGACAGACTCCGGAAGGTCGAAGCTGTCGAAGTTGATATTACTCATGTATTCCTGTGTCATGGGGATGAAGCATAACGAATTTATTCACTTTAATCTCAGGTTTAGGCTTGCAATCTGTGGTCTTTTCAGATGAAATTAGCCTCACTGTCCTGCACAGCCACGTATTCATGCCCGTCTGGTCGATCGATTGACGGACGCAGCAGGGCAGCACAATCCGGGAAGGCCCGCGTTTCAGATTCAACAATCCCCGTTTCCCAATGGCATCTGTAGATTTTTGGTGGTCAGGAGGCCCGCAGCGTGAGCGATAATATCGTCTATCTAAGCGATGATTCTTTCCAGAACGAAGTTCTCGAATCCAGTGAGCCGGTTTTGGTGGACTACTGGGCCGAATGGTGCGGCCCCTGCAAGATGATTGCGCCGATACTGAACGAGATCGCGGACGAGTACGAAGGCAAGGTCAAGGTCGCCAAGCTGAACATCGACGAGAACCCGCAGACGCCACCCCGGTACGGCATCCGCGGCATTCCGACACTGATGCTGTTCAAGGACGGCAACGTCGAGGCCACCAAGGTCGGTGCGCTGTCCAAATCCCAGCTGACCGCGTTCATTGACAGCAACCTGTAACGACAGACAAGACCCCGCACGGGGATACCCGCGGCGATCCGGCCCGGAAAAGAACATCAGAGCAACAATCCGACGATACGAACAAGGCTGCGTTGCCGCAACAGCAGCGCACCACCAACCACCCGCCGTGGCAATCCGCCCGGCGGGGCGGCTTCTACCAACTTCAACCACTATAAAAGCCTATGAACCTGACTGAACTGAAACAAAAACCGGCATCCGAACTCATCACCATCGCCCAGGAGATGGGGATCGAGGGCACCCGCTCGCGCAAGCAGGACGTCATTTTCTCGATCCTCAAATCCCACGCCAAGAGCGGCGAGGACATCTTCGGTGACGGCGTGCTGGAGATCCTGCAGGACGGTTTCGGCTTCCTGCGCTCGGCCGACAGTTCCTACCTCGCCGGGCCGGACGACATCTACGTCTCACCCAGCCAGATCCGCCGTTTCGGTCTGCGCACCGGCGACACCGTATCCGGGAAGATCCGCCCCCCCAAGGAAGGCGAGCGCTATTTCGCTCTGCTCAAGGTCAACGAGATCAACTACGACAAGCCCGAGAACGCCAAGGGCAAGGTGCTGTTCGAGAACCTCACGCCGCTGCACCCCAACGAACGCCTCAAGCTGGAACTGGGCAACGGCAGCACCGAGGACATCACTGCCCGTGTCATCGACCTCGCGGCACCGATCGGCAAGGGCCAGCGCGGGCTGATCGTGTCGCCGCCCAAGGCGGGCAAGACCATGCTGCTGCAGAACGTCGCCCAGTCGATTACCAGGAATCACCCGGAGTGCTACCTCATCGTGCTGCTTATCGACGAGCGTCCGGAGGAAGTGACCGAGATGGCGCGTTCGGTACGCGGCGAGGTAGTCTCCTCGACCTTCGACGAACCGGCCAGCCGCCACGTGCAGGTGGCGGAGATGGTCATCGAGAAGGCCAAGCGCCTGGTCGAACACAAGCGCGACGTGGTCATCCTGCTGGACTCCATCACCCGCCTGGCGCGCGCCTACAACACGGTGATCCCATCCTCGGGCAAGGTGCTCACCGGCGGTGTCGACGCCAATGCCCTGCACCGCCCCAAGCGCTTCTTCGGCGCGGCCCGCAATATCGAGGAAGGCGGCTCGCTCACCATCATCGCCACCGCCCTGGTGGAAACCGGCTCGCGCATGGACGACGTGATCTACGAGGAGTTCAAGGGCACCGGCAACATGGAGATCCACCTGGACCGCAAGATCGCGGAAAAACGCGTCTACCCCGCCATCAACATCAACCGCTCCGGCACCCGCCGCGAGGAACTGCTGACCAAGCCCGACGAACTGCAGAAGGTGTGGATCCTGCGCAAGCTGCTGCACCCGATGGAAGACCTCGCCGCCATGGAGTTCCTGCTCGACCGCCTCAAGGACGTCAAGACCAACGACGAGTTCTTCGATTCGATGAAACGCTGATGCCGAGCGCCGCGGTGGTGGTGGCTTCAGCCACCATGGTGACGGTTCTTCAGCTGCACGTAGTGTTCGGCTGAATAGACCAGAAAGCGCTTTTCCTCCGCGCGCAGCTCGCGCACCCGCTTCACCGGCGACCCCACGTAGAGATAACCGCCTTCCAGTTCCTTGTTGGGCGGCACCAGTGAACCGGCGCCGATGATGGCGCCGCTGCCGATCACGGCCCCGTCCAGCAGGACGGCGCCCATGCCGATCAGACAACGGTCTCCCACCGTACAGGCGTGCAGCACCACCCGGTGCCCTACCGTCACCTCGTCGCCGACTACCAGCGGCGCGCCGCCCGGCGCAAATTCGCTGTCGTGGGTCACGTGCAGCACCGAACCGTCCTGGATATTGGTACGGCTGCCGATGTCGATAGAATTGATATCGCCGCGCACCACGCTCATCGGCCAGATGGAACTGTCGGCACCGATGCCGACCTCGCCGATCACCAGTGCCGTCTCGTCGACCCAGGCCGAAGCATGAATGGCCGGCTGCCTGCCTTCGAAGGAACGAACGGCCATGGTCGGTCTCAGATCCAGTAGGCGGTGCCGGTCATGATCTTCGAGGTCAGCTTCATCAGCCGCCTCACCGGTCCGGGAAGTTCGGCCGCCCCCGCCTGACGGGCGACGGCACCGTGATGGGCCTCGTCCACCTTCATCTGTTCGAGGATGGCCCGGCTTCTCCGGTCCCTTGGCGATATCCTCCGCAGGTGCTCTTCCAGATGCTCGACCACCTGCCGCTCGGTCTCCACCACGAAGCCGAGACTCCACTTGTCACCGATCGCGCCTGCAGCCGCACCGATGGCGAAGGAACCGGCATACCATAGCGGATTCAGGTAACTGAGGTGATCCCCCAGTTCGCGGACGCGCTGCTCGCACCATTCCAGGTGATCGTTCTCTTCCTCGGCGGCGCGCTCCATGCGGTCGCGCACCGCCTCCAGCCGCGCGGTCAGCGCCTGGCCCTGATAGAGCGCCTGGGCGGCCACTTCGCCGGCGTGATTGACGCGCATCAGGCGCGCCGACTCGGTCTTCTCCGACTCGGCGAGTTCGGTCTCCTCGAAGTCATCGGCCGGGTTGGGGCGGCCACTGGTCAGCGGCCGGCCGGCGAGGGTACGCACGGCCTGGTCCAGGTTCATGATCAGGTGATCGAAAGGGGTATAACGACGTGTGCTCATGGAATCAGTTT
>DROT01000219.1 GCA_011321775.1 Gammaproteobacteria bacterium | reverse complement strand
TACGGTGACGGGGCGGTATTGGATCGGCTGTCGCGTGGGCAGCAGAAACTGTTCGTGGTCGCCCTGCAGGTGGCTCAGGCGGTGGTGCTGAAACAGCAGACCGGACGAAACAGCCTTTTTCTGCTCGACGACCTGGGGGCCGAACTCGACGCCGGAAATCAGGACAAGGTGATGGCCTTGCTCGGGGAGATCGACGCCCAGGCGTTCGTGACGGCGATCCAGGAGCCGGTCGGAGTGGGAAACTGGCCTGCTGAACGGTTACGGCGGTTTCACGTGAAACACGGTGAAGTCCGGGAAGTGGTATAATGCTTCGGTTGATTCCGGATGATCTGTTATGAGTAAGAGTTCAGGCTACGATTCCTCGAATATCAAGGTGTTAAAGGGGCTGGATGCCGTCCGCAAGCGTCCCGGCATGTATATCGGGGACACCGATGACGGTACCGGTTTGCACCACATGGTGTTCGAGGTCGTCGACAACTCCATCGACGAGGCACTCGCCGACTACTGCAGCGAGATCTCGGTAACGCTCCACAGCGACAATTCGGTAACCATCGCCGACGACGGTCGGGGTATCCCGGTCGATATCCACCCGGAAGAGGGGCGGTCCGCGGCCGAGGTCATCATGACCGTGCTGCACGCGGGCGGAAAGTTCGACGACAACTCCTACAAGGTTTCGGGCGGCCTCCACGGTGTCGGCATCTCGGTCGTCAACGCCCTGTCGGAATACCTCAAGCTGACCATCCGCCGGGACGGCAAGGTGCACTACCAGGAGTACGTCCACGGGGAACCCGTGGAACCGCTCAAGGTGATCGGTACCACGGAGCAGAGCGGTACCGAAGTGCGCTTCAAGCCCAGCACCGAGATTTTCACCGATGTGGAATTTCACTATGACATCCTGGCCAAGCGGCTGCGGGAACTGTCCTTCCTGAACTCGGGCGTGCGTATCCGACTCACGGACGAGCGTTCCGACAAGGAGGATGTGTTCGAGTACCAGGGCGGTATCCGCGCCTTCGTGGAGCACCTGAACCGGAACAAGACGCCCCTGCACCCCACGGTGTTCTATTTTTCCGGTGAAAAGGACGGCGTGGGCGTCGAAGTGGCCATGCAGTGGAACGATTCCTACCAGGAAAACATCTTCTGTTTCACCAACAATATCCCCCAGCTGGATGGTGGCACCCACCTCGCCGGTTTTCGCGCCGCCCTGACCCGGACCCTCAACCAGTACATGGAGAAGGAGGGCAGCAAGAAGAACAAGGTCAACACCACCGGGGACGATGCCCGTGAAGGACTCACGGCCGTGTTGTCGGTCAAGGTACCGGACCCGAAATTCTCCTCGCAGACCAAGGACAAGCTGGTCTCATCCGAAGTGAAAGGCATCGTGGAATCGACGGTCGCGGAGCATCTTGAAAACTATCTGCTTGAAAATCCAGCAGATTCCAAAGCGATCACGGCGAAGATCGTGGAAGCCGCGATGGCGCGCGAGGCCGCCCGCAAGGCGCGCGAGATGACGCGTCGCAAGGGTGCACTGGATATCGCCGGCCTGCCCGGCAAGCTGGCGGACTGCCAGGAACGTGATCCCGGCCGGAGCGAGCTGTACCTGGTGGAGGGTGATTCGGCCGGCGGATCGGCCAAGCAGGGCAGGGACCGGCGCACCCAGGCGATTCTTCCGCTCAAGGGCAAGATTCTCAACGTGGAAAAGGCGCGTTTCGACAAGATGCTGTCCTCGGCGGAGGTCGGCACCCTGATCACCGCGCTCGGCTGCGGCATCGGCCGTGACGAGTTCAATATCGACAAGCTACGTTACCACCGCATCATCATCATGACGGATGCCGATGTCGACGGTTCGCACATCCGGACCCTGCTGCTGACCTTCTTCTACCGCCAGATGCCGGAGTTGATCGAGCGCGGCTATATCTACATCGCCCAGCCGCCGCTGTACAAGGCCAAGAAAGGCAAGCAGGAACGCTACGTGAAAGATGACGCGGCCCTGCAGGAATATCTGCTGCAGGCGGCGCTGGACAAGGCCAGCCTGTATGTCAACGAAGGCGCGCCCGCGCTGAGCGGGCCCGGCCTGGAAAGCCTCGTCAGGCAGTATATGTCGGTAATGGCGTCGATCAGTCGTCTTTCTCGTCGATATAACCCGATCGTCCTCGAAAAGATGGTTTATATGCCGCCCCTGAAGGAGGCCGACCTGCTCCATCACGACCAGGTGCGCGCCTGGTGTACCGAGCTGGAGGGGCGGGTCAACAGCCACCAGAAAGCCGGGGTACGCTATTCCATCGAGCTGGAAGACCGGGACGATCACGAAGGTTTCCGCCTGCGGATTCGCAAGCACACCCACGGTATCGTGGCCGGCGAGCAGGACATCCCCAGCGAATTCTTCGCCACGGCCGAATACAGTCACATGGTGGCCTTGGGTGAACAGCTGGACGGTCTGCTCGGCGAGGGCGCCTGGATCCAGCGCGGCGAGAAGCAGGCGCAGGTCACGAGTTTCCGTGAGGTCATCGACTGGCTCATGGAAGAAGCCCGGCGCGGACAGCATATCCAGCGTTACAAGGGCCTCGGCGAAATGAACCCGGAACAGCTCTGGGAGACCACCATGAATCCCGATACCCGCCGCATGCTGCAGGTGCAGATCGAGGACGCCGTCGCCGCCGACCAGATATTCACCACCCTGATGGGCGACCATGTGGAACCGCGGCGTGAGTTCATCGAAACCAATGCGCTCTCGGTCTCGAATCTGGACGTATAGATTTATATCTATAAAACAGTCTGTTATCTTATTTTATACATAGATCTATCAAATTAGATATAACTCTAATAATAAACAATCAAATAAAAATGGAGGCACGACCTACGCTGGATGCCGTATCCGCTGGTGGTAGTGTGTCTGGCGGAGCCGGGAAACGGTGAACCTCTGGGTCGATGCCGACGCCTGTCCGCGGGTGATCCGCGACATCCTGTTTCGCGCCGCCGAGCGAAAGGGGATACCCCTGATCCTGGTCGCCAACCAGTCCCTCCAGGTACCCCGTTCGCGATACATCCGCGCGGTGCGTGTGGCGCCGGGTTTCGACGTCGCCGACAACTACATCGTGCGTCAGCTGCAGGCAGGTGACCTGGTGATTACCGCGGACATTCCCCTGGCCGCGGAAGTGGTCGCCGGTGGCGGTCTGGCCCTGAGCCCGCGCGGAGAACTCTACACCGAGGACAACGTCCGCCAGCGGCTCAACATGCGTGATTTCATGGACACCCTGCGCGGCAGCGGGGTACACACCGGGGGACCGGCGACGCTGAATCAGGCCGACCGCCAGACCTTCGCCAATCAGCTGGATCGGCTGCTCAGTCGTGTGCCGCGGTAATCAGGCCCGGGCGTCGCGAAAAAGGGCGCATCGTCTCAACCGGCGCAGCACGACAGCTGGCTTACATCCTTGCGGAAGGTCTGGGCGCAGAGTTTCAGCCCCTCGACCATGGTGAGATAGGGGAACAGCTGGGCGGCCAGTTCGTCGACGTTCATTTCCTCGTGAATGGCCAGGGCTGCCGTCTGGATGAGCTCGCCGGCCTCGTGGGCCACCGCCTGGCAGCCCAGCAGCCGGCCATCGTTGCGGTCGGCCACCAGCTTGATGAAACCGCGGGTATCCATGTTGGCGATCGCCCGTGGCACGTACTCCAGTGCCAGCGTCCTGCTTTCGCAGTCCATGCCCTGATCCCTGGCCTGTTTCTCGCTCAGGCCGACGGTGGCAACCTGCGGATCGGTGAATACCACCGCGGACATGGCCGAGAGGTCGAGCGCCGTTTCTTCACCCAGCATGGTACGCGCCGCCCGCGTCCCGGCGGCGGCGGCCACGTAGACGTACTGCGGCTGGTTGGTGCAGTCCCCCGCGGCGTAGACCTGCTCCGCACTGGTACGCATGTGATCGTCGACCAGGATATCGCCTTCCGGCGTCGCGGCGATGCCGGCGTTTTCCAGCTTCAGGCGGTCGCCATTGGAGCGCCGCCCGGTGGCGACCAGCAGCCGGTCGCACAACAGATCACCGCTCCCGGTGTGGACATGGAAGTGTTCGCCGTCGTGTGTCACCCGCTCGGGCACGGTGTGCAGGCGGATTTCCATCCCCTCCGCTTCCAGAATCGTCTTCAGGGCCGCGCCGATATCGGCATCCTCCCGCGAAAGCAGGGTGCTCCGTGCCAGCAGGGTCACCTTCGATCCCAGGTGAAGGAAGGCCTGGGCCAGCTCCAGCGCCACCACGGATCCGCCGAGTACCACCAGATGCCGTGGCAGCTCTTCGGCGACCAGCGCCTCGGTGGATGTCCAGTAGGGCGTGTCTGTCAGCCCCTCGATCGCGGGAATGGCGGGGCGCGCACCGACCGCCAGCAGGATGCGATCGGCGTGAACCCGTTGTTCGTGTCCTTCGGAGTCACGTACGACCAGCGTCGAGCGGTCGGCAAAATGCGCCCGGCCTTTCATCAGGCTCAGCCCCGGCGTGCTTTTCAGCACTTCGAGGTACTTGGACACGCGCAGGCGTTCGACCAGTTCCTGCTGTTGCCGCACCATGGTGCGGCGGTCGATGGCGGCGGCATGGCGGGCCACGCCCTCGAAGTTGTGATGCTGCTGCTGCCAGGCGATCTGGGCTCCGCGGATCAGGATCTTCGAAGGGACGCAGCCGACGTTGACGCAGGTTCCGCCAATGACGTCCGATGCCTCGATGAGCGTCACCCGCGCCCCGCGCGCGGCGGCCTCGATCGCGGCGGCAAAGGCGCCGGAACCGCTGCCGACAATGGCAACGTGCACAGGGTCTCCGGCCGCGGACGCCGGCCGGTCCGCAATGCGGGGCTCACAACAGCTCATGGAGTCGGTCCCGACGGGCGACTCCCGAAGAGCAGGTAGACGAACCGATTTCGTTCTCCGCTCAAGCCGTTTCCCCGTTCTTCATGGCGGTTTCGCAGCTACCGTCGTCGCAACGGCGGTGCGCCGGTGACCACAGATCCCAGCCAGCCACCACCAGCATGAGCGCCAGTCCTGCATACAGGCTCCAGGTGCTCCAGCCATACTGGAACCAGGGATAGAGGCTCAGCAACACGATCGAGGGGCCGACCATGCCGGCGAGGCTGCGCCGCCACTGCCGGTGCGCAAGCCAGCCAAGCGCGTTGGCGCCCAGCGCGATCCAGGCAAACAGCGGCAACAGGGTGTTGATGAACAGCCCTTCCCATTGCGAGAGAAAACCCAGGCCGAGGGCCGATCCGATGCTGGCCATCGCCGGAAAACACATGGCACAGCCCATGGTGGAAAGCAGCGCGCCGAGCGCGCCGGACTTGTCCCCCAGGCGGGTGAAGAGGGTGATCAACGGGTTCATGGCACCGGCTCCTGTCTACTGAACGAAAGGATACGCCCCGTACCGGGGTACGGGGTCAAGCCGCGTTCCGGTACGCACTGGCACGATTTTTGTCCGGAGCTGCTTTATGGGTTACCATGGCTGACGCTCAGGCGAGCCGATCCGCGTTTCCAGCGAGGCCCGGTCCGCACAGCCGAGCGCTTCTCTCCCCAGGTTTCCCGGTGGACCCAGGCGAACAGCCGGCCCTGGCCGGTATCGCGGAGAGTCACGGGGCACCCTTCGGGTGACCCTTTCTCCACACCGCGCGCCTCGCGGCTGCGCCAACATGACCTCCGGTAGTGCCGGAAAACGGGGAATCCTCCATGTCAGACCCGAACCACGACACCGGTTTTGCCGAAACCGGGTTGCCACGGCCACTGCTTCAGGCCCTTGAGGACGTCGGTTACGAGCAGCCATCGCCCATCCAGGCGCGCAGCATCCCGGTGCTGCTGCAGGGACGCGACCTGCTGGGCCAGGCGCAGACCGGAACCGGCAAGACCGCGGCCTTCGCGCTGCCGCTGCTCGCGCGCCTGGACCTCGGGTGCCGGCAACCGCAGCTGCTGGTGCTGGCGCCGACGCGCGAACTGGCCATCCAGGTATCGGAGGCCTTTCGGACCTATGCCCGCCATCTGAAGGATTTCCATGTACTGCCGGTGTACGGCGGCCAGTCCTACGACATCCAGCTACGACAGCTGAAACGCGGCGTGCACGTGGTGGTCGGTACCCCCGGGCGTGTCATGGACCACATGCGCAACGGCAAACTCAGTCTGGACCGGCTGCAGGCGCTGGTGCTGGACGAAGCGGACGAAATGCTGCGCATGGGGTTCATCGACGATGTCGAGTGGGTGTTGCAACAGACGCCGGCCGACCGCCAGATCGCCCTGTTCTCGGCCACCATGCCGAAAGAGATCCGCAAGGTCGCCCGGCGCCACCTGCACGACCCGGCCGTCATCCGTATCGACCAGAAGACCGCGACCGCCGATACCATTCGCCAGCGCTACTGGCAGGTCAGCGGTCTGCACAAGCTCGATGCCCTGACGCGTCTGCTGGAGGCCGAGCCCTACGACGCCATGCTGGTGTTCGTGCGCACGCGCACGGCGACGGTGGAACTGGCGGAGAAGCTCGAAGCGCGTGGCCACGCCTGCGAGGCGCTGAACGGTGACATTCCCCAGGCGCAGCGCGAACGCATCGTCGAACGTCTGAAAAACGGGCAGGTCGATATCCTGGTCGCCACCGACGTCGTGGCCCGCGGCCTGGACGTGAAGCGCATCAGCCACGTCATCAACTACGACATTCCCACCGACGTCGAGGCCTATATTCATCGTATCGGTCGTACCGGTCGAGCCGGCGAGCGCGGCGACGCCATCCTGTTCGTGTCGGCGCGCGAACGGCGGCTGTTGCGTGCCATCGAAAAGACCATTCGCCAGCCGATCGAGCCCATGCAGATGCCGACGGCCCGCGACATCAACGTGCAGCGCATCGCGCGTTTCAAGCAGCGCGTGCGCGACGCGCTGGCGGACGAGACCAATGAACTCTACTACCAGTTGTTGACGGAAGTGCAGCAGGAAGAAGGTGCCGAACCGCTGGAGATCGCCGCCGCCCTCGCACGTCTGCTGCAGGGCGATGAGCCATTGCTGCTGGCCGAGAAAGCACACGAGCCGGTGCGCGGCCAACGCGCCGTCGGAACATCGTCCAAAGAAAAGAAAACATCGGCGGGACGCACCCCTCCCTCAGCGGTTTCCGCCGGGCCGCTGCCTCTCAAGGG
>DROT01000218.1 GCA_011321775.1 Gammaproteobacteria bacterium | reverse complement strand
GCGTCGACAGCCTCAGCATGAGCGCCGCCAACCTGCCGCGTATCAAGTGGGTGATCCGCAGCTTCACTCAGCGCCGCGCGCGCAAATTGCTGAAAGAGGCGCTGACCTTCGAGTACGCCCATGCGGTGCGCAATTACCTCAATGCCGCGCTGGAAGACGCCGGCCTGGGCGGACTGGTGCGGGCGGGGCGCTGATGCGCGGGTGGGTCCTGATCTTGGTGCTGGTGCTGCTGGGTGGCTGCGGTGGGGCCGATGGCCCGGTGATCGATCTCAGTGAGCGCATCGATGATCGCGAGCTGCAGGTCATGGCACCACAGGCCGAAGACGATGTCATCCGTGTCGGCTTCGAGCTGCGTGCCAGCCCCCAAGAGGATGCCCGCCAGTACCTGCCTTTCCTGCACTACCTGGCGGCCGCCACCGGCCAGCGTTTCTCCCTGCGCTTCACGCCCAGCGGCGTCAGCCTCGACCGCGAACTGGCGCAGGGGCGCGTCCAGCTGGCATTGATGGGGGCCGTCGGTTACATCAAGACGCATCGTGACAGCGGTGCCATCATCCTCGCCCGCGGCCTCAACCGCGAGGGGCGTGACAAATACCGTTCCTTCATCGTCGTCACCCCCGAGAGTCCCCTGCGCCAGCTGGACGAACTGCGTGGCCACCGTCTCGCCTTTGGCAGTCGTGACTCCACCCAGGGCCATCTGATTCCACGCATCATGCTGGCGCGCATCGGCCTCGGTCTGCAGGATCTGGCCGGCTATGCCTACACCGGTTCGCACCAGGCCTGCGCCAATGCCGTGCTGGCCGGGCGCTTCGACGCCTGCGGCATGCAGGACACCATGGCCCGCGACATGGCCAAGGCCGGCCTGCTACGGGTGCTGGCCCGTTCCCGCGAATACCCGTCCAGCGGTGTGGTGGCCAGTGCCGGCCTCGATGCCGGACTGCGCGAGCGCATCCGCGAGGCCCTGCTGGCCTTCGATCCCGAGGCCGACTACATGGGCGACTTCTACCACTGGGAACGTACCGAGATGCCGCGTGGCTTCACCCGTGCCAGTGACGCCGACTATGCCGAGCTGCGCCGCTGGGTCCGGCGTCTCGGCCTGCTGCCGGCGATGGAGGGCAGGGAATGAAACTGTCGAGCAAGATCGTCTGGCTGGTGGCCAGCCTGGCCCTGCTGTTCGGCATCGCCACCAACCTGCTGCTGCGGGACACGGTGCAGCGCTACGCCGGCGAGAGCGCGCGCCAATGGACCGCCTCGCTGGTGCACGCCATTGCCGAGGGTGTGGCGCGCAATACCATCGATGGTAACCGCCTGCCGGTGCGTCGGCAGCTGCAGCGTCTGGTGAGTGAAGACGAGGTTCTGGCCTACATCTTTCTCGTCGATTTCGAGGGGCGCCTGTTCGCCCACAGCTTCGACAGCGGTTTTCCCGTCGCCCTGCTGCCACGCCTGCGCGAGGCGGCACTCGGAGATGCGCAGCTGCTGCATACCACCGAGGGCGACATTCTCGACATCGCCCATCCCCTCATCGAGGGCATGACGGCC
This sequence comes from Gammaproteobacteria bacterium, assembly GCA_011321775.1. Classification (GTDB taxonomy): domain Bacteria; phylum Pseudomonadota; class Gammaproteobacteria; order DSM-19610; family DSM-19610; genus Thiogranum. The sequence goes on along the minus strand of DROT01000218.1, from coordinate 1,912 downwards.
CGTGTGCACGTCGGTGTGGCGCAGCAGCGTTTGCAGGCCCTGGTCGATACTGCGCGGCGCGACACCCTGCTGATCATCGTCCTGGTGGCTCTGCCCGGCATCTTCTTCGCCATGCTGCTGGGGCGGCGCATCAGCCGTCCGTTGCAGATACTCAGCACCCAGGTGCAGGCCTTCGGCCAGGGCGCGCAGGAGGATTTGAGCCCCATCGAGGGCGCCGACCCGGAGGTGGCCGTGCTGGTCGATGTGTTCCGCGACATGATCCGGGCGAGGACCCTGGCCTATGTCACCCTAGAGGAACGCGAGGAGCACCTGTCACGCACCCTCGACAGCATCGGCGACGCGGTGATCAGCACCGACGCCAAGGGCCGCGTGACGCGTCTCAATCCGATCGCCGAGCAGCTCACCGGCTGGGATGCCGGGGCCGCCGAGGGGCGGCCGTTGCGTGAGGTGTTTCATATCGTCAACGACACCAGCCGTGAGCCGGTGGAAGACCCCGTGCAGAAGGTGCTCGAAACCGGCCGGGTGGTGGGTCTGGCCAATCACACTGTGCTCATCGCACGTGATGGCAAGGAATACCCCATTGCCGACAGCGGTGCACCGATCCGCAATCAGGCCGGCAGCATCATCGGCGTGATCCTGGTGTTCCGCGACGTCAGCGAGGAATACCGTTTGCAGGCGGAGCTGTTGCAGCACCGCGAGCATCTGGAAGAACTGGTGGAGGCGCGTTCGCGCGAACTGGCGCAGAGCAATGCCGCGCTGCGGGCGGCGCTGAAGGAGCTGGAGAGTTTCAGTTATTCCGTGTCCCATGACCTGCGCGCGCCGCTGCGCAGTGTTATTGGTTTTACCCGCATACTCGAAGAAGACTGTGCCGGGGCGCTGGACGACGATTGTCGCGTGCATCTCCGGCGTATCGTCGGTGCCGCCCATCAGATGAGTGATCTCATCGATACGCTGCTCACGCTCTCACGCATCTCCAGCCAGCCGGTGCTGCGGCAGACGGTGGACCTGGGGGACATCGCCGGCGCGATCCTCCAGCGTCTGCACGAGGCGGAACCGGGGCGGCGCGTGCAGCTGCTGAGGTGTGATGAAGATCTGACGGTCGAGGCAGACCCGAAGCTGGTCGAGGCGCTGCTCGACAACCTGCTCGGCAATGCCTGGAAATACACCGCCGGCCGCGACCCGGCGCGCATCGAGCTGGGTGTCGAGGTGGTGGATGGCGAACGGGTCTTTTTCGTGCGCGACAACGGCGCCGGCTTCGACATGTGCTATGTGGACCGCCTGTTCACCGCCTTCCAGCGCCTGCACGGCGCCGAATTCGAGGGCAGTGGCATCGGCCTGGCCACCGCCGCGCGCATCGTGCGCCGTCACGGCGGACGCATCTGGGGTGAAGGCGAGCCGGGTCGTGGCGCCACCTTTTCCTTCACCCTGGAAGAGAGCCCCGACACCCTCGACGGGCGGTAGGCGTGGGTGCTTGTTTTATTAACCCGGCAGGGCGTGACGACCGCCGTGCGCGGCAGGCGCAGGCAGATGTCGCCGTCTTCGTCGGTGCGCCGCACCTGCCCGCTGGTGGCGCGCAGGCGTTGCAGGGTATCGGCGCTGGGGTAGCCGCGCAGGTTGTCGCGGTTGACGGAGATGAGGCTCCACTGCGGTCGTACGGCGGCGAGAAAGGCGTCGTCGCCGGCATCGCTGGCGCCATGATGGCCGACCACCAGCACGTCCGAGGCCAGCGGTTTCTCCCCTTTCAATAATTCCCTTTCCACCGTTTTTCCCGCATCGCCCATCAGCAGCGCGCTGCGTTCGCCATGGCGGATGCGCAGCACCAGCGAGTGCCGGTTGAGGTTGTGGCTCGTGAAGCCGGCCGGCCACAGCACCTCGATGCGGGCGTCGCCCCAGGGCAGGCTGTCGCCCGCCT
>DROT01000217.1 GCA_011321775.1 Gammaproteobacteria bacterium | reverse complement strand
CGGGCGCGTGCTGTGCGTGGTCGCACTGGCCGATACGGTTTCAGCCGCACAACAGCGAGCGTATGCAACGGTGCACAGGATTCACTGGCCCGACGTGTACTACCGGACCGACATCGGCTACCGTGCCGTGGCCCGCGAACGCGCGCGGTAGCAGCTGTAGGCGCGACCTGCTTTTTTTATGGTTCATCGTAGATCTGCGGGGAGATTGAGTCGCTGAGGCATGCTTCGTACCGTTGTCCTGTGAAGGAAACGGAGATGGAGGCATGTTCGACAAGCGCACGTTAACGGAGCTGGGCGGCTGGACGGGTTATCGGGTTGCGGACCTGGAATATCGGCCGGGCGAAGGCTGGACGGGTAGAAGCAAGCTATTGATTCGTCTGGAACCTCGCAGCAAGACGATGCGCTGCTCGCGTTGCGGGAGGAAAAGCCGGTCAGTGCATGACACCACGATGAGACGCATCCGCGATCTGCCCATCCTGGACTGGGATGTGGTGCTGCTCGTCCCGCGCCGGCGGTTGTGGTGTTCGCACTGTGGTGGCCCTCACCTGGAAGCGTTGGACTGGCTGTCGCCGCACCGCCGGGTAACCCGGCGGTTGGAGGAAGCAATCGGACGGCTGAGTCGGATGATGCCCTTGAAGCAGGTGGCGGCGTTCTATGGTGTGGGTTGGCACACGGTCAAGGCCATTGACAAGGCCTTGCTGCAGCAGGAAGTACTCGAACCCGACTGGCGCGGTATCGAATATCTGGGCATGGACGAGTTTGCCCTGCACAAGGGGCACCGCTACGCGACGGTTATCGTGGAACCCCTGCGTCGTCAGGTGCTTTGGGTAGGGGAAGGGCGCAGCCGCGAGGCCATCCGGCCCTTCTTCGAGGGTCTGGATGAGGCGGCCCGCCGGCGCATCAAGGCGGTGGTGATGGACATGAACACCGCCTTCGATCTGGAGGTCCAGGCGTATTGCCCGAATGCAGAGGTGGTCTACGACCTGTTTCATGTAGTGGCCAAGTATGGCCGGGAAGTGATCGACCGGGTGCGGGTGGACGAAGCCAACCGGCTGTGTCAGGACAAGCGGGCCCGCAAGGTCATCAAGTCCGCCCGCTGGCTGCTGTTGCGTAACCGGGAGAATCTGAAAACGGCTGAGCAGACAATCCGTCTGGATGAACTGCTGGCGGCGAATCGGGCCCTGATGACGGTCTATGTGCTCAAGGAGGATCTCAAGTGTCTGTGGCGCTATCGACATGCCGGGTACGCCAAACGGCTCTGGGAGGGCTGGTATCAGCGAGCCATGGAAAGCGGCATCACGCCCTTGATGCAGTTTGCCCGGCGCCTGAAGCCCTATCTCCAGGGCATCCTGGCCCACTGCCGTCACCCATTACACACCAGCGTGCTCGAGGGCATTAACAACCGCATCAAGGTCATCAAGCGCATGGCCTATGGCTTCCGGGATACCGAGTACTTCTTCCTGAAAATCCGTGCAGCATTCCCCGGAGATCTACGATGAACCAAATAAAAGCGGGTCGCGGATGAAACCCTGGTTGCGGGCACCGGGATCCGGTCCCCGGCCGACACGATGTCAGTCTGCCGCGACCGCAGGCGGCGACGGGCTGGTGGCCACACCGATCACGACCGGAATACCCCGCTTTTCCGCATATACCCGCTCCACACGCTGCCAGTCGACCTGCGCAGTGCGCTTGCGCGTCGCATAAACGTACAGTTCCGTGATCGCGGTCAGCCCCCGTTCTTCCTCTTCTGCATTTTCTTCGAGTAATGGATGAACTTCGAGCATCAAGTTATTGTT
>DROT01000216.1 GCA_011321775.1 Gammaproteobacteria bacterium | reverse complement strand
GGCCGTAGCGAGAGCGTGGCACAGCGAGGCGATTTTTGCGATCGTTTGAGGCGCATAGTGGGGACTATGCGACGAAAAGGATCGCAAAAAGCGGCCGCTGTGCTGCGCTCGCAGTAGGTCCATCATTACTCGGACAGGCTCCTAGCGTTCGAGCCTGGTGATCTTGGAACCCTCGATGGATACGCCGGCCATCAGTCCCTTGTTGTTGAGGACGAAACCGACGATGGGGTCCTTGAAGTTCTCCGTGTTGATGTCCTTGCCGGCACCCCACTCGGCGATGGCCACGGAACCGTCGACGCCGGCCTCCCAGCCCTTGCTTTCCCTGAACTTCTTCAGCGCATCGTCGGTCAGGAACACCATCACGATACTGTACGACTGGGCGCCGATCTGGAAGCCGAAGGAAGCACTGGCGATGTTGTAGTAGGCCACACTCTTGTCCCCGATCCGCAGCGCCCCCTCCCCATACTCGCCGCCGATGCCCAGGCCGGCCTTGATCACTTCCGGAAACACCAGCACCCCCCTGGCCTTGGCGAGAAACTCGTGCCCTTCCGGGATCTTCTTGCCGAACTCCGCAAGCACGCCATCGACCTTGGTGTCGATCTCCTGGGTGGACGCGGCGGAAGCGATACCGGCGGGGCCAACGAGGGCCGCGAGCACAACAAGCAGCAGCGCGAGGTACGAAGTGGTTGGCTGTTTCATGGGAAGACTCCTCTCGTCGTTGGTTGGACCGGCGTCAGTGACCGTCCTCCCCCGGCGTGGAGAGGCGGCGGCCCCGCAGACGTGCCAGTCTAGGGTCATCGAAGGTCAAATTCCACTACAACAAGGGCGCCACAAGGTGCACCGCATTTTCCAGAAAGCGCCGCGACAGCGGCCGGCTGCGGTACTCGTCGGCGTCCAGGCAGCTGGAATCGGCGAGATAGCGGAACTGCATGTCACGGATACGCGAACTCAGGCCGGCATCGTAGATGAACAGGGTCAGCTCGAAGTTCAGCCACAGGCTGCGCATGTCGAGGTTCAGCGAACCAAACAGGCTGAACTCGCCATCGACGGTAATGGACTTGGTGTGCAGCAGGCCGCCCTCGAACGCGGCAATGCGCACGCCGGCGGCCAGCAGGTCATCGAAGATCGCGCGACTGGCGTAGTCGACCAGCCGCGAATCGTTCCGTGCCGGCACGATCACCGTCACTTCCACCCCGCGATTGGCGGCCGATACCAGCGCCAGCAGCACCGAGTCGTCGGGTATGAAGTAGGGGCTGGTGATCACCAGCTCGCGCCGCGCCGCATAGATGGTACCGATCACCAGCTGCTGGATCACCAGTGGCCGCAGCGGCCCGGAAGGCACCGCCTGCAGGGTCACCGGCCCACGAGCGGCCACCGGCCTCGGGCCCTCGTCGTCTGCCAGACGCTGACCGGTCACTACCTCCCAATCCTGGATGAACAGGCCGGCCAGGGCCTCCACGGCGGGACCCTCGGCGCGCACCATGGCATCGATCCACTGCCCCACGCCTTCGTCCTGCTTGAACAGGCGGGGATCCACCAGATTCTGGCTGCCGGTGTAGGCGATCTCGCCATCGATCACCACCAGCTTGCGGTGGTTGCGCAGGTCGGCCCGCGAAAACAGCGCGCTGACAGGTCCCACCGGCAGCGCCGCCGCCAGTTCCACCCCCGGCGCATCGCGCAGGCGCTGCGCCGCATCACTCTTGAGGAAAGACTTGCTGCCCACCGCATCCAGCAGGATACGACAGCGCACGCCACGGGAAGCCGCCCGCAACAACTCGTCCAGAATCATGTCGGCGCGACCGCCGGCTTCCCACAGGTAGAATTCCAGATGACAGCTGTGACGGCTGTGACGGATATCGGCACCGACAGCAGCGAATATCCCTTCACAATCCTGCAGCAGCTGCACTGCATTGCCGCCCATGGAAGGAAAACCGACCAGCGTGTGCGCCAGCCGCTGCAGGGCAGCCGTTTCCGGTGCCGGGGCAGAAGGACTGACCGCAGCGTGGCCGGCCAGCGAGGCCTTCCAGCGACCGTACTGTTCCTCGGTGGCGGCGACCCGCCGCAGGTAGGTACGGCTGACGCGGTTCTCACCGACGATCAGATAGATCAGCACCCCCAGCACCGGCACGCTGAGAATGAGCGCGATCCAGGTCAGCAGGATGCCGAGCGGACGCCGGCGCATGATGATGCGGGCCGAAAGGCCGACCACCAGCAGCCAGTGCAGTGCCAGCGCACCGAGCGCGAGCCAGTTGGCTTCAGACACCGAAAAAGGGGGACCGGGTCCCGCTGGCCCCGGGGCCGGTCAAGGGCCGAACGGTTCGCTCGACCGCCGGCATCACGTCAACGGGCAGACCGCGGCCCGCGGGAATGGTGCATTCGCTCAGGGGCGATTGTCGGCCTCCTTGCCCTCCTTCGGTACCGGCATCAGATCGGCCTTGCTGACACCCAGTGCCAGGGCCAGCGAACCGGCGACGAATATGGACGAATAGGTACCCACGAATATACCCACGATCAGCGCCAGCGCGAAGGAGTGAATGATCTCCCCACCGAGGAAGAACAGCGCCAGCAATACCAGCAGGGTGGTCAGGGAAGTCATGAGGGTACGCGACAGGGTCTGGTTGATCGAGGTATTCATGATCTGTGACGGCGTACCCTTGCGCATCTTGCGGAAGTTCTCGCGAATCCGGTCGAACACCACGATGGTGTCGTTCAGCGAGTAGCCGATGACCGCCAGCAGCGCTGCCAGCACCGTCAGATCGAATTCGACCTGCAGTACCGAGAACACGCCCAGGGTGATCAGGACGTCGTGCACCAGCGCGGCCACCGCGCCCAGGGAGAAGCGGTACTCGAATCGCAGCGAGACATAGATGAGGATGCCGATCAGCGAGTAGAGCATGGCGAGCCCGCCCTGCTCGGTGAGTTCCTCACCGACCTGCGGACCGACGAACTCCACGCGACGCTTGCTGACCTCCGGGTTGGCCCTGGCGAGAGCCGACAACACCTCCTCGCTGAGTTCGGCGCTGGCCTTGCCGGGGCGCGGAGAGAGGCGGATGAGCACGTCACGCGCGCTGCCGAAGTGCTGCACCTGGGCATCTCCGTAGCCCGCCTCCTGCAGCACGTCACGGATTCCGCCGAGTTCCACCGGCTGTGGATAGGCGACCTCGATCAGGGTGCCGCCGGTAAAATCGATGCCGAAGCTGAGACCCCGCATGGCCAGCGAGACCAGGGAGACGAGGATCAGCAACGAAGACAGTACCAGGGCGAGCTTGCGCTTGCCCATGAAATCGATCTCTGACTTGCCTGTAATGAATCGCATGTCTGCTTCCTGTTTAGAGCGGCAGGCGCTTCAGGCGGCGGCCGCCGTAGGCCAGGTTGATGATGGCGCGGGTCCCCATGATCGCCGTGAACATGGAGGTGATGATACCCAGCGACAGGGTGACGGCGAAGCCCTTGACGGGCCCGGTACCAAAACTGAACAGCACGATACCCGCGATCAGCGTGGTGACGTTGGCATCGGCGATGGTGGACAGTGCCTTGGCATAGCCGGCGTGGATGCTGGCCTGGGGCGTATTGCCGTTACGCAGCTCCTCCCGTATGCGTTCGAAGATGAGCACGTTGGCATCGACCGCCATGCCCACGGTCAGCACGATACCGGCGATACCCGGCATCGTGAGCGTCGCCTGCAACATCGACAGCAGCGCAACGATCAGAACCAGGTTCATGGCCAGCGCCACGTCCGCCACCAGCCCGAACACCTTGTAATAGGCCGCCATGAACAGCAGTACGACGACGAAGCCGATCACTACCGAACGGAATCCCTGCTTGATGTTGTCCGCGCCCAGGCTTGGGCCGATGGTGCGTTCCTCGACGATACGGATGGGCGCCGCCAGGGCGCCGGAACGCAGCAGCAGCGCCAGTTCGTGTGCCTCCCGCGGGCTGTCCAGTCCGGTGGTCTGGAACTGGCGACCGAACACCCCGCGGATCGTGGCGACGCTGATGATCTCTTCCACCTTGCGGTTGCTGACCACCGGCTTGCCATCGACCATGCGCGTAACCGACTTGTTCTCGATGAATACCACGGCCATGGGCTTGCCGACGTTCTTCTTGGTGAACTCCAGCATCTTGCGCGCACCCTTGCCATCCAGCGTTACCGACACCTGGGGACCGCCCGTCTTGCTGTCGAAGCCAGAACGGGCGTTGACGATCTGGTCACCGGTCACGATGACGCGGTTCTTCAACAGGTAGTAGCGACCGTCCCGCGAACGATAGAGGCTGGAGCCCGCCGGCACCTTGCCCTTGCGTGCCGCCTCGACATCGTGTTCGACATCGACCGCGCGGTACTCCAGCGTCGCCGTCGCGCCGAGAATGCGCTTGGCGGCAGCGGTATCCTGCACACCCGGCAACTGCACCACGATACGGCGGTCACCCTGCTGCTGAATGACCGGTTCCGCCACCCCCAGCTCGTTGACACGGTTGCGCAGGGTGGTGATGTTCTGCTGCAGCGCCAGCTTGCGTATGTCCCGTATCTCCTTCTCGCTCAGCGAGACCTCGAGCAGGAAGTCCTTGCCCTTGTCGACCTCCTTGAGTTGCAGATCGCGATATTCGTCATGGATGAGTTCCATGCCCCTGTCGCGATCGGCTGCGCTTCGGAACTTGACGAGCAGGTGCTGGTCCACGATGCGAATGCCGAGATAGCGCAACTTGGCCTTGCGCAGGATCGTGCGCAGATCCGATGAATAACGCTCCAGCGCCTTGTGGATGGCGGCCTCCATGTCCACGTCCATCAGGAAATAGACGCCGCCACGGAGGTCCAGACCAAGGTACATGGGCTTGGCGCCGATGGCTTCCAGCCAGGCCGGCGTAGAGGGCGCAAGATTCAGCGCGATGACATAGTCCTCGCCCAGGGCCTCTTTCAAGACATCGGCAGCCGCCAGCTGGTCCTCGGTGTTGTTGAACCGGATCAGCATGCGCCCCTCACCCGTCTCGATTTTCTTGACGGGGATGTTCGCCTCCGAGAGCGTGCTCTCCACCCTGCTGCGCAGGGCATCGCCGGACTCGCCGCCACGCTGTACCGAGATCTGTACGGCAGGATCCTCGCCATAGAGATTGGGCAGCGCGTAGACGATGCCCACGGTCAGCAGGACGAGAATGAGAAGGTACTTCCAGGCCGGGTACTGGTTCATTGGCGAAAACAGCCCTTGTTCTGTGGTCCGATCAGAGTTCCTTGATGGTGCCCTTGGGCATGAGGCTGGCGATGGCGTTCTTCTGCACCTTGACCTCGACGTTGTCGGCCACCTTCAGTTTTGCGAAGTTCTCGCCGACCTCGGTCACGCGTCCCAGGAGGCCACCGTTGGTCACCACCTCATCCCCCTTGGACAGGCCTTCCACCATCGCCTTGTGTTCCTTGGCGCGCTTGGTCTGCGGCCGGATCAGCAGGAAATAGAACACCACGAAGATCAGTACCAGGGGCAGGAAGCTCATCAGGGGATCCTGCTGCGCCGGAGCCGGGGCAGCAGCCAGTGCGTCACTGATAAAAAAGCTCATATCGTTTTTTCCAAGGCAGTTGGTCTGTTGTTTCCGGAACGGCAGGCGGAACCACCGCCGCCGGAGCGCCGGAAATTGCCGGCGACCGGATTCGAAAGCGCGTTATTATGGCACAGCCGGCACCGATTGGTCCCTTTTTGCATAAAAATCCGCCACGAAGTCCTCCAGCCGTCCCGCCTCGATGGCCTGCCGCAGCCCTTCCATCAGGCGCTGGTAGTAGCGCAGGTTGTGTACCGTATTGAGGTGTGAACCGAGAATCTCGTTGCACTTGTCCAGGTGGTACAGGTAGGCGCGGCTGTAGTGGCGGCAGGTATAGCAATCGCATTCGCGGTCCAGCGGGCCGGTATCGCTGCGGAACCGCGCATTGCGCAGCCGCAGGGTGCCGCCGGAAGTGAAGATGTGGCCGTTGCGGGCGTTGCGCGTCGGCATGACGCAGTCGAACATGTCGATCCCGCGCCGCACCGCGTCGACGATGTCCTCCGGGGTACCGACCCCCATCAGGTAGCGCGGTCGCTCCGCCGGCATGGCCGGATCCAGGCTGTCGAGCACGCGGACACGCTCCTCGTGCGGCTCACCGACCGACAGGCCGCCGATGGCGTAGCCGTCGAAACCGATCTCCGTGAGGCCGGCGAGCGACTCCAGTCGCAATTGCGGGTACATGCCGCCCTGCACGATGCCGAACAGCGCCGCGGGCGAGTCCCCGTGGGCCTCGCGCGAGCGCCGCGCCCAGCGCAGCGACAGCTCCATGGAGGCACGCGCCTGTTGCTCGTCGGCGGGATAGGGGGTGCACTCGTCGAAAATCATGACGATATCGGCGCCCAGCGCCCGCTGCACCGCCATCGATTCCTCCGGCCCCAGGAAAACCCGGTCGCCGTTGACCGGCGATCGAAAATGCACGCCCTCCTCGGTGATACGACGCAGGTCGCCAAGGCTGAACACCTGGAAGCCGCCGGAATCCGTCAGAATGGGACCCGGCCAGTTCATGAAATCATGCAGGTCGCCGTGTGCCCGGATGATGTCCGTGCCCGGACGCAGCATCAGGTGAAAGGTGTTGCCGAGCAGGATCTCCGCCCCGCTTTCCGCCACCTGCTCCGGCCGCATGCCCTTGACCGTGCCATAGGTGCCCACCGGCATGAAGGCCGGCGTCTCCACCGTGCCGCGCGCGAACACCATCCGTCCGCGGCGCGCCCGGCCGCTGCGTTTCAGCAATTCAAACTGCATGTACCTGCCCTGTAGCCCGAAACCATCGTCATCTCACCTCACACCCTCAGGGGAATCCGACCCGCCTGCTGCCGTTCGACAGGCAAGACAGCCACGGAAATATATCGCGTCTGCAGCCGTTCAGCCCGGCGAGCGCGGGGGATGCCTCTGACCGAATCGACCGCGCCTTGAAATGGGCCCACTTTTCAGGAAAAAGCCGGCCGTTGTCTGAGCGCAGCGAGTTCAGGCCGGCCCTGAAAAGTGGGCCCATTTCAAGGAAACAAGCGGTCGTCTGAGGGAAG
>DROT01000215.1 GCA_011321775.1 Gammaproteobacteria bacterium | reverse complement strand
TACAGCATCGGGATGGTTTCGTCGACGGTGACGCGGTTGTCGTTGATGCCGACTTCCCCGTCGAACATCTTCAGATCCACGCCGAGATCCAGGTTGATCCAGTTGTCGAGCATCTCGTAGTAGAGCACGATTTCCTGGTGTGACAGGTCGAGCGTCGAATTGATGGTTTCGGCGGCATTGTAGGTGCTGCCGTTGAACTGGATGCTGCTGCTGATCGTGGAGCGGCTGCTGCTGCTCAGGTCGACGGTCTGGTAGCGCACGTTGGGCAGGGCCGGTACCGGATGCTCGAGGCTGACCCGGAGGCCGTTGCCGGTATCGTCATTGAAGCCGAGATCGTTCTGCAACCGGATCTTGCTGTCGGAGCCGGTCCGGAAGCTTCCGCTGATGTCGGGATTCCATGCATAGGCGCCGATGTTCAGGCCGACGAAATCGGCCTGCGCGCTGGCGAAGGTTGCCAGGCTGCAGATCAGCGGGATGATCGTCCGTGTTGGTGACATTTCGGTTCAATGGATTTGAATGGATCGGTCTATCAGTCTAGCAGACGGGGATCGTTTTTTCACCGGCAATCTGCCGGCTACCGAGCACGGCCGCCGAACGGGCCCGGGTAACCGACGGAAGGTTGCCCGGGAGCCCCAGCAGGTTCTGCCGTGCCAACCAGGCGAACGCGGCCGCCTCGACCCATTGCGGGTCCAGGCCCAGGGACGAGGTGTCGGTTACGGAGAGGCTGGGCAGATGCTGGCCGATGCGCTGCATCAGCCAGTCGTTGCGGGCTCCGCCTCCGCAGACATGGAGCGTTTCCGGGCGGCCCGGGAGCTGCCCGACGGCCTGCGCGATAGTGACCGCGGTCAGTTCGGTCACGGTGGCGATCTGATCCGCCGGAGACAGGTCTTCCAGGCCCGAGGCTTGCAGCCACTGCGGGCTGAAATGATCCGTTCCGGTGGACTTCGGCGGTGGGCGTTCGAAGTAGGGTTCCCGTGCCATCAGGGTTTTCAGGACGGCGGTATCGACCCGGCCGCGGGCCGCGGCAGCGCCGTTGCGGTCGAAGGGTTCACCGAGAAGCTCCCGCGCCAGGTGGTCGATCAGGCAGTTGCCGGGTCCGCTGTCATAGCCGATGACCTCGGCTGACGGGTTGGCGGGCAGCCAGGTCAGGTTGGCGATGCCGCCGATATTGACGATGACCCGGTTCTGCTCCGGGTGGCGAAAGGCCGCCGCGTGAAAGGCGGGTGTCAGCGGCGCCCCCTCGCCGCCCAGCGCAATGTCGCGGCGGCGGAAATCGCTGACCACGGTCAGCTTGCAGGCGGTTGCTACCCGGTGAGCATCGCCGATCTGCAGACTGTAGGCGGGGTCGGCGTCGGGCGCGTGACGCAGGGTCTGCCCGTGCAGGCCGATCGCGGCAATCTCGTGATGTGGCAGGTCATTGCCTGCGATAAAGGCGCGGATCCGTTCGCCGTAGAAATCGCCGAGCCGGGCGTCGAGCTGACAAAGCTGGTCGATGGAAGTGGCAGGGTCGAGAGCCGCCCGGCGCAGTTCTCGCTCCAGCTCGTGCGGGTAGGGGGCATGGCCGTGGGCCAGAATCTCCACCGCGGAATCCTTGCCGGGAAAGCGGGCGGCCACGCAGTCCAGCCCGTCCAGGCTGGTGCCGCTCATGCAGCCGATGTACAGGGCGTCCGCGGCATCCGCTGCGTCGGCGGGCATGCTCAGGGCTGGTCCGAGGGATTGCTGTCGAGCCGGGCCAGCAGCTGTTCGCGCGCCAGATCCAGCAGCGCCAGTTGACTGCGGGTCTGCTTGCGGAAGTCTTCCAGGTAGGCCGGGTTGATCGGAGCGGCCGCCGGCAGCTTGACGGTGAGCGGATTGCGATGCACGCCGTTGACGCGGAATTCGTAATGCAGATGCGGGCCGGTGGCATAGCCGGTGCTGCCGACATAGCCAATGACCTGGCCCTGCTTCACGCGCTTGCCCTTGCGAATACCGCGGGCAAAGCCCTTCATGTGGGCGTAGACGGTGGTGTAGCGCCCCCCGTGCTGCAGGAACACGACATTGCCGTAGCTCTTGCTGCGCATGGCCTTGATGACCTTGCCGTCTCCGGAGGCGCGTACCGGCGTGCCGCGTGCCGCGGCATAGTCCACGCCCTTGTGGGAGCGCCACTTGCCGAGCACCGGGTGCCAGCGCTTGCCGGTGAAGCGGGAG
>DROT01000214.1 GCA_011321775.1 Gammaproteobacteria bacterium | reverse complement strand
GCGCAGCAGTTGCCGCGAGGCGTGGCGCCTGATGTTACGCCTGCTGGACGGAACGGAGGCCGGCGAGGATGTTGGTGCCGTGGTGGCGCTGCTGGCGCAGCAGGAGGGGCAATCACCGGAGCGTTTGCGCGAGCTGTTGCAGCAGGCCCGTGCGCTGGTCGCTGGCGGCTACCGTGAATTGCTGCGCATTCCGGATGTATAGCCCCCCAATTGCACCGGGGATTCGGGTCCGGACCCGCAAGGCCACATCTATTCGGATTGATTGCCGGAATTCGAGCGGCCGACCGACTGCAGACCGTACTGCTTGAGCTTGCGGTACAGGGTGCGTTCGCTGATACCGAGGATGTGCGCGACCTTGGCGCGCTTGCCGTGGTGCTCGGCCAGCAGTTCGGCGATGTATTGTGATTCCAGTCCCTTGATGGAGGGCTCCTGCCCCTCGCCTTCGCCGATGTACAGTCCGCCTTCCACGCCCCGGATGGTGGATGCGATCGGTTCCTCGATGTGGATTTCGGCAGCGGTAATGATGCCGTTGGTACTCAGTGAGGCGGCACGCTGCAGGATGTTGTGCAGCTCGCGTACGTTGCCGGGGTAGTCATGTTGCAGCAGCGCCTGGACCGCGTCCTCCGCGAGGTGATAGCTGGGATCGTCGGCGCCGCCCATTCGCTGCAGCAGGGCGTGGGCCAGTTCCTCGATGTCGGATCGCCGCTCGCGCAGGGGCGGTATGTCCACCAGTATGCCGGCGATCCGGTAGTAGAGGTCGGCACGGAAGCGGTTGCTGGCGACCAGCTGGCGCAGGTTCTTGCCGGTGGCGCAGATGATGCGGACGTCGGCCCGCAATACCTCGCGTCCGCCCACGCGCCGGAACTCGCCGGTCTCCATGGCGCGCAGCAGGCGTCCCTGCAGGGGGTGTGGAAGATCGCCGATCTCGTTGAAGAACAGGGTGCCACCGTCGGCCTGTTCGAACAGGCCGTGGCGTCGCCCGATACAACCGGTGAAGGCACCGCGTTCGTGACCGAACAGTTCGCTCTCGAACACCGATTCGGCAATGGCGCTGCAGTCCACCATGGTGAAGGAACGGCCATTGCGGCGCGAACGACGGTGGATGTACTCGGCGGCCAGGTCCTTGCCGGTGCCGCTTTCACCGGACAGCAGTACCGGCGCATCGGTGGCGGCGGCGCGGGTGAGGTTCTCGATGCAGGCGAGAAAGGCCGGTGACTTGCCGGTGAGCCGTTGCTGTTCGCAGTCGAGGTCACCGCTGTGTGCCAGCGGAAACACGGCCTCGCCGAGATAGAGGGTGCCGTCCTGACCGAAGATCGGGGACCCCTTGATGCGCACGTGTTCCGGTCTGGCCTGCGGGTCGTAGTGGACGTGCAGCACCTGGTGCGGCTTGCGGGTGGCAAAGACCTTCTGGTGGGGGCAGTCCTCGCCGTTCATGTGGCAGGGGACTTCCGAACGGTGTGAGACTTCGTGGCATTTGCGGCCGACGATCTGCTCGGCCGAGATGCCATAGGCCTGCTGATAGGCCCTGTTCGCGCTAACGATGTTGTAGTCCTGGTCGATCAGGACAAAGGGATTGTCCTGGGCGTCGATCAGCGACTGAACCTCGACCGAGATCTTGTGGCTCATGGATCCCTCCTGCTTCCCGTAGCTGTCCTGCCAATCTGGCAGTTATTATTCTACTGACCTGATTGTAGTCCATGGACAAAAGGTCTGCATTGGGCTGAACTCATTGCGGTTCCGCTGACTTGCATCTTGTTTTGGCGCAGCTGTTGAGACAAGCGGAATACAGCAGCCATGCGGCATCGGAGACCTGGATATCGCTGGTCTGTTCCCGTCATTCCGGCGCAGGCCGGAATCCAGTAGTTTCAGCAAGTTACTAAATCCCGGCCTGCGCCGGGATGACGAATCTGAAGTCAACGGGACAGCAGTGAACTCGACTGACGATCTGGCGCGGTCGGGGTGGGAAGTGGTTCTGACCGAATCGACCGCGCCTTGAAATGGGCCGGATTTTCCGGAAAAAGCCGGCCGTTGTCTGAGCGCAGCGAGTTTAGGCCGGCCCGGAAAATCCGGCCCATTTCAAGGAGAAAAGCGGTCGTCTGAGGGAAG
>DROT01000213.1 GCA_011321775.1 Gammaproteobacteria bacterium | reverse complement strand
CAAGTGATGGACCTGCCGCCGGAAAAGCTGTGGATCACGGTCTATGACCAGGACGACGAGGCCGCGGACATCTGGCTCAAGGAAATCGGCGTGGATGCCGCGCGTTTCAGCCGCATCGGCGACAAGCCCGGCGGCAAGCCCTATGAGAGTGACAATTTCTGGAGCATGGGCGATACAGGCCCCTGTGGTCCCTGTTCCGAGATCTTTTACGACCATGGCGAGGCAGTGGAAGGCGGTCCGCCGGGCACCCCCGAGGAGGATGGCGACCGCTACATCGAGATCTGGAACCTGGTGTTCATGCAGTACAACCGCGACGCCGAGGGCAACATGACGCCTCTGCCCAAGCCTTCCGTGGACACCGGCATGGGGCTGGAGCGCTTGGCGGCGGTCATGCAGGGCGTGCATTCCAACTATGAGATTGACCTGTTTCAGGCCCTGATTCGCGCTGCCGCCGAGGTCACCGGCGCCACGGATCTCGAAAGCAAGTCCCTGCGGGTCATTGCCGACCATATCCGTTCCTGCGCCTTCCTCATCGTCGATGGCGTGACGCCTTCCAACGAGGGGCGGGGCTATGTGCTGCGGCGCATCATTCGCCGGGCCATTCGCCATGGATACCAGCTGGGGCAGAAGCAGCCCTTCTTCCACCGGCTGGTGGACGCCTTGTGTGAGCAGATGGGCGACGCCTATCCCGAGCTGGTGAAGGCCCGTGAAACGGTGAAGCGCGTGCTCAAGGTTGAGGAGGAGCGTTTCGCCGAAACCATCGAGCAGGGGATGAAGATTCTCGAGGAGGCCATTGCCGGCCTTTCCGGCAAGACCATTCCCGGCGAGCTGGTGTTCAAGCTCTATGATACTTACGGCTTTCCCGCCGATCTCACGGCGGACATCGCCCGGGAGCGCGGCCTGTCTATCGATGAGGCGGGTTTCGACCGGGAAATGGAAGCCCAGCGCGCCCGCGCCCGGGCGGCCAGCCAGTTTGGCGTGGACCAGCAGGCGGATATCGCCCTGGACGGCAAGACCGATTTCACCGGCTACGAACGTTTGGAGGAAGAAGCCACGGTCATCGGCCTGTTCCATGACGGTGAACCCGTCGACAGCCTGGCTGCCGGGGCCGAAGGCATGGTGGTGCTGGACAAGACACCTTTCTACGCCGAGTCCGGTGGCCAGGTGGGAGATCGGGGTGAACTGCTGGTGCCTGGCAGCGATACCCGGTTCGAGGTCAGTGATACCCGCAAGCAGGGTAGTTCTGTATTTGGGCACATCGGCAGGCTTGCCGCTGGCGAGCTGCACGTGGGCGACACCGTGCTGGCCCGGGTGGATGAGATCAACCGGCGCCGTATCGCCCTCAACCACTCCGCCACCCATCTGCTGCATGCGGCCCTGCGCCAGGTACTCGGCGATCATGTGCAGCAGAAGGGGTCCCTGGTGGAAGCCGAACGGCTGCGTTTCGATTTTGCCCATTTCGAGCCCGTCTCGCGGGAGCAGCTGGCGGCCATCGAACAGCTGGTCAACGAGCAGATTCGCAACAACTACGTGGTGGAAACCCGT
>DROT01000212.1 GCA_011321775.1 Gammaproteobacteria bacterium | reverse complement strand
TTCTACCAGCGCGTGCTGAGCGGCGGGCCGCTGGGCCTGGGAGAGGCCTACATGGACGGCCTGTGGGACTGCGAGGCGCTGGACGAGTTCATCTACCAGGTGCTGCGCGCCGACCTCGAGCACAGTATCTCGCCACTGAAACTGCTGCTGCCGGTGCTGTGGTCGAAGATCGTCAACCTGCAGAGCCGCCGCCGCGCCTTCCGCATCGGTGAGCACCACTACGACATCGGCAACGAGCTGTACGAACTCATGCTGGACAGCCGCATGGTGTACACCTGCGGCTACTGGAAGGACGCCGACAACCTCGACGCGGCCCAGGAAGCCAAGCTCGACCTGGTGTGCCGCAAGGTGGGCCTGGAACCGGGCATGCGGGTGCTCGACCTCGGCTGCGGCTGGGGCAGCTTCGCCGGCTTCGCCGCCGAGCGCTACGGTGTCAGCGTCACCGGTGTGACGGTATCGAAGGAACAGATCGAATACGGCCGGCGGCGCTACCGCGATCTCGACGTCGACCTGCGATTCCAGGACTACCGCGACATGAACGAGCGCTTCGACCGGGTGATCTGTATCGGCATGATGGAACACGTCGGTCCGAAGAACTACCGCGGTTTCATGGAAGTCATGGAACGCTGCCTGGTAGACGACGGCCTGTGCCTGGTACACACCATCGGTACCAATACGAAAGCCCTGGCGGTCGATCCCTGGACCAACAAGTACATCTTCCCAGGCGGCGTGCTGCCGGTGCTGCAGCAGATCAGTGTCGCCAGCGAGGGGCTGTTCATCCTCGAGGACCTGCACAACATGGGCACCCACTACGACCCCACGCTGATGGCGTGGATGGCCAATGTCGACGCCCACCGCGAGGAGATCCGCCGGCTCGGCTACGACGAACGCTTCTACCGCATGTGGCGCTACTACCTGCTGGGCGCCGCCGGTTCCGACCGCGCGCGCCGCAACCAGCTGTGGCAGCTGGTCTACAGCAAGAAGGGCCTGGACGGCGGCTATGAAGCGGTCCGCTGATCACCGGCGGAAACCCCATGCGTGAGGCCGAGGTCATCATCGTCGGTGGCGGGCCGGCCGGCTCGAGCTGTGCCTGGCGGCTGCAGCGCGAAGGCGTCGACTGCCTGCTGCTGGACAAGGAGCGCTTCCCGCGCACCAAGCTGTGTGCCGGCTGGATCACGCCGCAGGTGGTCGCGGACCTGGAACTGGACGTCGCCAGCTATCCGCACCGTTTCCTCACCTTCGAGCGGCTGCTGTTTCATTTTCCCTGGCTCGGACTGCGCCCGCGTACCGTCCAGCACTCCATCCGCCGCTACGAGTTCGACGCCTGGCTGCTGCAACGCAGCGGCGCGCCGGTGGAGCAGCACCGGGTACGCGACATCCGCGAGCAGGACGGCCACTACCTCATCGACGGGCGCTACCGCTGCCGCTATCTGGTGGGCGCCGGCGGCACCCGCTGCCCGGTCTACCGCCAGCTGTTCCGCGATCCCAGCCCGCGCGCGAAACGCAAGCAGGTAGTGACCCTGGAGCTGGAATTCCCCTGCGACTACCGCGACCCGCGCTGCCACCTGTGGTTCTTCGACCACGGGCTGCCGGGCTACTCCTGGTATGTACCCAAGGCCGACGGCTACCTCAACATCGGCGTCGGCGGCTTCGCCAGCCGCCTGAAGGAAAGGAATGACGACATCAAGGCGCACTGGCAGCACCTGGTCGGCAAGCTGGAGCGCAAGGGGCTGCTGCAGAAGCAGGACCTGAACCCCGGCGGCTACAGCTACTACGTGCGCGGCCGGCCGGCCACCACCCGCCTCGGCAATGCCTTCATCGCCGGCGACGCCGCCGGTCTGGCCACCAAGGACATGGCCGAGGGCATCGGGCCGGCGGTGCGCAGCGGCCTGCGGGCGGCGGACGCCATCGCCCGGGGCACGGACTACGACCTCGACGGTATCGAACGGCGCTCCTTCGACCGCCGGCGGCTGCTGCTTTCCGCCCTGTTGCAGCGCCGGTATTGAAGCGAACGGGGCGCTGTGCGCGTTTCTGCCGGCCCGGGGCCCGGCGCGGCCGGTGGCGGCCTGCCGGCACGGGCCCGGGAGCACCGGGGTCCGGGATGGCAGGCTGGCGCGCTGTCGTGGCCGCCACGATTTCCTGCTATCTTGATAGAACAACCCAACCACAAGGGCGGAGCACCAACATGAGATTCATCTGGAACCTGATCGCAACTTTCGGACTGCTGGTACTCATCCTGCTCGGTGCCGCAGTGGTGCAACTCGGTCCTTCGGTAAAGAACCTCGCTGAATTCGACGACGAGGCGCTGTCCACCTATGCCACCATTGCCAGGACGCTCGTCGAAACCGGCAACGGCGCCGAGGCAACCGTGTGGAAGGTACCGGTCGAACCGGGCATCTCGGCCGAGGACGTCGACCAGACCATGAAAATGGTCGCCAACGAACACAACATCAAGAACGTCGGCGAATTGCCCCTGTACAAGGAAGTCGAGGCGATGAGCGGCCAGCCCTACCGCTTCGTCAAGATCTACATGTTCTGCAACGCCATGACCGCGGCGCGGATGCTCGACTACAGCGACGCCTTCTCCGCCTACCTGCCCTGCCGCATCACCCTGGTCGAGGCCCCGGACCACAGGCTGTGGCTGTATACCCTCAACATGGACCTCATGATCCACGGCGGCAAGGAACTGCCGCCGGCGCTCAAGAAGGAAGCCCTGGGGGTCAAGGACATCATCCTCGACATCATGCACCGCGGTGCGGCGGGGGATTTCTAGAAGGACCACCGCCACCATACAGGCCCAGCGGATCGTCCGGATCGACGCCTTCCATGAAGGGAATGCGGCGGTCGCGGTGGGTGACCTGGTACACCAGCCCCATCCAGTTGCCGACCACCGCCTCGGCGGTGTCGTGCCAGGTGTTGTCCAGCCGTTCCACCAGCAGCCGCTCGGGGAATTCCGGCAGCGGCCGCCCGGCGTCACGCGCCGCCTCCAGGCGGCCGCGGTACTCGTTCAGCAGGGCCTTCTCGCGGATGCCGAAGTAGTTGTCGGGGAAAGGCGGGTAGTCGGCCCGCTGGCCCCCGGCCCACAGCGTCACCTCACGCTTGTACTCCTTGAGCAGCGAGATGGTGTCGTACTCCGGGTGGCCCTGGAAGAACACCACCCGCAGGCCGTCCTCGCTGGTCGCCAGGTGAACCCCCACCTGCTCGCTCTCGACCAGCACGTGCAGGCCGGCCTGGTCGAACTGCTCGCGGCTGACGGCGTTCCAGCGCGAGTGCGGCACGTCGAAGCGCGTGTTGACGTCGTTGACCAGCGGGTGGCGCTTGTCCACCACGCGGTGCGGGAACACGCCCCAGATCTTGCGCGCCTGCGGCGCCCGTTTCTGGCCGTAGCGAAACTGCAGCAGGGCATGGGTCGCCAGGCAGGAACACAGGATCGAGGTCACGTTCTCCATGGCCCAGTCGATGACGCCGATCAGCGGCTCCCAGAACGGCTGATCGGCCAGTTCCGGGCCGCTGACGTTGGCACCGGTGACGATCAGTGCATCCAGGCCCTGCTCGCGCACGCCCTCGAACGACTCGTAGTAGCGTTCGATGTGTTCCCGCGCCCGGGGGCCGCGCGGCAATTCCGGCAGGGTGAAGGGATGGACGTAGAACTGGGCGATGGGGTTGCTCTCCCCCACCAGGCGGAAGAACTGCCGTTCGGTGGCCGCCAGCGCCGCGTCCGGCATCATGTTCAGCAGGCCGACGTGGAGTTCGCGAATGTCCTGCTGTGCCGCCCGGTTGGGCGGCAATACCGCCGTGCCCTCGGCACGCAGGCGCTCGAAGGTCGGCAGGGCGTTGTGGGCAACGAGAGGCATGGGGCTATCCGTCGGCGGCGATCACGCCTTCCAGCAGTTCCAGAAAATCGGCCTCGTCACGGACGCCGGCCACCTGCTCCGAGGTCACGGTGTAGCCGTGCGGTCCGGCGATGGCCTCGTAGCGGGGAATACGCGAATGGAACAGGCGCGGGAACACCCAGCGGGTGAAGTCGTCCGGATCCATCTCGGCGGCGTACTCCAGTCCGTTCTCCTGCAGGTAGACCTGCAACTGCTCCTCGAGGAAATCGGGGCGATAATACAGCGGCTTGGGATCGCTCTGGGCGCGCTCGATCAGCTTCTGTTCCTCCTGCTCGTCCGTGACCTGGATGTAGAGAATCAGCGTGTGTTCCACCAGCAGCTCGATGACCGAAGGTTCCTCGAGCTCGCACAGGCTGCCACCGACGTCGTTGACGAAGTGGGGATAGCCGTAGATCTCCTGCGCCTTGCGGATGAATTCCGGCACGTCGCGCATGGCGGCAATCTCGGCGCTGCGATACTGTGCCTGCCGCTGCAGGAACTCCTGCAGGGGCACGCCGCCGCGCTCCGGGTCACCGGGCTTGCCGACGAAGCTCAGCACCGGCCCCAGGTCGTCGACCTTGATGTTGTTGCGGATATAGATCCAGTCGCGCCGCAGCAGGTCGCGCAGGAACGGCACCTGCATGGCCTGCTGCTTGATGAGGTCGAGGATCGGCTCGTCCAGGTAGCGGGTACCGATGCGGTAGTCACCCGAATAGTGGAACCACTGGTGGCCGCACAGCAGCGTCGACAGGTAGGTCTTGCCCACCCCGGACATGCCCAGCAGCGTGACCTTCTTGTGCGGCCAGGCACGGAATTCTTCTACGCTGAATTTCACACGACTACTCCAGGATCCCGAAAGGTGCTTGATTATGCTCCATTTAACACCTCCCGGGAATAGCGGCGCGAACGCCTGTGAACGATCTCCGTTTCCCTTGCCAGGCTCATGGCGTTATCATGCGGGGTTTCTCACAATACCGGCCATCGAGCACGGTCCATCCACAGGAAGCGTTATGCAAGTAGAATCCCGCAAGGTCGTCACCCTCAAGTACACCCTCACCGATGACGAAGGCAATGTCATCGACCAGTCCAGCGATGGCAGCTTCGCCTACCTGCATGGCGCCAACAACATCATCCCGGGCCTGGAAAACGCGCTGACCGGCAAGCAGGCCGGTGATGAGCTGCAGGTCAGCGTATCGCCGGAAGAAGGCTACGGCGAACGCGATGCCTCCAAGACCCAGGCCGTGCCGCGCGAAATGTTCCCGCAGGATACCGAGATCGAACCCGGCATGCAGTTCCATGCCCAGGGCCCGAACGGTGAGACGGTGGTGGTCACGGTGACGGCGGTGGATGCCGAGACGGTCACGGTCGACGGCAACCATCCGCTCGCCGGCGTGCCGCTGAACTTCGCCGTGGAGATCGTCGACGTACGCGACGCCTCGCCGGAGGAGCTCGAACACGGCCACGTGCACGGACCCGGCGGTCACGAGCACGGCTGAACCGCGCTGCCGGCTAACGAGCGGCCGGATTCAGCCCGACAGGACCTGGACCAGGGCGACCAGCCCCAGCCCGACGGCCAGGCACAGCAGGCACACCAGTACAAATCGGGTAGACGTCTTCACGATGGGGTCGACTCGCAGTTCGCACACGCGAAGTGCAGTATGACAGCTTTCCCCTCCCGGCGGAGAGGAAGCGCTGTTTTCCCCGAAGACGCTACACCTTGAAGTGAGCAACCACCTGCTGCAACTCCGAAGCCAGGCGGGCGAGGTCTTCGCCGGAGGCCGCCGTCTGCGAGGCGCCGGTGGCGGTCTGCTCCGCCATGTCGGAAATGGCGACGATGTTGCGGTTGATCTCCTCGGCGACCGCCGTCTGTTCCTCGGCAGCACTGGCGATCTGGGTGCTCATATCGTTGATGCGCGCCACGGCGCCGGCGATGGTCTCCAGTGAGTCGCCGGCCTTGCCGGCCTCGCTGACCACCAGCTGGGCCTGTTCGCGGCTCTGGCCCATGACTTCCACGGCCTTGCGCGAACCCGCCTGCAGGTGTTCGATCATCTGGTTGATCTCGGCCGTCGATTCCTGGGTGCGCCCGGCCAGGGTACGCACCTCGTCGGCCACCACGGCGAAACCACGCCCCTGCTCGCCGGCGCGGGCGGCCTCGATGGCGGCGTTCAGCGCCAGCAGGTTGGTCTGCTCGGCGATACCCTTGATGACGTCGAGTACGCCGTTGATGTTCTCGCTGTCCTGCTCCACCTGGTGGATGACCTCGCTGGCGCTGTCGATCTGACCCGCCAGCTGCTTCATCGCCTGTACCGCCCGCGATACCACCTCGCGGCCGGCGGCCGTCTCGGCGTTGGCGTGCTCGGCGCCTTCGGCGCTGGCCGCGATGTTCCTGCTCACCTCCACCGAGGTGGCGCTCATCTCGTTCATCGCCGTGGCCACCTGCTCGGTCTGCGATCGCTGCTCGTTGAGCGTCTGGCTGGTCTGCTCGGTGATCGCCGAGAGTTCCTCGGATGCAGCCGCCACCTGGTGCGAAGAAGAGACGATCCGGGTGGCCAGTTCCGAGAACTGCTCCGCCATGCGGTTGAACCCGTCGGCGATCTGCCCCATTTCGTCACGCACACTCACCTCGACTCGCGCCGTCAGGTCACCGTCCGCCAGTTTTGCGGTGGCGGCGTTGATGCTGCGAATACTGTCGACGACCGAGGAATAGAAGCCTGCGAACAGATAGGTCACCAGCAACAGCACCAGCACGACGGTAGCCACCATGAGCCGTTGTTCGGAACGGATATGATCCAGCCGTTGTGCCAGCACCTCGTCGAGGGACGGCAGGATCCGGTCATAGAGGCGGAAGGCGGCATTGATGGCGGCGGTACCCGCCTCGAACACCTGTTTCGCGCTCACACCCACCGTGCTTCCGGCCAGCAGTTTCGATCGCGCCAGCTGGAAGAAATCGTTCGCCGCCCCCACCGCAGCGGTGTCGAGACCACCCAGCCGGTCACCGACGGCGGGGTTGCTTTCGACAACCACCTCCAGGCCATGCTTCAGTTCCCGGTTGCCAACCGTGATACGTTCCATCAGCACGGCGAGTTTGGTCTTTTCATCGCTGCTCAGCTGGCCACGTGCCGCCGCCGCGGCACCGAGCCCGCGCGCCTGCCCGAGCGCGTCAGTCATTCGCGGCAGGCGGTTCACGACCGCATCCATCAGGTAATAGCTGTCGAGTTCCGGATCGAGGATGAGATTCGAGGTATCCGCAACGTGCACTATCAGGTCGATGAGGCCGCCGACCAGCGCGCTGTGGGCGGCAAAGCCCTCCGCCGCCGGCCTGTCCAGCACCCCCTCTTTGAGCGCCTGCCAGTTCCGCTCCAGCTCGGCCACCTTGCCGTCGGTCTGCAGGATGTCGCCCAGTTCTGCATCGACCGACTCCAGGTGACTGAATTCCTCGTCGATGCGCTTGCGCTTTTCCGCGAGCGCGTCGGCAAAGGAGTGGTCACCGTTGACATAGGCAGCGGTCATGCCCCGGTGCTGCGGCAGGTGCTCCAGCAGCGGTCGCAGGGCGGCGATGTATTCGACACCGTTGCGTTCCTGTGCCACGAAGTCGAAATCGCTTGCAGTATCCTTGTACAGCAGACTGCCGATCACCAGCAGCGGCAGCAGGAATATCGTGAAGATCAGCACGAACTTGTGCAGGTAACGCAGCCGTCCCATCAACAAGCTTGCCGGCCTGATAAACATACCCATCCTGTTGTTCTCCTTGCGGCATGGTCAATTCGCACAACGCCCCCGCGCAGCACACCCGCGGCGGGAACAGTCATCCGGTATACAGGGAATCGGCACTACGGGGCTCACTCCTGAGCTCAGCCGGCCACCGCCGGCCCGATCCATTCCTGACCTGCTGCCTGTATCGCCCGTCCGCTGCAGCTCTTTAGCGTCGACAACGATTCAGCTCAGCGACCTTGGGGCGGCTGGGGCAGATTTCCGCAACGGGAGAGACGAGGAACCGCACAGGAGGACTAGGAGCCTGTCCGAGCAATGGGGGCCATAGCGAGAGCGTGGCACAGCGAGGCGATTCTTGCGATCGTTTGAGGCGCATGGTGGGAACCATGCGACGAAAAGGATCGCGAAAAGCGGCCGCTGTGGTGTGCTCGCAGTAGGTCCATCATTACTTGGACAGGCTCCTAGCCCGCCGCAACGGCGGGATGAAGCGACTACAGCGACTGGGTACCGGCACCCTCGGCGGCCTCGGCCAGCGCCGCGTGTGCCGCCGCCAGCCGGGCGATGGGCACCCGGGGGGCGGAACAGGATACATAGCTGAGACCGATGGCGTCGCAGAAGCGGATGGACCCCGGATGACCGCCGTGCTCGCCGCAGATCCCCATGGTCATGCCCGGGCGCGTCTCGCGACCCCACTGTACCGCCAGCTGCATCAGCCGGCCGACGCCCTTGACGTCCAGCACCTCGAAGGGGTTGTCCTGCAGGATGCCGCGTTCGTTGTACATGGGCAGGAACTTGTTCTCTGCATCCTCGCGCGAGAAGGAGAAGGTCGCCTGGGTGAGATCGTTGGTGCCGAAGGAGAAGAATTCGGCCTCCTCCGCCAGGCTGCCGGCCCGCATGCAGGCGCGCACCACCTCCATCATGGAACCGAACCGGCAGTTCACCTCGACCTGGTACTTGTCCTCCACCACCGTGTGCACGGCGTCGACGTAGCTCTTGACCCGCTTGAGCTCCTGGGAGGTGCACACCTGTGGCACCATGATCTCGGGGTGGACCTCGTGTCCCTCGCGAATACATTCCGCGGCGGCCTCGAGCACGGCGCTGATCTGCATGGAATAGATCTCCGGGAAGGAAATCCCGAGACGCACGCCCCGATGCCCGAGCATGGGATTGACCTCGTACAGGGCTCGCACCTTCTTCAGCATGGTCTCCTTGCGCTGGATAGCCTCGTCCACCAGCGCGGGGTCGGTCAGGCATTCCACCGAGGGTTTCTGTTCCGACTCGCTGTACATGCTGCCGACCGCATCGGCCAGCACGTTCATGCCCAGCACGGTATCGCGGAGATGGCGCAGCTGGTCGATCTCCTCCACCAGCTGCTGTTCCGACGGCAGGAATTCATGGATCGGCGGATCGAGCAGGCGGATGGTCACCGGGCGCGGCGCCATGGACTTGAAGATGCCCTTGAAGTCCTCGCGCTGCATCGGCAACAGCTTGTCGAGGGCGGCCTGCCGGTCGGCGGTGGTCTCGGCGACGATCATCTCGATGACCACCGGCAGGCGATCGGAGGCGTTGAACATGCGCTCGGTACGGCACAGGCCGATGCCCATGGCACCGTATTTGAGGGCACGCCGCGCATCCGGCGGGGTATCGGCATTGGCCATCACCTTGATGCGCGCCTTTTCGTCGGCCCACTGCAGCAGGGTCTCCAGTTCCGAGCTGAAATCGGCCTCGATCATCGGCACCTCGCCGAGGTACACGTCGCCGGTGGTGCCGTCGATGGTGATCAGGTCACCCTCGCTGATGCTGTGATCGCCGACGAAGGCCTTGCGCATCTGCACGTCGACGTGGATGCCCTCGGCGCCGGCCACGCAGGGCTTGCCCATGCCGCGCGCCACCACCGCGGCGTGCGAGGTCTTGCCGCCGCGGGCCGTGAGGATACCCTCCGAGGCGAAGAAACCGTGGATGTCCTCCGGCTTGGTCTCCTCGCGCACCAGGATGACCCGCTGCCCGCCGTTACCCAGCAGCTCGGCGCGGTCGGCGTCGAACACCGCGTGCCCGGTAGCCGCCCCCGGCGAGGCCGGCAGGCCGCGCGCCACCGGCGTGACGTTGGCGGAAGGATCGAGTCGCGGGAACAGCAACTGTTCCAGCATCTCCGGCTGGATGCGCAACAGCGCCTCGTCCTTGCTGATCAGCCCCTCGCGCATCATCTCCACGGAGGTACGCACCAGGGCGGTGGCGTTCATCTTGCCGTTGCGCGTCTGCAGGCAATACAGGCGGCCGCGCTCGATGGTGAACTCGAAGTCCTGCACCTCGCGGTAGTGGGACTCCAGCCGGTCGCGCAGCGCCTGGAGTTCGCGGTACATCTGCGGCATTTCCTCGGCCAGGGCATCGATCGGCTTCGGGGTGCGTATGCCGGCCACCACGTCCTCGCCCTGGGCGTTGACCAGGTACTCGCCGAACAGGCGGTTCTCGCCGGTGTCGGGGTAGCGGGTGAAGCCCACGCCGGTGGCACAGTCGTCCCCGAGGTTGCCGAACACCATGGTGACCACATTGACGGCGGTACC
>DROT01000211.1 GCA_011321775.1 Gammaproteobacteria bacterium | reverse complement strand
TAGGCTTCATTGTCCTGGCCCTCGAGTTCGATACCGATGGAGAAGTCATTGCACGCCTCGCGGCCGGCATAACAGGAGCGGCCGGCATGCCAGGCGCGGCGGTCGAAAGGCACATACTGGACCAGCTCCCCGCCGCGGCGGATCAGCACGTGCGCCGATACACGCGCCCCGGCGATGGTCGCGAAATAGGGATGGGCGCTCGCGTCCAGGCGGTTGCAGAACAGATCATCGATCCAGTCCCCTCCGTATTCGCCCGGTGGCAGACTGATACCATGCACCACGACCAGGCCGACCTCGCAGCCACCGGGTCGTTCGTCGCAGTTTGGCGACAGTACGCGTCGGACCCCTTCCAGCCAGGCGCCGTCCGACGACAGTCTCATTGCTCGTGCTGCTTCATCCACCGGTCTCATTATGGAGTCTCGGGCGGATCGTTTACAATGCGCAGCTTCAGTCAGCCGCTTCAGCTATCGAAGGAGCCTACGTGAAAGCACTCATCCTCGCTGTAACCCTGCTGCTGGGCCTGGTCGCCAGCGCCGCTGCGGAAACGCGCTATGTCAGCGACCGCCTGGAAATCCAGATGCGCACCGGCAAGGGTACCAAGTTCAGGATCCTGCGCATGCTGCCCAGCGGCACGCCGCTGGAGATCCTGGAGACCGACCGCGAGAACGGCTATTCGAAGGTGCGCACCCCGGATGGCATCGAAGGCTGGGTGCTGACGCGCTACCTGATGAAAGGCAAGGCGGCACGCGACCGGCTGGCGACCGCGGAAAAGAAACTGGCCCAGCTGGAGCTGGAGAACCGCAAGCTCAAGACCGCCCTGGACGACATCCAGAAACAGAAGGGGAGCTCCGATCAGCAGCTCAACGAATTGCTCAAGAAGAACCGCCAGCTCAGCCAGGAACTGGAAGAGATCCGTCGCACCGCCTCGAGCGCGCTGGCCATCGACGCCGAGAACCGCGAACTCAAGAGCCGCATCGTCGCCTACGAACGCCAGCAGCAGACCCTGCAACAGGAAAACGAGAGCCTCAAGGACCGCACCGCCCGCGACTGGTTCATGGTCGGTGCCGGCGTGGTGCTGCTGGGCATCATCATCGGCCTCATCATCCCGCGCATCCGCTGGCGCAAGAAGTCCAGCTGGGACACGTTGTAAGTTCGGGCAACGCCGGAATCAGCCAGAGAAAATATCCTTGTAACCATTCCGCTCAGGGAGCGCGGAGCATGCCTCTGACCGAATCGACCGCGCCTTGAAATGGACCGGCTTTTCAGGAAAAAGCCGGCCGTTGTCTGAGCGCAGCGAGTTTAGGCCGGCCCTGAAAAGCCGGTCCATTTCAAGGAAACAAGCGGTCGTCTGAGGGAAGAGGCATGCTCCGCGCTCCCTGAGCTGAATAGTTACCTATCTGTTGAAAGTACATGCCCCGGCAAGCCCCGTTCACTCGTCCGTGACACAGCCCTGTGAAGCATCCTTAACGTTCTTGATGTACTTGTAGAGGGTACCGCGGGTCGCCTTGTAGGGCGGCATCTGCCAGGCGGCGCGGCGGCTTTCCATCTCCTCCTCGCTGACATCCACGTCCAGACGCTTGCTGCCGGCGTCGATGTGAATGAGGTCGCCGTTGCGGATCAGGCCGATGGGACCACCCTCCTGCGCTTCCGGGACCACGTGGCCGATGATGAAACCATGGGACCCGCCGGAGAAACGGCCGTCGGTAATCAGCGCCACGTCCTTGCCCAGGCCGGCCCCCATGATGGCCGAGGTCGGCGTCAGCATCTCCGGCATGCCGGGGCCGCCCTTCGGCCCCTCGTAGCGGATGACCACCACTTCGCCCTTCTGGATCTCGCCCTTCTCGAGGCCGGCGAGCATGTCCTCCTCGCAGTCATAGACGCGCGCCGGGCCGGAGAAACTCAGGCCCTCCTTGCCGGTGATCTTGGCGACCGAGCCGCCCGGAGCCAGGTTGCCCTTGAGGATCTGGATATGCGCCGTCTCCTTGATGGGGCGCTCGACGGGCATGAACACCTCCTGCCCCTCCTTGAGACCCGGCAGCTCGGCGACGTTCTCGGCCAGCGTCTTTCCGGTGACCGTGAGACAGTCGCCATTCATCAGGTCCTTCTCCAGCAGGTACTTGATCACCGCCGGCGTACCGCCGACCTTGTGCAGATCCTCCATCACGTATTTGCCCGAGGGCTTGAGGTCGGCGAGGAAGGGCACGCGGTCACTGACGGCCTGGAAATCATCGATGTTCAGCGGCACCTCCACCGCCCGCGCCATGGCGATCAGGTGCAGCACCGCGTTGGTGGAGCCGCCGAGGGCCATGACGATGACCATGGCGTTCTCGAAGGCCTCGCGCG
>DROT01000210.1 GCA_011321775.1 Gammaproteobacteria bacterium | reverse complement strand
CGACCGGCAAGGCCGCGCTCACCCGTTTCCGTTTCCTGGAAGGCTACGCCGGTGCCAGCCTCATGGAAGCGGAACTGGTGACCGGGCGCACGCACCAGATCCGCGTGCACGCGCAGCACGCCGGCCATCCGCTGGCGGGGGACAGCCGCTACGGTAATGAGGACTTCAACCGCCGCCTGCGTCGGCTCGGCCTGCGGCGCCTGTTCCTGCACGCGCACTACCTTGCCTTCACGGACGAGGAACGGCAGCGCACCATCGAGGTCAGCGCGCCGCTGGGCGAGGATCTGCGAAAGGTGGTTCAGCAATTGGAACTACAAACCGATAAGGGACTGGATGAGCAGCCTGGATAGCATGGATACCAAGAACAACCCGCGGGGCTCACGGAGCGTGCGTCTCATCGTGTTCGACTGGGACGGCACCCTGATGGACTCCGAGACCCAGATCGTCCACGCGCTGCATTCCGCCATCGCGGACATGGGGCTGGAACCGCGCAGCCTGGAACAGTGCCGCAACATCATCGGCCTGGGACTGCGCGAGGCCGTGGATGCTCTCTACCCGGGGCGCGACGACGATTTCCTGCAGCAGTTCGTGGACCGCTACCGGCATCACTGGTTTGCCGACGAACACGCCTCCGAGCTGTTTCCGGGCGCGCGCGAGACCCTGGCATTGCTGCGCGATGCCGGCTTTCGGCTCGCCGTCGCAACCGGCAAGGGTCGTCCGGGGCTGGACAAGGTACTGCAGCATACCGGCCTTACGGGGATCTTCAGCGCCACGCGCTGCGCCGACGAGACCCGCTCCAAGCCGCATCCGCAGATGCTGCAGGAGATCCTGGAAGAGACCGGGACGGCGCCGGCCGAGGCGCTGATGGTGGGTGATACCGAGTATGACCTGCTCATGGCCCACGCCGCGGGGGTGGCGCCCATTGCGGTAAGCTACGGCGTCCACGAACGCGAGCGACTGCTGCGGCATCGCCCACTGGCCTGTATCGACAATATCGGTGAACTGCTCGACTGGCTTGCAGAGGAGCAACTGTTCGACCGTCAGCGGACAAGCGACACCCCGCTGGCGATTGCAGACTGAGGAAGGAAAGGCATGAGCGAAGACGAACCAACGAAAAAGAAATCCGAACAGCCGGGCGAATGGGAACGCGACATGATCAGGCGACTCGCGTTCCAGGCCGTGAACGAACAGCGGCGCGCGCGACGCTGGGGCATCTTCTTCAAGTTCCTGATGTTCGCCTACCTGGTGGCGATCCTGTTGCTCTACCTGCCCAGCGTGGAGACCGAGCTGGAGACCGGCAAGAAGCACACCGCCATGGTCGAACTCAAGGGCATCATCGCGCCGGAAAAGGAGGCCAGCGCCGACAATATCATCGACGGCCTGCGCGACGCCTTCGAGGCCGACAACTCGGCCGGCGTGATCCTGCGGATCAACAGCCCCGGCGGCAGCCCGGTGCAGGCGGGCTACATCAACGACGAGATCCGGCGGCTGCGCAAGAAGTATCCGGACAAGCCTTTCTACGTGGTCATCAGCGACATCTGCGCCTCGGGCGGTTACTACGTGGCCTCGGCGGCGGACAAGATCTACGCCGACAAGGCCAGTATCGTCGGTTCCATCGGCGTGCGCATGGACAGCTTCGGTTTCGTCAAGGCCATCGACAAGCTCGGCATCGAGCGGCGCCTGCTGACCGCCGGGGAGCACAAGGGCTTCCTCGACCCCTTCCTGCCGCTCAAGCCGGACGAGGTCGAGCAGGTGCACAAGCTGCTCGAGGACATCCACCAGCAGTTCATCGAGACGGTGAAGAAGGGGCGCGGCGACAGGCTCAAGGACGACCCGCTGCTGTTCAGCGGCTACGTCTGGACCGGCGAGGAGGCCATCGACCTCGGCCTGGTGGACGAACTGGGCAGCGCCGACTACGTGGCGCGCGAGGTCATCGGCGCCGAGACCATTGTCGACTACACGCCGCAGGAAGACCTGCTGGAGAAGTTCAGCAAGCGCCTGGGCACGGCCCTGGGGCACGAGGTCGGCAAGGTGCTGGGCGGCGAGCTGCAGCTGCGCTGAACAGGCGCCGGCGACCGTATCGGGGCGGAGACGCTCAGGGAATCGGGACGTCGGCCTCGTTGAGCCAGCCCACCAGGCGGATCAGCGGCAGGCCGACGAGCGCCGTGGGATCCTCGCCTTCCATGGACTCGAACAGGCTGATTCCCAGCCCCTCGGACTTGAAGCTGCCGGCGCAGTTGTACGGCTGCTCCGCCCGCAGGTAGCGTTCGATCTGGCCGTCCGTGAGGCGGCGGAACTGGACGTGGTAGGGAACCAGCTCCAGGCGCACCGCATCGCAGGCGGAATCGTACAGGCACAGCCCGGTGAGAAAGCTCACCCGGCGACCGGCCAGGCGTGAAAGCTGCCGGCGGGCATTTTCGTGATCGCCGGGTTTTCCCAGTATCTCTCCCTCGCACACCGCCAGCTGGTCGGAACCGATGATGAGCGCATCCGGCCAGCGGGCGGCCGCCGCGCGCGCCTTGGCCTCCGACAGGCGTTTCACCAGCGCCTCCGCGGTCTCTCCCGGCCGCGGGCTTTCGTCCACTTCGGGTGACAGCTGCTCGAAGGGCACGCGCAGGCGTTCCAGCAGCGCCCGGCGGAAAGGGGAGGTGGAAGCCAGTACCAGGGTCCGTTTCGGTTGCTCGTTCATGTTCAGTGTTGCGCGTAGTAGCGTTCCAGGTAGCGGGGGAAAGAAAGTTCGTCGGCCGCTTCCAGCGCCTTCTGGTCCTCGTGCGACTTGGTGGCGAGGTCGGTGAAATAGCGCTGCCGTTGTTCGCTGAGCGGCAGGTTCATGAAGAAGTGGCGGTGGATCTCCGACATGTGGCGGGCGAAATGGTAGAAGCCCTCACCGCGTTCGCGCATCTCCGCCAGGCTGCGTGCCGAAGGGGTCAGTTCCGGATCGTGCACCTTGGCCTGCTGCATTTCCAGCGCGGAACAGTAGGGGCGCCCGGAGGTGCTCAGATCGAGCAGCTCGCACACGCCGTGCATCTCCTCCAGCAGTTCCGCCGCCCACTCCCGCAGTGTCAGGCCTTGCCCGTCGCGCAGCAGTTCCAGCCCGGGCTGGCGACCGCGATGGGCGGCGCGCAGTTCGTTCTCGTCGATGGTCCGGCGTTCCACGGCGCTGATGGGCGGGCTCTCGTGCAGCAGGCAGAACAGCAGGAAACATTCCAGGAAGTACATCTGCTCGGCGTGGATCCCCAGCGGGTCGAAAGTGTTGACGTCCAGGGAGCGCAGTTCCACGTAGGAGACCCCGCGCCGTTTCAGCGCCAGGGTGGGTTTCTCGTTGCCGTTGAGCAGTTGTTTCGGGCGGATGGTGCTGTAGTACTCGTTCTCGATCTGGAGGATGTTGGCATTCAGCTGCCGGTACTCGCCGTCGACCACCACGCCGATCTTCTCGTATTCCGGGCAGGGTGTCTCGATGGCGCAGGTGAGGCTCTCGACATAGCTATCGAGGGAATCGTAACTGGCCTTGATGCCGAGGCGGTTCTCCTTGTTGTTCTGGTAACCGATGTCCCCCATGCGCAGCGAGGTCGCCCAGGGCTCGTAATAGGTGTTTTCGTTGAATTCCTGCAGGGTGGTGGGCGCGCCGCCGAGGAAGGACTTGCACACCGCCGGCGAGGCGCCGAACAGGTAGGGAATCAGCCAGCCGAAGCGCTGCAGGTTGCGGATCAGCGCCATGTAGGACTCGGAGATGAAGTCCTGCAACACCTGCCGGTTGCCTTCCAGCTCGGCATAGACGGGCCAGAACTCCGGAGGGAAGGAATAGTTGAAGTGCACGCCGGCGATCACCTGCATGGTGCGCCCGTAACGATAGCCGAGGCCGCGGCGGTAGACGTGTTTCATCATGCCGGCGTTGGAATGACCGTAGCGGGCAATGGGAATCTGGGTTTCGCCCGGAACCACGCACGGCATGCTGGTGGCCCACAGGAACTCGTCCTCCAGATTGTGGTAGACGAATTGCTGGGTATCGCGCAGGAAATCCAGTACCTCGTGGATGTGGTGGAAGGGCGGGGTGATGAACTCCGTCAGCGCCTCCGAGTAGTCGGTGGTGATGAAGGGATGGGTCAGCGGCGCACCGAGCCGGCGCGGGTGCGGCGTCTGGGCGATGCTGCCCTCCGGGTTGACGCGCAGACTCTCCTTCTCCACGCCGATGGCGCTGTTGCGCATCAGGTGCGAATGCCTGAGGTCGAGCAGACGCTGCAGCCGGCGGCGGGCAGTGCGGTACATGCCGAAGGGAGCGCTTGCCTACAGCGGTTCCAGGTCCGGCGGATAGTCTTCCGGCGCCAGTCCCGACTTCACCACCAGTTCGCGCAACACCGGCTGCAGGATTTCCTCGATGACCGGATGATAGAAGGGCATGCGCAGCATCTGCAGGACGGTGAGGCGCTGCTCGATCGACCAGTTGAGCAGGTGTCCCAGGTGCTCGCCCTGTGGCGCCACCATGGAGGCGCCCAGCAGGCGCCCGCTGGCCCGGTCCGCGTAGAGGCGCACCAGCCCCTTGTTGCGGCCCATGATCAGGGCACGCCCCAGCATGGCGAAGTTGGCGCCGGCGACCAGGGTCGTCGCCTCGTCCAGTTCCGACAGGCGGGCCCCGACCTGGACGATATTGGGATCACAGAAGGTGATGTACAGCGGCGTCTTGCGGCGGAAGGCCACGGGCGTGTCGCTGCAGGCGTTGATGCCGGCGATGCGGCCCTCGTCGCCGGCCTCGTGCAGCAGCGGCAGATCGCCGTTCACGTCGCCGGCAATGAATACCGGCAGTTCGCCGATCTGCATGGTGTTGGGATCGTAGTCCGGTACACCGTCGGCGTTGAGCTCGATACCCGCCCTGGCGGGGTCGAGCGATTCCAGGTTGGGGCGGCGCCCGGCCGATACCAGCACCTTGTCGACGAGCACGGAACGTTCACCGGCGCTGACCCGCAGGCGTCCGTCCTCCGCCTCCTCGATGGCGGCCGCCTCACCCAGCCACAGGGGGAATTCCTTGCCGATGAGCTGGATGGCGCTGGCGGCGACTTCCGGATCGTCCAGTCGTCCGATGGTCTCCAGCTGGTCGACGCCGGTGACCTCCACACCCAGGCGGCTGAACGCCTGTCCGAGCTCCAGGCCGATCACCCCCAGGCCGATGACCGCCAGCGAGGCCGGCAGGTCCTCGAGTTCGAAGACTTCATCGGTGGTGAGGATGCGGTCGCCGAAGTCCCTCCATGCCGGCGGCACCACCGGGGTGGAGCCGGTGGCGATCACGACGCTGCGCGCACGGATTCGCTGCTCGCCGGCCTGCAGCAGTCCGGGCTCGAGAAAACGGGCATACTCCGGGATGAATTCGTCGCCCATTTCGTCGGTGCTGTGTGACAGCACCTTGTCGACAAAGATGTCGCGCAGATCCTGGACGTGCTCCATGACCTCGGGGCCCGATACCCGCAGCTGGTCGCCGCCCTCGATGCCTTCGCGCCCGAGCTGGGCGCGGCGGTGGTAGTCCTCGGCGATCTGTATCAGGACTTTGGACGGCATGCAGCCGACACGGGCGCAGGTCGTGCCGAGTTCACCTCCGTCGATGAGCACGAAGTTCTTCGTGCGGCGGCGCACCTGGGCGAGGGCATAGAGACCGGCGCTGCCGGCTCCGATGATGGCAACATCGACTTTTCGTTCCATGTGGTCTTCGCTTCGTTGGGGGAGTGGGGCCGCGCCAGCCCGCTCCTACGGGGGGCACTCGGCGTGGGCGAGGCCCCCGCCGGCGTGCGCGGATTTCGAATGATATAGGGCGCGGTCGACCTGTTCCAGCAGGCTGGAAAAACTGTCGCCGTGGGTGGGCGCTTCCCCGAGGCCGAAGGTGACGCTGAACTCGACACCGTTGAGGTCGCACCAGCGGCTGACCTGCTTCTGGATGCGGGTGGCGACGATTTCCGCCTCGTCCATGCTGGTATCCTCGAGCAGCATCACGAATTCGTCCCCGCCGTAGCGGGCGGCGATGTCGGTGCTGCGGATGGATGAGAGCAGGATGTCGGCAAACTCCTTCAGCACCACGTCACCGGCGGCGTGGCCGAGTTCGTCGTTGATCGCCTTGAACTTGTCGAGATCGGCGAACAGCAGCACGAACTTCTGTTTGTTGCGCCGCAGGCGCTTGAACATGGTAGTGGCACTGTCCACCAGGGCGCGGCGGTTGAGCAGCCCGGTGAGGGTGTCGAGGTTGCTGTGCAGCTCCAGCTCCCGGCGGCTGCGTTCGATGCGTCCCATCAGGATGTAGGCATAGATGAGGATGACGCCGCCGATGAGATTGAGGAAGAGCAGTCCGGGAGACAGACTCAGGCCGTCGTTGAGGTGGCGCAGGATCAGTACCGTCATGGCGGCGCCGAAAGATCCCACCAGCGACATGGCGAACAGGCGCATGCCATAGCGCATGCCGTTGCCCAGCACCACCATGATGAATACCAGCAGGGTCGGGGGAATCGAATAGGGATCGTTGTACACGCAGATGGAGGTGATGCCGATGTCCACCCACATGGCCACGTGATAACGCAGCGGATGGATGTGGAAGCGGCTGGCGTGCAGGAACAGCAGGCTGTTGAGCACGAAGTAGACGCCGAAGGCGACGTTCAGGTCTTCGAGCGACCAGTTGGCCGGTGCCAGGCCATTGACCACATTGAAGAACAATACGCCCAGCAGCAGGAAGAAGTAGCGCGTGTAGAACTGGACCTTCTGTTCCTGCCAGCTCGGATAGCGATAGCCGCCGGTGGAGCTGCCGACCCCGTGACGGCGGTCCGGATTCCGCCGACGGTCGGGCAGATGCGTGCCATAGCCCGGGTTGTTGTGGTTTCTTCTGTCACGCATCGATGCACAATCCGTATGAAAATCGCTAGGAACAGGCCGACCTCTGCCCACCGTGAGCAGCCCCAACCGTGGAGACGCGCCAGTATAAAAGTTTTGCGGCAGCCAGGGTAGGACCTACCAGTAGTTCTCGACCGTGATGTGGCCGGGCGCGCGGCGCCGGTTCTTCTGCAGTCCGCGCGCCTGCAGTACCGTCACGGTGTCCTTCACCATTGCGGGATTGCCGCATACCATGAACTGCGACTGTCCGGGGCTGATTTCCAGGCCGGCGCGCCGCTCCAGGCGGCCGTCCTCGAGGGCCGCGGGGATGCGTCCCGGGAGGGCGAAATCGGTATCTTCGCGGCTGACGAAGGGGATGAAGTCGAAGCGCTGCGGGTAGCGCGAGCGAATGGAGTCGATGGTATCGCCAAAACTCAGTTCCGGCGCCTGGCGCACCCCGTGCACCAATATGATGCGCTGGAAGCGCTCCCAGGCTGTCGCCGTCTTCAGTATCGACAGGAACGGGCCAATGGCGGTACCGGTCGACAGCAGCCACAGGTGGGGGGCTTCCGGCACCTCGTCCAGCGTCAGAAAGCCCGCGGCGCGACGCATCACCCACAGCGGGTCACCCGGCCTCAGGGCGCTCAGGGTGGCGGTCAGCGGTCCCCCGGGGACCAGCACGAAGTAGAATTCCAGCGGCGTCTCGCCGGGCGCGTTGACATAGGAGTAGGGACGCGCGACCAGTTCATCGCCGATCGGCAGCGCCAGCTTGGTGAACTGTCCGGCCTTGAAGGGATCGACTTCCGCCTCGACCTGTATGGAGTAGAGCTTGTCGGTCCATTGCCGGAGGGCGTGTACCCGCCCTTCACTCCAGCGGCCGGCATCGATATCGATGCTCATGACATCTCTCTGCCGCTGCGCAGGCCGTTCATTCGTCGTTCCCGGGTGCAGCCCGGAACGCCTCGATCATGGCCAGCGCCTTCCAGGCGTCCGCCAGCGCCCCTTCGGGGTCACGATCCTCCAGGAAGCGCCGCGCGTCAGCGGCGATCACGGCCAGCTGTGCGGCGTCGAACAGTTCGAGGGCCGCGGCCAGGCCGGCTGGTGTTTCCGACAGCAGCGCCGGGATGAGTTCATCGGCCTCGACGGGCGAGTCGGGGTGGGTGAGGGCGGCCACCAGCGGAAACTCCTGCAACTGGAAATGTGCCTGGCGCGCGATCTCCTCCTCGTCCAGCTGGCGCAGCGCGTAGTCGTCGTCGCCGGCGCCGGAGCGGACCGATTGCATGATGAGGCCTACCAGTTTGCGGATCGCGTTCTTGATCTCCGTCTGGTCGCCCGGCAGGGCGCAGGCGAGCTGGTAACTGCGATCCAGCGCCTCCTTGAGTTCCAGCACGGTCTCGCTGGGGGCGTTGTCCGGCAGGTCCACCGCGCGTTGCACCAGGCGGCGGAAGTCCTCCATGAAGCGCTCGGCCGCGCGCTGATCCTCGAGCCGGGCGCGGTCCAGATCGTCGT